>NZ_JAGJEK010000001.1:0-435120 GCF_018101015.1 Pseudoalteromonas sp. MMG005 | reverse complement strand
AAGAAACCCGTTGCAGAGATGCGACGGGTTTTTTGCGTTTGGGGTTTGGGAAAAAGGGGCTTAGGAAGAAGAGATTTAAGAAAAAGGAATTAGCAAGCTTGCGTCAGGCCGTTATGAAAGGACAGTGAAAACCATGGACCCTGAAACCAGTTCAGGGAGACGGTAGTTTTATATTTAGAGACGGAGGTTTCTATTTAGAGGTGGGGTTTTGATGACGCCCACCTCGTTGTCTTCCTGACGTAGATCAGGATCCATTAAAGGTATAACGGCTTTATAATTACAGCAGAAGTCAGCAAGTTTTTATGACTGTGGCGTCAGTCCTGAATATTACGTTCTTTCAACTTTCTAGTGAGAGTATTTCGGCCCCAGCCAATTTTTAAAGCTGCATCTTGCTTGTGCCCGTTACATACAGCTAAGGCTGTTTTGATCAAACGGGTTTCTAGTTGTGCTTGCACATTTGGCCAGATATTTTCTTTTCCTTGGGTAAGCTCCTGATTTAACCAGCTTTGAAACGCATCTAGCCAGTCTCCATCTGATTCACTATGTGCTGAAGTGTGGGATAGTTCGTCGGGCAATTCTTGAGGATTAACCGTTTGACTGGGTGCCATAACGGTTAGCCAACGGCAAGTATTTTGTAATTGACGAACGTTTCCTGGCCAATGGTAAAGTTGCATAGCTTTTATTGAGTCTGCTGTTAGTGTCTTTGTTTCAACTTGTAACTCTTCAGCGCTGGCAGATAAAAAGTGATGTGCTAGGGCTTCAATATCTTCAGGCCTTTCTTTGAGTGCAGGTAGTCGCAGTCGAACTACATTAAGGCGATGGAATAAATCTTCACGAAACTGACCTTGTTTTACTAATTCTTCTAAGTTTTGGTGAGTTGCGGCAATAATTCGAACATCTACACTGACACTTTGGTGTCCGCCAACCCGATAAAACTCCCCATCGGCCAATACTCGCAGTAACCGAGTTTGCACATCTAATGGCATATCACCAATTTCATCTAAAAAAAGAGTTCCTTTGTTAGCTTGTTCAAATCGGCCTCGACGCATGCTGTCAGCACCTGTGAATGCTCCCTTTTCATGCCCGAATAGCTCGGACTCAACAAGATCTTGTGGGATAGCTGCCATATTCAGAGCTATGAAGGTATTATCTTTGCGCGGGCTATGGTTATGTAACGCGCCTGCGACAAGCTCTTTCCCTGTACCAGATTCACCATTTATTAATACACTCATACTTGACATAGAAAGCTTACCAATGGCTCTGAAGACTTCTTGCATGGCGGGGGCTTCGCCAATAATATCGGGGCTATCTTTCTCAGTTGGCGTACGTTTGGTTTTTTTTGCTTGTGAATTCGCTTGATAAGCCCGTTCAACAAGATCTGCGGCTTCATTTAAATCAAAAGGTTTGGCTAAATATTCAAAAGCCCCTTTTTGAAATGCATTGACAGCTGAGTCTAAGTCGGAGTGGGCTGTCATAATGATGACAGGTAAATTAGGATGACTTAAGCTTATCTCTTCTAGCAAAGCCATACCATCGAGACCGGGCATACGAACATCTGAGATTAAAACAGCAGGTTGGCTATATGATAAAGCGGTTAGAACATCTTGGCCATTGGAAAAGCATTCAGTCGTAAACCCTGCTCGTGATAATGCTTTATCGAGTACAAATCGAATGGATGCATCATCATCAACTAACCATACTGTTTTCATTTCTTGCTCCGTATACCGTTGGCGTCAGAACGGTAGATAAATATTAAATTCTGTGTGTCCAGTCCAGCTGTCATAATCAATCATGCCATTGTGCTGCTCTATCAAAGTTTGCGCGATGGATAATCCCAGTCCAGAACCTCCATCTTTATTTGTGGTCATGGGGAAAAATAATGTATCTTTTAGTTCAGGCGCAATGCCAGGGCCGTTATCCATGATTTTAATCAAAAGAGCTTTTTTAATTAGCTTTTCGCCACGTCGTAATCGATGCTTAATCCGTGTCGTTAGCGTTATGTTTCCACCTTGAGTTAGTGCTTGTAATGCGTTACGTACAATATTCAGCACAACCTGCTGAATTTTTGCTTGATCGATGTTTATGTCAGGAATACTTGGATCATAATCTTTAATTAACTTTATATTATGCTCGTTATCTAATGTGCTGAGTTTAATCACTGATTCTAAAGTTTGGTGAATATTACACGGCGCTTTATGCAGTAATTGATTAGGTCCGAGTAAACGGTCGACTAAATCGGTTAAACGGTCTGTTTGCTCGATAATTAATTCGGCACATTGGTCCCGCTCACTCTGACAACCTTCATACTGCAATAATTGCGCCGCTCCACGAATTCCACCGAGCGGGTTTTTAATTTCATGTGCTAACCCTCTTATTAATGTGCGCGCAGCGTGATATTGATGCATTTGGTTTGATGCTTGATCAAATCGCACTTCATCATCAATACGTCGGAATTCCATTAAAATATAAGTGGTATTTAATAGGTGTACTCGGCGAGCATGAAGATTTAAAGTCGCGGCTCTATTGTCGATAAACACCACGTCAACTCTATGCTGTTGGCAATCGACACCGTCTTTTAGTACATATTGATTGATTCTGGTTATATCTATGTGGTGATGGCTGAAGGTCGCGTGGAGTGATTGACCTATTAGCCTTTTAATACCTAATCCGAATAGTTCACTACTGCTTGTATTGGCATAGTGAACGATAAAGTTCTTATCGAGTAAAATAACGGACGTTGCTAAATTATGCCACAAGTCAGGGAGCAGTTGCTCATGGAGTTGTTCCATATTGGTTCACCTTAATTAGATATTGCACCAATGTAGTGCGATAGTAGCATAGCATTATTAGTGATTTTATTTCTAGGCAATACTCAAGGCGCTTAAATAGGTAACACTTTAATTATTTTATACTTTTTCTGTGTAGATAAAACGTGGTTGGATCACTTTGCGCGAGTGCTTTTCCCTGTTCATTGTAGAGCCTTAACAGTAGAGAGTGCTCCCCTCGAGGTACGTTATGTAAGACAAACGTTGTGCTTGTTTGCATAGGTCCTGTTGCTTTTCCATCTAACGTTAATTGCACTTTTAAACCATTGGAGAAGCTAGGCTGAATTTGCCCTGTAACATAGATGGTGCCAGTATTTTCTCTGAGTGTTTGCTCGTGGTTTGGTGAGGTAATACTTGCTGTATATTCAATCGCTTTTTGACTTGCTTGCGTATTGAGTATACTTGTATCAACAGCGGGCATTGTCATTGATTTATTTAACTGTATTTCTTGTGCGCCTTGCCGGGGTACATCAGAAAAGACCCAATTACCCTGCTCATCTTTCCAACGGTACACCTTTGAATCCGCTAAAACTGATGAACTAAACAATACAAAACACCCTAAAAATAAAAGCCGCATTTAGATCTTGCCTGATATCAAAAATATACTCTAATACTCTAGACTGTTGTGAATTACTTTTCCATAAAAAAGCCCGCTTTGCGGGCTTGAGAACACATATGATCTGAATACGTAATTACACGCTGTAGTACATTTCAAACTCAACAGGGTGAGTTGTCATGTTCAGTTTTTCCACTTCCTGTGACTTAAGTGCAATATAAGCATCAATTAAGTCATGAGTGAATACACCACCTTGTACTAAAAATTCACGATCAGCATCAAGACACGCTAGCGCTTCATCAAATGAGGCTGCCACGGTTGGAATTTCAGCAGCTTCCTCAGCTGGTAGGTCGTATAGATCTTTATCCATCGCATCACCAGGGTGGATTTTATTTTTAATCCCGTCAAGGCCTGCCATAAGCATTGCTGAGAATGCAAGATATGGATTAGCTGTTGGGTCTGGGAAACGAACTTCTATGCGTCGAGCGCGCTCTGAAGGGACGACTGGAATACGAATCGAAGCAGAACGGTTACGTGCTGAATATGCAAGCATGACCGGTGCTTCAAACCCAGGTACTAAACGTTTGTATGAGTTAGTTGACGCATTGGCAAATGCATTAATTGCTTTAGCATGCTTGATGATGCCGCCAATGTAATAAAGAGCATCTTCAGATAAACCGCCATATTTATCACCAGCAAATAAGTTTTTGCCGTCTTTAGCAAGTGATTGGTGACAGTGCATACCTGAACCATTATCACCAACAACAGGCTTAGGCATGAATGTTGCTGTTTTACCATATAAATGAGCCATGTTATGAATAACATACTTCATTTCTTGAATCTCATCAGCCTTTAACACCATGGTATTAAAGCGCGTCGCAATTTCATTTTGACCAGCGGTAGCTACTTCATGGTGGTGGGCTTCTACTACTTGACCCATTTCTTCCAGTACCAAACATGTCGCACTACGCCAATCTTGGAAATCATCAACTGGGGCAACAGGGAAGTAACCCCCTTTAACGCCTGGGCGGTGACCAGTATTACCATCTTCATATGCTTTATCTGAGTTCCAAGCTGCTTGTTTAGAATCAATCTTGTACATTGAGCCAGACATATCAGTTTTATACTTAACATCGTCAAAAACAAAGAACTCAGGCTCAGGCCCAAATAAAACCGTATCTGCAATGCCGGTTGAGCGCATATATTCTTCTGCTCGTTTTGCAACAGAGCGAGGATCACGTTCGTATCCTTGTAATGTTGCTGGCTCAACAACATCACAACGAACAATCATCGTTGTTTCTTCAGCAAATGGGTCAAGTTTAACAGAAGCTGCGTCAGGCATTAAAACCATGTCAGATTCGTTAATGCCTTTCCAGCCAGCTATAGACGAGCCATCAAACATTTTGCCATCTTCGAAGAAGTCTTCATCGGCTTGGTGATGAGGAATTGAAACGTGTTGCTCTTTACCTTTGGTATCTGTAAAACGTAAATCTACAAACTTAACGTCATTTTCTTTAATAAAATCTAAAACCGATTGTGACATGTGTCCTCCGACTCGATGGGTTATTATTTTGTGTAGCATTATATTGATGCGACTTGTCTTACCTTAAGCGTATTTCATGCCAAATATTTAAGGTGTTGATTTATCTTAATATAAATTAAATTTAAATTAGGCTTTATGTATTTTTGCACCATTTTGGTGCGGTGTTGTTTCGTAATGGTGCGTGCCAGCATGTAACGCGCTAGTATGGTGCGTAGTAAAATAAGCTTAGTATTATTTATTAGTAGTGCAATTTATAGACCTGAAAACCCTCTAAAAAATACAATGACTTGATAAAGTCATAAAATTTATGTTGGATAAACTTTCATCCATCGCCGTAATAAGGGATAATGTGCGCCGTTTAAATCCTATATTGGGACATCTCTGGCGCGCCAACATTTAGTGAAATCGCGTAGATCGACTAGGATCACTGAGATTCAACTTTCTCTGAGTAATTATATGAGCATCGAAAAGTTAAGAAATATTGCGATTATCGCACACGTTGACCACGGTAAAACAACCCTAGTTGATAAGTTGCTAGAGCAATCAGGCACACTAGAAACACGCGGCGGCAACGAAGAGCGTGTAATGGATTCAAATGATATCGAAAAAGAGCGCGGTATCACCATCCTTGCAAAAAATACTGCGATTGAGTGGAATGATTACCACATCAACATCGTAGATACTCCAGGACACGCCGATTTTGGTGGTGAAGTAGAACGTGTACTTTCAATGGTTGATTCAGTTCTTCTATTAGTAGATGCGCAAGAAGGTCCAATGCCGCAAACGCGTTTTGTAACGCAAAAAGCATTCGCATTAGGTCTTAAGCCAATCGTGGTAATTAACAAGATTGATAAGCCAGGTGCACGTCCTGATTGGGTTATGGATCAGGTATTTGATTTATTCGACAACCTTGGTGCAACGGACGAGCAGCTAGATTTCCAAGTTATTTATGCATCAGCAATCAATGGTTGGGCGACATTAGATCTTGATAATGAATCAGATAACATGCAACCAATGTTTGAAGCGATTGTAGAGCAAGTTGAAGCGCCAGATGCTGATCCAGCAGGTGACTTCCAAATGCAGATCTCTCAACTTGATTACAACTCATATATCGGTGTTATCGGTGTAGGCCGTATTAAACGCGGTTCTGTTAAGCCTAACCAGCAGGTTACAATTGTGGGTGCTGATGGTGCAACGCGTAATGGTAAAGTTGGCCAAGTAATGAGTTACTTAGGTCTTGACCGCCACGAAGCTGCTGAAGCACAAGCCGGCGACATCATTGCAATCACAGGTCTTGGTGAACTGAAAATTTCAGACACTATCTGTGACGTAAATGCAGTAGAAGCATTGACTCCGTTATCAGTTGATGAGCCGACAGTAACAATGACGTTCTCTGTAAACACTTCGCCGTTTGCTGGACAAGAAGGTAAGTTTGTTACTTCACGTAATATCCTTGAGCGTCTTGAAAATGAATTAGTTCACAACGTAGCACTACGTGTTGAAGAGACTGAAAACCCTGATAGCTTCCGCGTGTCTGGTCGTGGTGAATTACACCTAGGTATCTTGATTGAAAACATGCGTCGTGAAGGTTACGAGCTAGCTGTTTCTCGTCCAGAAGTAATTCTTCGTGAAGTGGATGGTCAGTTAGAAGAACCGTTTGAAACAGTAACAATTGATGTTCAAGATGAGCACCAAGGTTCAATTATGGAACAACTTGGTCTTCGTAAAGCAGAAATGACGGATATGGCTCCAGATGGTAAAGGCCGTGTGCGTATGGATTTCATGATGCCTTCACGTGGTTTAATCGGTTTCCAAACTGACTTTATGACGCTGACATCAGGTTCAGGCTTAATGTACCATACGTTTGACCACTATGGCCCATACAAAGGCGGTACTATTGGTAAGCGTAAGAATGGTGTATTAATTGCGAATGCAACAGGTAAAGCGCTAACTAACGCATTATTCAACCTTCAAGAACGTGGTAAGTTGTTTATTGGACACGGTGTAGAAGTCTACGAAGGTATGGTTATCGGTATTCATAGCCGTGATAACGACCTGACAGTTAACGCGCTTAAAGGTAAGCAGTTAACGAACGTTCGTGCATCAGGTACTGATGAAGCACAAACACTTGTACCACCTATCAGAATGTCTCTTGAGCAGGCGCTTGAGTTTATCGATGATGATGAGCTGGTAGAAGTTACACCTGAAAATATCCGTATTCGTAAAAAGTTATTGACTGAAAGTGAGCGTAAGCGTGCTGGTCGTCAACTTAAAGACTAATATCGAATAGAGATTTAAAAAATGCCGCTCTTATGAGCGGCATTTTTGTAGCAAATTATTTTCTAAAAAATAATATTTACATTTACCTTGGTAATTGGTGATATTCAGGAGCTAAGGTTGTATGGGTTAGAATAACCCATATGTCTCCGTTTCTTCTGGTTCATAGTCTTTGAGGTGTTCAGGTCTGAATATTGCGCTCGGGTCAATGACAACACTGTGTGTTTCTCCTCGTTTAATCAGTCCCCGCATCATTTTTTTCGTCTGTGCATCAATTTCAAAACCAATATTCGTTAGTTCACTCAATGATTTAATTTCATTTTCATTGCAATGAATATTATCCTCTACTTGGTCGACTAATAGACCTATGTGAGGTTTCTGGCCATCTTCGGTGGTAAACACAATGATAGGCTTATGATCTAGGGTTATTTGCTCTCTGGCCGACTCAAATAAGCGTATCAGCTTTGTGTAAGTTGTTGATTTCTCTTTTGATAGTAGTCGTTTTGCTTCTTCCTGTTGGCTGTTGTTTACTAGCGAAAATAGTTGCTCTGGAAGTGAATATAGTTGTGAATGTGGCTGTTCAAAACGCGATAAGATAGCTTTTAGATCATCGTTATCTGTTTGGAAGTGATAAAACCATTTACCAAACTCACTGTGCTTGGCATCGCGTGCGCCTTCAAAAGCTGCCCCATTAATAATACTGTGTTCAAGTGCTTGAAACCAAGATTTATGTTCTTGTTCATACTGTATAAGTAAATCAATTAGTGCACGATTAATATCTTGTGAAGATTGATTGTTAAGGATCAGGCCCAAGTCAAAAATAGGAGTGGGAGTCCCCATGTAATCTTTTACCCCTAAAAAGCTAGGGTTTCCATTCGGTAAAGAGGTTAGGTTCCCTTCATAACGTTCTGTGAGCAAAATATCCAATATTTTAAGAGATATGGTTTTTTGTCCAACTCGAAAGTTTATTAAATCCATGTTCGCCTCTAAAAAATTATAATTATGTTTTAAGAATAGAACATTATGATGAATATGAGCGGAAAACCGGTAATTTCTTTTCAGCAGATGTTAGGTTAAATAGTTCTTGTAAATCAGCATCATGTTCAAGCATTAAGGAGAGCTTATCTAATATGCATTGGTCGCTAAACGTAAGAGGGCATTGCGTTGCAGCTTTACTAAATAATAGTGCATTTAAATAGCCTTCAAAAAGCACATGATCAATCTTAACGTTAGGGTATGCTGCTGCGTGGGTACGGAATGTGTTACATAATCGTGCTGAACAATTATATGGATTGGGCACAACTTCAGTGATCATAAGCAGTTGAGATGACTTTATTCTGCTAAGTAGCTCTTTACTAGAAGCAAACGACACACTGGTGTAATCTGCTTTAACACCGCGTAATTGTGCCCTATTTATAAATTTTGCCAATGGCTTGTACGTTCCTATCAGCGCTACTGCGGTTGCTCTAGATGCTTTAATTTTACTGAGTGCTTTATCTACATTACTAGAGTTACGGCGAAAGCGAGTGATCACGGAAGGGGTTAAGCCTCTATCTGCGAGTACTTTTGTGAGGCTTTTCTCTAATGTAATACCAAATTCATCAGCTTGAATAAACAAAGCAATATTTTTGTGCTTTCTTTCATTCACTAAGTAGTTTATTTGCTCTTCGGCTTCATCAAAATAGCTAGGTCGTAAGTTGAATATTTTAAGCGTACGGTTGTTGCGTAAAAAGTCAGCGCCAGAGAAAGGCATCAATAGAGAAATTTTGCTGTGCTCTAGTAGTGGACGGATCGCTGAAATCGTCGGTGTGCCCATGAAGCTGAACAAAGCATCAACCTTTTTCTCATATATAAAATAGCGGGTGTTATTAACGGTGCGACTGGGCTCATAGCCATCATCTAATACAAGTAAGTCGACTTTGGCACCATTGATCCCTCCGTTTTTATTTAGCTGTTCAAAATAAATATTTGCGCCTACCTTGAGTTGACTACCAATAGCTTGAGCTGGACCGCTGAGTGCCGTAGACATGCCTAATTTTATATCTTTAGGCGGAGCTGCAAAACCATGAGGCTGTAATAACAAGTAGCAGAGTATTATTACACTAATTTTTAACAGAGATCCGTGCATAAAGTTCTTTCACCAAAGCTTGCAATGCAATATTAAATTGCTTTTTTGAGCGCAGCGATAGAGTATGCTGAACCCATTCCTTAGTATTATTTTGTAATAATAGACTAATCGCTAACTGTTGGGAAATGCGCGGTATGTCTGATAGTAGAGAGGGGCGTAATATGATCACTTGCCAAATAAGGGCAGTATATTGTTCGAGGTTTGAATTCTTATTCGCTATAAAATGTAATTGCGCTTTAAGTTCAGTTGGTAGGGGTTTGTTTGGCCATTCTGTAATTATACTGAGCACTAACGGTGAGGGTAACTCACAGTAGTGATTCATAAGCTGGTAAGACAGCATATTCTGAAAGTGGGCTTGTAATCGAATTTGTTCATGGCGTAACTGTGTTTGGCTCTTAATGACCATCGCAGAATACAGACCACTGGCTTTATCTTTTTTATAGCCTAGCTTGACGAGTGTATAGCCCCTATTCTGCCAAAACCTTAACAAAGGTTGATCACAACCAAAACTGCTACCAAAGTAATCAACTGTATGTTCGAGAGTTTGTTCGACAAACTGTAAAAGCTGACTCCCTAATTTTTTATTCTGTAAATGAGGGGCAATAGCGATACGTACGATCCGAGCACATTTAGCGCTTAAAAAAGGTGTCTGCCCCTGCACGTGAAATAACTGTTGAGCCAATAAATGCCCTTGTGGACGGCGGTGACCACAGCTAATTTGTTGTTGAATCGTATCATCTAAACCACCTTCTAAATTAACTAAGCATACACCAACAATGTGTTCATCATGTGCAATAGCAAACAGACGTTGGCTAGGGCTATCTAGCAATTGTCTAAAGTCGTTTACACTGGTTTGATAATGTGCGATGACTAAAAGGGCGAAAGTCTGTGCTAATAATTGCTCATTATGACTGAGCTGATGGGGGCTTAATTCAATAAACTGCACTGCATTGTGAAAAAAATGCGGGGATTCTATATATTGACTATCTAAAGCAAGTAATCGATTAATTGAGTGTTCTAAAGGGTCTCCTGAGTTGTAACGAATGGGTTGTGTGAGTGAAAGTTGTTGGTATTTTGGGTGCTTGCTAGCGAGGTATTGTGCAAATTTGAGGGTATAGCCTCTTCCATTGCCTTCATAGCCAGCTAAGGTGCTTGCGAAAATACAGCTTTCAGCCTGTTGCTCTATCTTCATTAAAGTAGGAACAGGTAAGGTAGCAGCTTCATCAATCAGTATGATGGTGTCATGTAAAGGCATGTTTTGGAGCAGTTGATCTGGCGGCATATAATGTAAGTTTGCAAGTTGTTTTTCATGACCAAAGTATTCGATCTTCTGCGCAATGGCTAAATGTTTAAAGCAGCTTTTTACCGCACGATATTGCACAGCACAAATGACAAACTGATGTTCTGGCATGTTGGCAACCAATAAGCCCAATGCAGAAGACTTCCCTCGTCCTCTGTCAGCACTGATCAAATAAGGCGTTGTATTTTTTTGTTGTAAGTGTTTATGCAGAGCAGACACTACCTGACTTTGTTGTAATGTATTTTGTGCAGAGGGAGTTTGCGCTGCAGGTATATTTAAGGTTGCGCCGTTGGTTTGTGATAATACGCTAATGGGGAGTGCGGGGATGAGTTGTTGCCAACGCTGTAAAAATAGACTGTTACTTGTGTCAGTACCGTACGATGACCATGTTTTTTGTGCTGGATCAGACCACGCATTTAGCTGCGTTAATTCAGGTAGAAGTAATACCAATACTCCACCAGCTTTAACTGTACCACTGACAGCAGCTAATTTGTTTGGAATGATGCCAGCATATCCATCATATAGGGCAACTGTAAACTCTTGACCTAAGATTTCGTGTAAATGCTCAGGCCAGCGTGCTGAGTGTAAATCCGAGTGCTTAGAAAGTAATAATTGGCTACCAGAAAAATGCGTGAACATGGCTTGGTATTGGGCAACGGCCCAATTGTGATCCCCACATAACAGTAACAACTGGCGATGCTTATTATACGCCAGTTGAGTAAGTAGTGGGGTTATATCACATGGCTTGAAGACGTGCATAAGCCGTCACTAACCATTTGCTGCCCACATCATCAAAATTGACCTGAATGCGTGATTGAGCGCCACTTCCTTCGTAATTTAATACTGTTCCAGCACCAAACTTGGCGTGTAAAACACGTTGACCTAGCGTATAACCACTGTCTTCAAAAACGGCATGTGTTACTGACGGGCTAAAGCGACCACTCGCCGCAGGACGCGAAACTTGAGTTTTTATACGAATTTCTTCGACACAATCATCGGGTAATTCACGTAAAAAACGAGACGGACTATGATGCTTTTCCTGTCCATACAATCTACGGCTCTCTGCGTGACTAATGTATAGTTTCTCCATTGCCCGTGTCATACCAACATAACAAAGCCGACGTTCTTCCTCTAATCTGCCTGATTCCTCATGACTTTGTTGGGACGGGAACATGCCTTCTTCTACCCCCACCATAAAAACCAGAGGGAACTCTAAACCTTTGGCTGAGTGTAATGTCATCATTTGCACTGCATCTTCATGTTCATCAGCTTGTCCTTCTCCTGACTCTAGTGATGTATAAGCTAAGAAGCCTTGCAAAGGTGAACTAAAGTCTTCATCGATAGGTAAATCATATTGACCACATGCACTGATTAATTCTTCCAAGTTTTCAACACGAGCTCGGCCTTTTTCGCCTTTTTCAGCTTGATACATCGCCAGTAAACCTGATTGTTCAATGGTTAATTGTGCCTGCTCAGCCAACTCTAATTCCGTAATACTATCGTCCAACTTCTCAACCACTTCTACAAAGCGACTAATTGCTGTTGCAGCTCTACCAGAAAGGTGTTTTTCTTCTAGGATTGCTTTCGCCGCGTACCATAAAGGCATTGACTCATTTCGAGCACAATCGCGGATGTGACTGAGTGTTTTATCGCCAATGCCTCGTGCTGGGGTATTAATAACCCGCTCAAATGCGGCATCATCCTGTCGATTGCTGATCAAGCGTAAATATGCAAGAGCATCTTTAATTTCTTGTCGTTCGAAAAAGCGCATGCCACCATAAATTCGGTATTTTAACCCTTCTTGTAATAATGCTTCTTCAAGTACCCGTGATTGAGCATTATTTCGATATAAAATGGCGCTGTGATCGAGTTTGTTACCTGCGTTTAGCCAGCTGCGGATTTTGCTTGCGACAAAGCGAGATTCATCGAGTTCATTAAAAGCGGCATAGACAGAAATAGGCTCACCTTCTGAGCCCTCAGTCCATAAACTTTTACCCATACGTTCAGCGTTATTCTCAATAAGTGCATTAGATGCTTTTAAAATAGTGGCAGTTGAGCGATAGTTCTGCTCTAGTCGAATCGTTTCGGCATTAAAGTCACCCACAAAGCAGGTAATATTCTCAATCTTAGCCCCTCGCCAGCCATAAATACTTTGATCGTCATCTCCTACTATCATCATCGTGTTTTCAGTCCCAGCAAGTAACTTAAGCCATTGGTACTGAATGCTATTGGTATCTTGGAATTCGTCAACTAGCATATAGCGAAAACGTTGCTGATAGTGGCGTAAGAGGGTGGGATGCTGTTGTAGCAATTCAAAACATCGTAATAGAATTTCGGCAAAATCGACTAAGCCAGCACGATCACATGCTTCTTGATACGCAGTATATACTTTAAGTAATAGCTGCTCATTGATATCGTAAGCCTGAATATCTTTAGGTCGAGTGCCTTCATCTTTACGTGCACTGATATACCATGCGATTTGCTTTGCAGGCCACTTTTTTTCGTCGATATTCATTGCTTTGAGCAGTCGACGGATCATACGAACTTGATCATCGGTGTCTAGTATTTGAAATGCTTCGGGCAAATTAGCATCACGGTAATGCGCTCGTAGGATGCGGTGTGATAATCCGTGAAAGGTTCCAATCCACATCCCGCCAACAGAAGACTTGATAGTTTCCTCTACACGGGAGCGCATTTCTTTGGCCGCTTTATTAGTAAATGTTACGGCAAATATACTGTAGGGAGATGCATGTTCGACTTGCATTAACCAAGCGATACGATGTACTAGTACTCGAGTCTTACCAGACCCCGCACCCGCCAACACCAGCATATTCTGTAGTGGTGCGGCAACAGCTTCTCGCTGTTTATCGTTTAAACCATCGATTAATTCAGAAACGTCCATCATCACGCCTGTTATAGAAAATGAAGGCAAAGTATACCTTTGTGTACTTCGCTTTCCCAGTTTTGTGGTGATGTTCCTTACGTCTTAATATTTAACAATTTGAAATTCAAAAGAAAATAAAAGTATAAATACTGTATAAGTAGCCAGTTACTTGGTGGGCAGAATCGCTTTTAAGCGATTTTGTACTTCTTGTACAAGTAAGTCGGGCTGGAATTTTGAAAGAAAAGCATTACATCCTACTTTTTCAACCATAGCTTGATTAAAGCTGCCGCTAAGAGATGTGTTAAGCACTACGTACAGATCTTTGAGGCGTGGGTCATTCCGAATCTCGTACGTTAATCTATATCCATCCATAACAGGCATTTCAGCATCAGTGATCACAGCGAGGAGCTCTTCATTTACATTAACACCGTCATCGGCCCATTTCGTCAATACGTCAAGTGCTTGTTGACCGTCAGTCGCAGGGATGATTTCGATGCCAAGTTGGGCAAGCGTATCTGCAACTTGTCTACGGGCTGTTGGGGAGTCGTCAGCATGAAGTATTTTACGGCCTTTAAAATCTTCAATAATCGTCTGATCTAACACATTATCGGAAATGCCAATGTCGTATTCTATGATTTCGGCCAATACTTTTTCAACGTCAATGATCTCTACAATATGCTCGATATCTTCTCGGACTACTTTTGTTAAAGCGGTTAAATAATGGTTTTTACCTACAGAACTGGGGGTTGGCATAATATCAGACCATGTAGTATTAACGATTTGATCTACCTTACCAACTAAAAACGCTTGTATAGAGCGGTTATATTCGGTGATAACAAGATTACAGTCTGCGCCTCGTTCACACTCAGGCATGCAAATCGCTAAGCGTAAATCTATGACGGGGATTGATTCGCCACGTATTGTTGTCACTCCACATACTTTAGGGTGCGCATTGGGAATAATGTTGAGGTGTGGTAATTTCACGACCTCTTTCACCTTAAATACATTCAGTGCAAACAAATGTCGACTGTGTAAGTGGAATAACAACAGCTCAAGCCGGTTTTCGCCAACTAATTGTGTTCTTTGATCCACCGAAGCCAATACACCTGCCATTCTTCAACCTATTATCTCGTGTTATTTCATATTTTAGTATACCCAAGTTATTGCAAATTACGAGTTTGTCTGTAAGTTTCTAAAGCTGAATTTAACGTTATTTTATTGTGTATAGTGATGGTAAGGTTTTCAAGAAAGTTGAAATAAAGTAGGGTAGATCTATATTTTCACGACACGCCTAATTATGATTATTTTTAAACGCTTAGTAGTATTATTACGCGCTCATGTTGACCGAGCTAGTTGGCGGTTATTGTGTTTAATTACCGCGCTGCATATGGGGTTAGTATGGGGGTTGTTACTGTTTGCAAATGAGCACACATTACTGCCAGCAAATGTATTTTTTTATTATTATATTGTAACAACTTCAACCGTTGGATATGGCGATTTTAGTGCCACAACTGATTTTGGCCGTTGGGTTGTGGCGTTGGTGCAAATTCCGTTTGGTTTAGGTTTATTTGGTGTTCTGCTTGGAAAAGCAGGGCAAATGGCAACATTTTGGATAAAACGAGCAATGACAGGCGATAAAGATTACTACCATTTGCGCAATCACATTATTATATTTGGTTGGCACCCAGTCAGAACAAAGAAAATCATTGACTATATTCTTGCAGATACAAAACGAGATAATCGGCGTATCGTTTTGGCTGTTACTGACAATATAGAGCATCCTTTATTGGGCTATCCAGAAGTTAATTTTGCGCGTTTGACTAGTTTCACAGAAAATGAGCAGTTGGCCAGAATTGCTATCAGCGATGCAGATAAAGTGATTATAGATGGGCAAGATGATGACCAAACTTTCACTACCTCTTTGAAATTAAGTCCTATAATCAAACCTGAAGCTCATATTAGCGCGCATTTTCAGGATGAAAGTAAAGTTGCTTTATTACGTTCTCACTGTCAGAACGTGGAGTGTTCGTCGGCTAAATCGGCTGAAATATTAGTGCGTGCCATGCAGGACCCCGGCTCTAGTCGTGTTCAAGAAGAGCTACTTTCGAGTCTACACGGTGATACACAATTTAGTTTACAGTTACCAGAAGGTGTTAATAGCTATCAGTTTGGCGCACTATTTCCCTATTTTAAGACACATCACAATGCAATTTTATTAGGCGTAGCACATGACCGAAACGGGCAAAATTTGGATTTAAATCCACCATTGGAATATAGGATTAATGCGGGTGATATTTTGCATTATATAGCCCCCAGTAGAGTACTTGTGAATGAGGTACAGTGGAATGACATATGACAGTGAGGAGTAGGAAATATTTGATTGTCTAGTACCGTTCGGTTTGATAGTAACCCGTCAGCGAAGTCTAAAGTATGAAGAAAGTGGTAGGTTCATCGGTTCATTGCTTTTTTCTTGGCTGGTCTTATTACTGTATTTTTCGATTGCACCCAATTTGGGGGGCGAGAGCGGAACGCAACACGTACCGGAATCTAGCGCGACGCTATTAATAATTGCCACTCACTGTCAGTGACGGGCATGATTGATAGTCGATTAGCCTTTTTGAGCGCGAGATCAGTAATGGCGTTGTTGGCTTTTATTTCGGCCAATGTAATGGGGGTTAAGTGTTGCTGATATTGAATGGTTACGCCTACCCACCGAGGCGCTTCGTGGGTGGCTTTCGCATCGTAATAATCGCTATTTATGTCGAATTGATGCGGGTCGGCTTCCGCAGCTTTGACGACGACGGCAATGCCCACAATGGCAGGTATTTTACAGCTAGAGTGATAAATGAATACTTGATCTCCGATTTGCACTCTATCTCGTAAAAAATTGCGCGCTTGATAATTTCTGATGCCCTCCCAAAATGTACGTTGTTGTGATGCACTTTTTAAGTCATCGATGGAGAATGTCTCCGGTTCAGTTTTAAATAACCAATATGCCATGACGAGGATCTCTTTCGTGTGTGAAGTCTTATTGTCGTAGATAAATGTGTCGTCATGCAATCATTAATCAATATGGTGTTCGTTAAATGCGCTTTGATAAGTAATTAGGGTAGGTATCGTTGTTATTTATAGTATTATTAGATCACGATAACTAAGCGGGCACGTACCATGAGTCAGATACTTGATAATTTATTGTCATTACTAAAATTAGAAGAAATTGAATTGGGTATTTATCGAGGTCAAAGTCAAGATTTAGGCTTTCCACAAGTTTTTGGTGGGCAAGTTATGGGACAGGCTTTGTCAGCGGCAAAATATACCTTGCCGGAAGCGCGATATGTAAACTCACTGCATTCATATTTTTTGCGACCTGGAGACCCAGCGAAACCTATTGTCTATGACGTTGAGACTATTCGGGATGGTAAAAGCTTTAGTACTCGTCGTGTAAGTGCGATTCAATATGGTAAACCGATATTTTATATGACAGCCTCATTTCAGGGAGATGAACCTGGGCTTTCTCATCAAAGTAATATGCCAAAGGTGCCAGCACCTGAAACATTAAAATCGTCATTAGAGTTTTATCAAGAAAATGCGCATTTGATACCGGAGCCGTTAAGACATAAATTTACTCGCGAAATGCCTCTAGAAATGAGGCCCGTAGATTTTCAAAACCCCTTTAAGCCACAAAAAACAACCCCAGAGCGTCATGTATGGTTTAAAGCCAATGGACCTATGCCAGATGATAGGCGGATCCATAATTACCTTTTAGCATACGCGTCTGATTTTGAATTTTTACCAACGGCACTTCAGCCTCATGGGTTATCATTTATGCACCCGAGTATGCAGGTTGCCACAGTTGATCATGCGATGTGGTTCCATCGACCATTTAGGTTAGATGACTGGATTTTATATAGTGTGGACAGCCCAAGTGCCAGCAACGGCCGAGGTTTAGTTAGAGGCCAGTTTTTTAACCGCAATGGAGAGCTGATTGCTTCTACGATGCAAGAAGGTGTTATGCGACAGCGGGGTTAATATCAAAAGAGGATTACTATGCGGTAACGAAGTAACCCCCTTTTGGTTATAAGGGCTAAAGGGTGTCGTTAATTGATTGCCAAATACTTGCTGGCAACAATGCGCGTAAATGAGATTTTAGCTCAGCGAGTTGCTGAGTAGCCTCAATACATTGCTGTTCAGAGACAGTAATATAGCCCTGAGTTTTAAGGCTTGAAATAAACGATACCAGCACTTTTTTATCAAAGAACTCAGGGCTTTTAATGCCGTGGAGCGTCCCTAAGCGTTTTGCAAGTACATCATTTTCAGATTCTAAAGTCGTACGTGTGATCCCTTGATTGGAATCGATTAAACTGACTGTGATTGCATAACGCTCGAGTGTTAAATGTATGACTTTCCCCAGCATCTCTAACTGTGCTATGGCATTACTTTGAGAGGCGACTTTGACAGAGTTACCGTCAAATTCAATGAGTCCACTGTTAGCAAAGGCGTTCAATATTTCAGCAATATACCCTGCACGCAATGGCGTTAAAAACCACTCTTTCGCAAAAAACGGATATAGCAATGCTAATTGCTGCTCACATTCTTGTATAGTGACTGTGCGGCAGTTAACTAATTGCTGAGCAATAATACTGGGCACGGCAAATACATGAATAATGTTATTGCGATAGTAATTAAAAAGAGTCCGTTCCTGCTCTTTAATTGTTACAATGTCCCCAAGCTCATCTTGTAATACGTCAAACTTGTTGAGTTGCAGGGCATGTTGAAGCAGCTGCTCAGCATTGCCTTCAGGTAAAGTAACTTGTGTGTTGTACTTAGCATCTCGATGTAAGTTTAGATAAAACTCTAGCTGAGAAAGTAACTTACGTTTACTTAATGCAAATTGGCTGTTGCTGAGTAAAATGGTGGCCAATAAATTAACTGCATTTAAAGCAGCGGCGCTATTGATATTAGTCATAATGTTGTCGGCCAAGCCGGCGACACGAGCATTTAACCATGTCGGCTTTTGCACATTGGTTGGGTGTATTGCGTTATGCCACCCTTGCTGATGCTCATTTAAATATTGATTTACATTAATTGGTTCACCAAAATTTAAATAACCACGACCATAGTTTTTCAGGTTTTTCATGGCTTTGAAGACAGCAAATACCGATTCGTTCTTTTTGTTACTCCCTGCTAATTCTTTAAGGTAGGTATTAATCTCCATGACATGCTCATAGCCAATATAAACAGGAACTATTGAAATCGGCCTGTCTATTCCTCGTAACATGGATTGAATTGTCATTGCTAACATACCTGTTTTGGGCGGAAGTAAGCGACCAGTGCGACTGCGACCTCCTTCAGTATAAAACTTAACAGAATAACCTTTAATGAAGAGTTGGCTTAAATATTCTTTGAATACGGCAGAGTAAAGTTTGTTACCAGCAAATGAGCGGCGTATAAAAAATGCCCCACAACGTCTAAATATGCCGCCTGCTGGAAAGAAATTTAAGTTAACGCCTGCTGCAATATGTGGAGGAACGAGTCCTTGATGATAGATCACGTATGTGAGTAATAGGTAATCCATGTGGCTGCGGTGGCAAGGTACATAAATAATCTCATGGCCTTTATCGGCTAAGTTATGGACGCGTTCTGCATATTTTATTTCAATTCCATTATAAAGTTTATTCCATAACCAGGTGAGAAGCCGTTCGCCAACTTTGACCATTGCATCTGAATAATTTGCTGCAATTTCTTCTAATAGGTTTTGAGCGTTTAAACGCGCTTCATCATGGGTTAACCCTTTACTTTTAGCTTCTTCTTCAATGGCCTTTTTGATACTGGGTGACGCGAGTAAAGAATTAAATAGCTGTTCCCGAGAGGGAAGTTTTGGACCTGTGGCTGCTAATTTTTGACGGCGAAAGTGTACTCGTGCTACACGAACAAGTTTATGTGGTAATTCATCGACATCGGCTTTGTCGTTGATAAGTTGGTTGAGCTCGATAGGTTGACTGAAGCGAACTAAGTTATCTCGGCCTGAAAATAGTAAAACAAAGCATTTTCGCAACCAGCTAGGCGTTAAAGAATGTGAAAATAACGTGCCTATACCCGGTTTCTCTTTTCCTGGGTTACGGCCCCACAGTATTGTGATTGGAATGATTTGGGCCTGACAATCAGGTGTAAGTTGTAAAGCTTCAAAAATATCTTTACCAATATCCAACGCATTACTGGGTTTCGCTTTTTTAGAAAACAGTGGCGTTGGATTTTGTAGCCCAATAAAACGAGGAATGGACTTTTCACCAATAGACTGTGTTTGTGTTGGGCGAGGCAGTGCTAGCTTTTTACAGACACGATCGAGTGCCGCAATGTCAGAACGAGCATTGAGTCGAGCAACATAAAATGTTGGAAGTTCAGGGTTTAATTCAAATTGTGCTACGGGGTTTTCGGGAAGTAGTTTAGTCCTCACTAATAATGCGTTAGCCCACTGTGAAAGTTGATTTAAACCTTGCGAGATAAGTCTCATAAAACACCACATTTAAAAATTTGTGATAGCATAGCAAGCTTTCACTGGACTGACCATTTCAGCTTGAATTGGAGATAATGCACTATATTAGATTAGTGTAAAAGTGCACATATAACAGGTGTAGTTAGTTTAAGCTTACTTTGAATGATTAAACAGAACATGAAATAAAACTTAGTATTGCTTGTTGCATTTATCGCCAATATCATTATAATGTGCGGACTTTCTACTGTTGCAGACAGTTAGAAAGCAAATAGAGCTTGGATTTCAAGCTAAAACAGGAACTCCGATTTGGAGTTCAATGGTAGAAATAAAGATCCCAACCGGCAAATAATTTATTATTTTGTTCTGGTGGTATTTTTATGCTCTTTTTAAATGCTCTTTTAATTGAGGTTGTTAAAGAATGTCAAATCAACGCATTCGTATTCGCCTAAAAGCTTTTGACCACCGTTTGATTGACCAATCAACGGCGGAAATCGTGGAAACAGCGAAACGCACTGGCGCTCAGGTACGTGGTCCAATCCCACTTCCAACTCGCTTTGAACGTTTTACAATATTGACTTCTCCGCACGTGAACAAAGATGCGCGAGATCAATATGAGATCCGCACCCATAAACGTCTGATCGACATCGTAGAACCAACTGACAAGACTGTAGACGCTCTAATGCGCCTAGACCTTGCTGCTGGTGTTGATGTTCAAATCAGCCTGGGTTAATCGGAAGATTAGAGAGGTTTTAGGAAAATGGCATTAGGTCTAGTCGGTCGTAAAGTGGGTATGACACGCATCTTCACTGAAGATGGTGTATCTATCCCTGTGACAGTTATTGAAGCAACGCCTAACCGTGTTACTCAGATCAAATCTGACGCAACAGATGGTTACAATGCGCTTCAAGTTACTGCAGGCGAGAAAAAAGCAAGCCGTGTAAACAAAGCAGATGCGGGTCATTTCGCAAAAGCTGGTGTTGAAGCGGGTCGTGGCCTGTGGGAATTCCGCCTAAATGGTGGTGAAGGCGATTTTGAAGTAGGTAATGAACTTACTGTTGAATTATTTACTGATATCAACAAAGTAGACGTTACCGGTTCTTCGAAAGGTAAAGGTTTCCAAGGTGGTGTTAAGCGCTGGAACTTCAGCATGCAAGACGCTACACACGGTAACTCTTTGTCTCACCGTGCTCCTGGTTCAATCGGTCAAAACCAATCACCTGGTAAGGTGTTTAAAGGTAAGAAAATGGCCGGTCATATGGGTGCTGAGCGTGTAACGACTCAGAATCTTGAACTAGTACGTGTTGACGCTGAACGTAATCTGCTTCTAGTTAAAGGTGCTGTACCTGGCGCTATTGGCGGCGACGTTATCGTTAAACCTGCTGTTAAAGCATAAGTCCTGGAGATTTAGTGATGGAATTAGCAATTAAAGGCGCTGGCGCGCTTGAAGTTTCCGAAGCTACTTTTGGACGTGAGTTTAACGAAGCATTGGTACACCAAGTAGTTGTTGCATATGCAGCAGGTGCTCGCCAAGGTACTCGTGCTCAGAAGACACGTTCTGAAGTTAGAGGCGGTGGTAAAAAACCATTCGCTCAAAAAGGTACTGGCCGTGCACGTGCTGGTACAATCCGCAGCCCAATCTGGCGCAGCGGTGGTGTAAGTTTTGCAGCTAAGCCGCAAGACCACAGCCAAAAAGTTAACCGTAAGATGTATCGCGGTGCAATCAAAAGCATTTTGTCTGAGCTTGTTCGTCAAGAGCGTTTAATCGTTGTTGAAAGTTTTGGTCTTGAAGCACCAAAAACAAAAGAATTAGTTTCTAAGCTTAAAGAACTTGAGCTTAAAGACGTGCTTATCGTGACTGAAGAAGTAGATGAGAATCTATTCCTATCTTCACGTAACCTTTATAAGGTTGACACTCGTGATGTAGCTGGCATCGACCCAGTAAGCCTAATCGCATTCGATAAGGTACTTATTACTGCAGGTGCTATTAAGCAACTTGAGGAGGCGCTAGCATGATCCGTGAAGAACGTCTTTTAAAAGTAATTCTTGCTCCACACATCTCTGAGAAAAGCACGATCGCTGCTGAAGAAAACAACACGATTGTTTTCAAAGTAGTAAACGATGCAACTAAAGCTGAAGTTAAAGCGGCAGTTGAGAAGCTTTTTGAAGTAGAAGTAACTGGTGTTCGCACTCTAAACGTTAAGGGTAAAACAAAACGTACAGGTCAACGTTTCGGTCGTCGTAGCGACTGGAAAAAAGCCTACGTTACTCTTAAAGAAGGTAGCGAGCTAGACTTTGTCGGCGGCGCCGAGTAATAAGGGGAGTTAGAATTATGGCACTTCAAAAGTGTAAACCAACTTCTGCGGGTCGTCGTCACGTCGTTAAAGTGGTTAACTCTGAGCTACACAAGGGTAAGCCATACGCACCGCTTTTAGAGAAAAACTCTAAATCAGGTGGTCGTAACAACAACGGTCGTATCACGGTTCGTCATATCGGTGGTGGTCATAAGCAACACTATCGTTTAATCGACTTCAAACGCACTAAAGATGGCATTCCAGCCACTGTTGAGCGTTTAGAGTATGATCCTAACCGTAGCGCAAACATCGCTCTTGTATTATATGCAGACGGTGAGCGTCGTTACATCATTGCACCTAAAGGCCTTAAAGCCGGTGATCAGATCCAGTCAGGTGTTGATGCACCTATCAAAGCTGGTAACACATTACCGATGCGTAACATGCCTGTAGGTTCGACTGTACACAACGTAGAGTTAAAACCTGGTAAGGGTGCGCAAATTGCACGCTCTGCTGGTGCATACGTTCAAATCCTAGCACGTGAAGGTCAATACGTGACTCTACGTCTTCGTTCAGGCGAAGTACGTAAAGTTGAGTCTGACTGTCGCGCTACCTTAGGTGAAGTAGGCAATGCTGAGCATATGCTTCGTTCACTAGGTAAAGCAGGTGCTAACCGCTGGCGTGGTATTCGTCCGACAGTTCGTGGTGTTGCCATGAACCCGGTTGATCACCCACACGGTGGTGGTGAAGGTCGTACTTCTGGTGGTCGTCACCCTGTGTCTCCATGGGGTAAGCCTACTAAAGGTGCTAAAACGCGCAAGAACAAGCGTACGGATAAACTAATAGTACGTCGTCGTACTAAGTAATAGTTGAGGAATTGCCATGCCACGTTCTCTCAAGAAGGGTCCATTTATAGACCTACACTTGCTGAAGAAGGTAGAGAAGGCGTTGGAAAGCGGTGACAAGAAGCCTATAAAGACTTGGAGCCGTCGTTCAATGATCATCCCTAACATGATCGGATTGACCATCGCTGTCCATAATGGTCGTCAGCACGTACCTGTATTCGTTACAGACGAAATGATCGGTCACAAACTAGGTGAGTTTGCACCTACTCGTACTTACCGCGGCCATGCTGCGGATAAGAAAGCGAAGAAGCGTTAATAGGGGAATATGATGGAAGCATTAGCTAAACACAAATTCGCCTCTGGTTCGGCGCAAAAAGCACGTCTAGTTGCAGATCAGATCCGCGGACTTCCGGTAGATCGCGCACTAGAAATCCTGGCATACAGCCCTAAAAAAGCGGCTGTATTGGTTAAGAAAGTACTTGAGTCTGCTATTGCTAACGCAGAGCATAACGAAGGTGCTGACATTGATGAGCTACGTGTAGCTACGGTTTTTGTGGACGATGGTCCTACAATGAAACGTATTATGCCACGTGCTAAAGGACGCGCAGACCGCATCCTTAAGCGTACAAGCCACATCACTGTTGTGGTTTCAGATAGCTAGGAGATATAAGTAATGGGACAAAAAGTTCATCCTACTGGTATTCGCCTAGGTATCTCTAAACCTTGGGTTTCTACCTGGTACGCGAGTACAAAAGATTTCTCTGCACAGCTTTTTGGCGATCACAAAGTACGTACATTCCTTACTAAGGAATTGAAAGCGGCTTCTGTGTCTAAAATCGTTATTGAGCGTCCAGCTAAATCTATCCGTGTAACAATTCACACAGCTCGTCCTGGTGTTGTTATCGGTAAGAAAGGCGAAGATGTTGAAAAACTTCGTCAAGCTGTAACTAAGATCGCTGGTGTTCCTGCTCAGATCAACATTTCTGAAGTACGTAAGCCAGAACTTGACGCACAATTAGTTGCTGACGGTATTGCATCTCAGTTAGAGCGTCGTGTTATGTTCCGTCGTGCTATGAAGCGCTCGGTACAAAACGCAATGCGCATTGGTGCTAAAGGTATCAAAGTTGAAGTAAGTGGTCGTCTAGGCGGCGCTGAAATCGCACGTTCTGAATGGTATCGTGAAGGTCGTGTACCTCTACATACTCTACGTGCTGATATCGACTACGCAACTTCTGAAGCTTTAACCACTTACGGCATCATCGGTGTTAAAGTTTGGATCTTCAAAGGCGAAGTAATTGGTGGTTTACCACTAGTTCAAGAGCAAGAGAAGCCAGCTAAACGTGCACCGAAGAAAGCCAAAAAAAGTGCTAAGTAAGGGGTAGCGATTAATGTTACAGCCAAAACGTACAAAATTCCGTAAAATGCATAAAGGTCGCAACCGCGGTCTTGCTACAAGCGGAAACAAAGTAAGCTTCGGTTCTTTCGGTTTGAAAGCAACTGGCCGTGGTCGTATGACTGCACGTCAAATTGAAGCAGCTCGTCGTGCTATGACACGTCACGTAAAGCGTCAAGGTAAAATCTGGATCCGTGTGTTCCCAGACAAGCCAATCACAAACAAACCGCTTGAAGTTCGTATGGGTAAAGGTAAAGGCTCTGTTGAGTACTGGGTTGCAGAAATCCAGCCAGGCAA
Organism: Pseudoalteromonas sp. MMG005; assembly: GCF_018101015.1. Classification (NCBI taxonomy): domain Bacteria; kingdom Pseudomonadati; phylum Pseudomonadota; class Gammaproteobacteria; order Alteromonadales; family Pseudoalteromonadaceae; genus Pseudoalteromonas; species Pseudoalteromonas sp. MMG005. The sequence goes on along the minus strand of NZ_JAGJEK010000001.1, from coordinate 410,291 downwards.
AGTACTTTATGAGATGGAAGGTGTGCCAGAAGAGCTTGCTCGTGAAGCATTCAACCTTGCAGCTCGTAAATTACCTTTCAAAACAACATTTGTAACTCGGACGGTAATGTGATGAAAGCTAGCGAACTTAAAGACAAAAGCGTTGAAGAGCTTAATGCTGAACTTCTTGAGCTTCTTCGTGAGCAGTTTAACCTGCGCATGCAAACAAGCACTGGTCAGCTAGCTCAGACTCACGAGTTAAGAAAAGTACGTCGCAGTATTGCGCGTGTTAAAACGGTTATCAACCAGAAGGCAGGTGCATAATGACTGATAAAATCCGTACTCTTCAAGGTCGTGTGATCAGCGATAAGATGGAAAAGTCTATTGTTGTAGGTATCGAACGTCAGGTTAAGCACCCGATCTACGGTAAATACATCAAGCGTACAACTAAGTTGCACGTACATGACGAGAGCAATACAGCTAAAGCAGGCGACACAGTTACTATTCGTGAATGTGCTCCTATCTCTAAGAATAAATCTTGGACTTTAGTAGACGTTATTGCACGTCCTAAGCAAGCTTAATTTTAGTTTTAAACTAATTTAAGATTTGTCTTTGAAAGCCCCGGCCTTTGGCTGGGGCTTTTGTTTTTGTAGGCCCGTATAAATTCATCTATATTTTTACTAACCTCAGCATGCTGATATTGCTTAGCAATAGCCATTTCATTGTACTATTTCACGATACCCGCACAGTCGTTTATATCACTTCTATTTTACTCTGCTATGTATAGACTTGCGCTGTTATACGAATTACAGAGCGCGTTTTAGGCAACGTGCTTTTGCCATATGTGGTCGATGAAGATAGGTTTTCTGATGTAAAGTGATGTGTAATAACAAGTGTATTGAATTAATAAGCGTATATTGTAATTAAGAATGAGGTTAATGGGTTTAATTACTGCGGCGATACGGTTATTTCGGGTAGTAAGTTAAAGGATATCATCGGGTATAAAAACAAGAATAGGAAGCCCACGACGGGGCTTCATATTGACTATTCTTCATCAATGATAGGCACTTCTAACCCCATAGACTCCATAATTTGACGCACTTCTTCAGGTACTTTTTCTGGATTATCTTTTCGTAAATCTTCATCGTTTGGCAAAGGTTGCCCAGTAAATGCATGTAAAAATGCTTCACACAGTAGCTCGCTATTGGTTGCATGACGTAAATTATTAACTTGTCGGCGAGTACGCTCGTCAGTTAACACTTTCAATACATTCAACGGGATTGATACAGTGATCTTTTTTACTTGTTCAGACTTTTTACCGTGTTCTGCATACGGGTGAACATATTCACCATTCCATTTAGCCATAATGTTGTTGTTGCCTTTATTGTGTAGTGCCTATCCGACGGAACTATGTACTTACTGGTTGTCATTATATGACATTGTTTGTGATGGTCTAGGCAAAAGCCCCTTTACTTGCCATAGTAAGTGCTTCGTTCGATCGTATTCGCGATCATTTTTTTGAAGTGGCGAAATTTTATCGGTTTAAATAAGATAGTCAAATACTAAGTAAATAGCCATTTAGCAGTATAAATGTTTTGACTTCTAGTATTTATTAATCTAACCTTTTAGACGTCTAAACATCCAACTATCTAGGTGATGATATGAGTGAACGTAATAAATCAACCATCGCAGTACGCCATGGCATAGAAGCAGACAAGCACCATGGTGCGGTCGTACCGCCGTTATACCTATCAACTACGTACTCATTTGCAGATTTTGATACCAAACGAGATTATGATTATGGTCGCAGTGGTAACCCTAATCGAGATATTTTAGCTGAAACATTAGCTCAGCTAGAAGGCGGAGAAAGAGGCATTATTACCGCAACGGGTATGTCTGCTGTTCACTTAGTGACGCAACTATTAAATAGCGATGATACGTTGGTGATCCCCCATGACTGTTATGGCGGCAGTTATCGTTTATTCACATCATTGCAAAAGCGTGGCTTATTAAACCTTGTAGTACTTGATTTAACACAGTCTGAAAGCTATCAGCAAATTTTAGATATAAAGCCAAAAGTGGTATGGATTGAGACACCGAGCAACCCTATTCTTCGCCTGACAGACATAGAAGCTGTGGTGAAAACCGCTAAGCAAGCAGGTGCACTAGTTGCTGCAGATAACACTTTTTTGTCACCGGCATTACAAAACCCCATTAAGTTTGGTGTAGACATTGTGGTTCACTCAACCACTAAATATATTAATGGTCATTCAGACGTGGTCGGTGGTGCCGTGATCGCACGTACTGCGGAACTGGGTGAGGAGCTAGCATGGTGGGCAAATAACATTGGCATTACGGGCGCGCCCTTTGATAGCTATTTAACGCTTCGTGGCTTACGAACGCTGAATGTACGTTTAAAGCAGCATCAAGAAAATGCCTTGGCGATTGCCAAATACTTAGAGCAATCGGACTATGTGAGTCAAGTGTATTACCCTGGTTTAGAATCTCATCCACAACATGAATTGGCCAAAAAGCAGCAAGCTGGCTTCGGTGGCATGGTGAGCTTTGACATAAAAGGCGGGTTAAATGACTCTGCTGCATTCTTGACCTCTTTAAAAGAGTTTTCATTGGCGGAATCACTGGGTGGTGTAGAGAGCTTAATTTGTCATCCTGCGACCATGACGCATGCGGGTATGGATGCGACAGCTCGTCTTGAAGCGGGCGTAGGAGATACGCTGATTCGAATTTCTGTGGGTATTGAAGAACTAGATGACTTGGTGGCTGATCTAGAGCAAGCGTTTAAACGCACTACACCAGGTCAAAGCACAGGATCTGATGAGGCAAAAACTTTTAAATTAACACCGGCTCATACGGTTTTGTGGTAGAAAAATGACAAGAGTAGTACATAAATTCGGTGGCTCAAGCTTAAGCTCTGCGTCACGCTATCAAGCCGTTGCGCAAATAATACTTGGGCATTGTAAAAGTGGTGATTGTGTGGTGGTTTCTGCGGCGGGTAAAACCACAAACACGTTAGTGAAGCTTTGGCAAAGTTATCAACAGCAAGATCAACAAGCGTTTTCAGACGTATTGATTCAGTTGGAAAAGCACCAGAGTGAGCTGGTTGACGAGTTGTTCTCTGGCGATGTACACCGAGCACTCAAAGCGCAGCTAGACGCTGAGTTAGTTGCCATTACTCAATTAGCGCAACAATCAGAATTACAAGAATCTCCCTTACTAGCCCATGGTGAGCTATGGTCGGCTCGGTTATTAGCGCATTATCTAAATGAGCTTAAAGTAGCTGCACGCAGCATTGATGCCCGCCAATTGTTTACGTTGCATGATGCGCAATTGCTACACCAACAGAATAAAGCAACATGTTATGCCCAGTTGCAAGATGCAGTGGTCTATGTGGTTACCGGGTTTATTGCACAAGATTGTGATAAAAATACCGTCACATTAGGTCGTAATGGCAGTGACTATAGTGCTACGCTACTCGCCAGTTATATTGATGCCAGTGCCGTCTCAATCTGGACCGATACGCAGGGGGTGTATAGCACCGATCCACGCAAAGTGAGCAGTGCGCTTAAATACCCAAAGGTGTGCCGTGCTCAAGCAAATTTATTGGCAAGACTAGGTAATCCAGTGCTGCATGCTAAGACGCTCTCTCCTTTAAAGGGAAGTAACATCAAGCTACAAGTGCGCAGCAGTTATGAGCCTGAAGCGTCACCTACAGAAATAGTAAAAGAAGGGTATAGCAAAGCAAAACGCTTTATTACCACCTTTGAGAACCTTGATTTAGTACGCGTCGAAAACTTAGCGAAGGGTGAAGTACGTACGTTAAGTCAGCTTATTCAGCACAGTATTCATCATTTTATTGTTAATGGTGATGCGTATTTACTGTTGCCTGCAACATTCACGCATATTGTTGCACAGCAGCTCGCTGGGCGCATTAATATTGTAGAAAGCAACTTGCAAGGGTGTGCACTGGTTGCGTCTTCCTCAGAGCTCTCAGGGCTCAAGCAGCAAGCCGAGCAATTATTCCATGATCGTGAAGTGGTCGTTCGCTTTGCTCATCAAGACAGTGATTACGCTTTGTTCTTGACCGATCAGGCATTAGACAGTGATCTTTTGGCTGTATTGCACGATAAGCTTATCAATAAAGGTCGGGAGATTGCGGTAATTATTGCCGGCATTGGTAATGTCGGAGATGTATTTTTACAACAATGCGAGCAGCAAATTACCCGTTTGCAATCACAGTTTGATTTAAAGGTTGTTGGTTTACTGCGCTCAAAAGAGATGGTGTTTTCACCGAGCGGTATCGAGTTATCGGCATGGCAGACACAATGGAAAAATGAAGCGCAGAGTTACAACAGTAAGTCGCTTGTTGAACACATTTCAGAGTTAGATTATGAACATAAAGTGGTGATTGATATCACCGCAAGTGAAGCATTTAGTTTGCTGTATCCAGACTTTGTGGCAAGTGATTGTCACTTGATCAGCGCCAATAAATACGCAGGCACTGCCGACAGAGGTTGGTATCAGTTATTACGAGAGCAGCAACGTGAGCGTAATTTACATTGGCGTTATAACACCAGTGTTGGTGCGGGTTTGCCTATCAATTTTGCCTTGGCTGACTTACAAAATAGCGGTGATGTGATCACGTCAATTGAAGGGGTATTTTCAGGCACGCTTTCTTGGTTATGTAGCAGTTTTACTGTTGATCAAAAGTTTTCTGACTTGGTGCTTGCTGCACAAGAAATGGGGTATACCGAACCAGATCCCAGAGAAGACTTATCAGGTAGAGATATGCAACGAAAGTTGCTCATATTGGCGCGAGATTTAGGCTTAGAACTCGATGTTGATGACATTGCATTAGAACCTCTAATGCCGGTGCATTTAGCTGAAGGTAGTTGGGATGATTTTTTAGCGAAACGTGATGAATTAGACACATTTTATGCTGTGAAATACCAACAAGCAGATGATGAAGGTAAATCGCTCCGTTACACAGGGCAATTAATTATTAGCGACAGTGGTAAAGTGACTGCAAAAGTTGGAATTGCTTTTGCTGAGGCAGGCTCGGCGATTGCGAATTTAACACCGGGTGACAACATTTTCGTGATCAAAAGCGTGTGGTATGAACAAAACCCGCTTGTTATCCAAGGGCCTGGTGCAGGTAAAGAAGTCACCGCCGCAGGTATTCACTCAGATTTGTATTGGCTCACTCAGCAACTCAAATAATATTTGATGGTCTCAATAAATTCAAAGGTGATGCACTAAAGTTCATCGCCTTTAGCATAGCAGGATACTGCGCGCACGCGTTGTTCATAATTTGCATGTTAAGAACAGGATAGCGTGTATCCTTAAATAGCACATCGATTTAAAAATAAAACTTAAATACTATTTTTTTCGTGTTATTACCTACTAAATAATTGCTTAATATCAGCTCTTGGTCTAGCTTGTAAATTGTCAGTTAATGGATAACTGCAATTACCTATAAGGACATAGAAAATGAAACATAGCAAACTTCTCATTATTACATTTTGTTTTTTACTTTTATTATTTACTCACGATAGCAAAGCTGCGATTAATGTGACTTGTAATCCGTGCTCTTCGGCAGTGCAAATGCACACCAAAGCGGTGAGTAAAGTGAAAGAGATGACTGAGTATGACAGTGTTAGCTCTGAGTATAATGTGCATGTTATTAGTATTAAAAATGGCTTAGTTAAGTCGTTTAGAGTGACGTCTAGACCAGAGTTAGATCGTCGTGGTGAATTAGTCACTGTGGTGACCGGTCGATATACCGCAACTTCTTCAGATTTGCAGAACAGAGTGAATCAAGCGCATACGTATTTCAACAGTATAGAGGCGTCAACTACGGTGCCAGTCCCATCCTCTTCAGGGTTAGGGAGTGCATGGAGTTTGTCGCAAAATTTCAGTAACCACGATAAGTTAGATAGCTGGTATAAATCTGCTTATCCACTTACGTATTGGTCAGCACAATTAACATCAATCTTTGGTGGTGCAGTTGTTGGTCCGCTAAGTGGTCTTGAACTGAGGTTTAAGTTTGAAGATGGGTCTGTACTGATCATGACCACTGCGACAGCAGGTAGTGCCGTTTTGCAGTTAAATTATAAAGCCAACAGCGCTCGGGACATCAATGGTAACAAAATCCCCGATACTGGTTCGTCAATTCAGGGCCAATACTCGTTTAGCAGTAGTGCAGGATTACAGCGGTTTTTAGATAAGGCTGCTGAATACGGTATTGCAGTTACGGTGGTGTACAGCGAAGGTTGGATGGGGGGTAGTGGCGGAGGAAGTGTGACCATAGTGCCCATTTCCCCAGAATAATATACAAAGGTGTCACATGGAATTTTTAGAACTATTTAGAACAGGTGAATTGCACCCAATATTTTTAGTGGTGGTCGGCTCTGTAATTATTGCTTTGCCGTTTAATTTATTGATTGCGAAGTTAAAGGGTTTCAGGAAAAAGCCTGCAATAATTTCATCCTGTATTCCTATACTGAACATGTATGTATGTGTTGGTTATTTACTTGCGGCAATATTTTATCAAAGGCGAGATAAAAAAAGCCTATCTGAAGACGAGTAATGACAATAAGAAGCGCCATAAATAGGGCGCTTTTTTATATCGTGGGTCTATTTTCAGGGTAGAGCGTGGTATTTATAAAATATCGGTAAGCAGTATACCCACCCCAAATCGTTGAATGTCTGCGTTATAGTCAATCAAGCTTTCACCGTAGCCATTAAAGTATTGTGCGTAGCCTCGTAATTTTCCCCAGATAGGGAATGACCAGTCAATTTGTAGAGCGCCCCGATTGTCGCTGTTAAGGTTATTTCGCGCAGTAAAGCCAAATTCATGCTCTTTATATCTATACACCCCACTGAGCTCGAAGTAACCCATATATTTATGAATATCTGGATTGTCGTCTCCTTTGGCCGTTAGTACATCAGTTTTACGCTCTTCTGGCAGTCGATACCAAGGTTTGAAACTGAAGACAAAACCATTATTTTCCCATATGAAATTTGCATAAATACGGTTCCAAGAACGTGAGTTAGGTTGACTTCTACCATTAGATTGGTGAGAGATACCTAACACTATCGCCATTTCATCACCCCAAAGGACATTTTCATCATCTAGGAAGTTAACCCAGAATAGTTCTGGCTCATAATTGGTTTCACGAAACGGTGAAGAGATATCTTTGTTATAAAGCTGCCAGTAAGATTGTAAAGTGAAGCCCATATAAATGGCTTGGTCACTATCAGAAAAATCGCTATAAAGTGGTATTTTAAGAGACAGTTGATATTTCGCTTCAAAGTTATCAAGCGGCTCACCCGCTTCCGCATCAATATTCTTAAGACCATCGAAAGGGCGATTATTAGGGTTGCTTATGTAGGATACAGGCAAAATATAGTTACGGTGATGTGGTGTAAGTACATTACGGTTTTTTTCACCGACTCGCTCTCGCGCTACGCGCTTATCTAAAGAACTGAGCTGTCTTGCGGCATCCAGCTTAGCGCATCGAGTCCTCAGTTGCTCAATTGTTTGCTTTTTATCGCCACCAATAATTTCATTCAGAATGCATTGCTTAACTAGATCAATCTCATCGTTGTTTGCAGGTGTCTCAGCGAGAGTTGTAAATGAAAGCCCTGAAAGTAAAGTACCAAAAACAAGTGAACGCAGTTCCATAGTGTATTGTTTCATAGAATATTATTGAAGTGACAATTATACACCGCTTTATATTAAATGAGGATGAATAACTGCTGTTTAGGTTTGGGGTCAAATATGCTAGTTAGCGGATCTGAATGAAAAAAGGTTGGCGGCATCGCCGCCATTCCTTAGTAAGCAGGTTGATACCAGCTTACTCTCACGCAATATTGTGATTGAGCTATAGCTCAAAGTAATTAGTAAAGAACTTATACAACTCAGTTCCTTGGTTGACGCTTGCTGACGCAAAATGCAAGATAGCAATGGCATCTTTATCTAAAGTGATGCTGTGCAAAGGTTGCTCCGACAGGTAACGCTCCATGCGCAAAATATGAGCGATTGTGTCACCTGCTTTTATATGGCTGCCCAGTGCCGCTGTGTATTCAACCATGCCACCCATTGGTGCATAGTAGGCTAGGTAATCTTGCAGCATACAACCGTAGCGGACCATTGCTTGTGGTTTAAATGGCGAGTTTAGCAACGCTTCTTTATAGCTTAAGTAGCTGAGTAGACTTGCTGCATCTGCTTTGGCTTCGGTTAAGTCAATTTTTTCTTGAGAGCCAAGTTCAACAGTGAATGCTTCAACTAAAACAGGTATATCTCGCCCCTGTTTTTTATAGGCTTCACTCAATGCCCACCACGGACAAAAACTGGCTTCATCAAGTGCACCATCAAAGTCGTTGGGAATGAGCAGCACATGGGGAATATTAAAGTAACTGGCACTCGCCTTGGCATATTCTGGGCAATATAGATGTTTAGATGAAATAGGCCCAGTGTGTAAGTCCAGTACAATGTCGGCTTCATGGGCTAAGCGTTGTAGGTTTAAAGCTATGCGTTTACCGGTATTTATACTGTATGCTGGCCCATCAAGCATAGCTTGTGTCGCTTGTACTAAAGCTGCTGAGAACTGGTGTTTAATTTCGCTTAAGGAGCTGTCGAGATGTTCAGCAACAAAGGTATCCACTAATGGTAGATGACTTTGATACATGCGATTCCAATTGGTGCCTGTAATTGGGTCAAAGCGGCCTAGCGTAAATTCCCCAGACTTTTGGTTACATCCAATAGGATTGGCGTAAGGGACTAACGTAATATCACCAGCCAATGTCTGTTGTTGCAACTGTTCTAGTAATTGATAAATAACGGCATTGCCTTGCACTTCTGCACCATGCATATTGGCCTGAATATAGACGCGTGGGCCGGTGCCATTGCCTTTTAAACGATACACAGGAATCGTTAATGGTAGCCCGTTTGCTATTTCACCCACTTGAATATTTTCTTGCTTAATTGGGGTCATATTGGCTCCTTACCTTAAATAATCACTGGCATGCTGCATAGCTCTGACGTGGCATATTTTGCCGTGCTCAATCACATACTCAGCTGGTAATTCATGACATAAAAAGTAGGGCATACTTTCTGTAAAGCCATACGCGCCGCATTGGCTGAATACCAACCAGTCTTGCTCGTGTATATCTTTAGGTAACGTGTGATAGCCTAAATTATCTAAGGCTGTGCATAACGGGCCATGGAGCACATAGCTGCGAGATGCCGCGCTTGAATTACGTAGTAGTTCACAAGGGAATGCTTGGTTGGTCACTGCTGGACGCAACAGGTGATTAATACCACCCGACATAATAAGTTGATGCTCATCATAGTTTTGTTTTTGTTCAACGACAGGGTTGGCATAATGACCAAACTCTCCCACAGCATATCGACCAAGCTCCATCCACAGCTCTGTTACGCCAGCTGATGCCTTAATTTGTGCGAGTGCGTCAATCAAAGTTGGCCAAGTTAACTGAGCGTCATTTTCAGAGTAAGGGATCCCTAAGCCACCGCCTAAGTCTAATATGTCTAATTTGAAGCCCAAGTTATCGGCCAGAGCTTTTAGTGGCGGCACCATTTGCGTCCAAAGTTGCGCGAGCTTCTCAGTACTTAACATGTTGCCCCATTGGAAAATGTGCAGGCCAACAAAATTCAGGGCTTGGTATTTACTTATTTGCAACGAGTGCCATTGTTCAACGCCTAATCCAAAAGGTGTTAGGCTATCACCACCAAGTGGGTTTTTCTCACCTTCAGGCCAGCGCAGCTGTACTCTAAGTAAAATACGCAGTTGAATATCTAATTCTTCAGCAGCATCATTAAGCCACTTAACTTGATTATGGCTTTCTGCCACAAAGGTACGTACACCTTGTGACAGAAAGTGCTGGATCTGCCTTTTTGATTTGGCAGGTCCAGTATTGAGCACTCGGCTGGCATCGATACCTTGACGTAAAACTTGGTCAAGTTCACCGTTACTGGCCACATCAAAATCAAACCCCGCTTTATCTAAGGTTTGGATCACGTTAGATAAAGGATTAGCTTTAACTGCGTACCATAGCTTCACAACAGATTGCGCTGTGAGTGGTTTTAGGTGTGACAGTAAGCCATCTAAGTCATAAACAAAAAACGGAGTATGTTCTTGTTTAGTCAACTCAGTAATAGTTTGACGTAATGGTGTGCTCAAAAAAGTCATTATCGTAATACCTCTTCTAATTCTAAAGAAGCATCGCTTTGTTCATCACGATATTTGACGATAAGTGCACACGACATATTCAAGCCTTGCTCACGGCCCCACTTACTTGACGATGGTCGAGAGCCTGGAATAACAATGGCATTTTCTGGAATAGCTTCGCCTTTGTCTAGTTGACGCTCGTTGATACAGTCATAGACAGGGATCGTCGCTGATAAACGTACGCCGGGTGCCAAAACGGCCCCTTTTTTTACCACAACACCTTCAACAATCACACAGCCTGCACCGATAAATGCGTCGTCTTCAATAACGACAGGGCTTGCACCGATAGGCTCAAGTACACCACCAAGTTGGACTGCGGCACTTAAATGTACATTTTTACCTACTTGAGCACATGATCCTACTAATGCGTGGCTATCGACCATAGTACCTTCACCTATGTAGGCACCGATATTCACATATGCTGGTGGCATGATAATGGTACCCGATGCAACATGCGCACCACGGCGAACACTACTGCCACCAGGGACCATACGAACGCCTGCTTCAGCTGCAAACCCTTGTGGCGCTAAATTATGTTTATCAACAAAACCACCCGGGAATTCAATATTATTGCCATTTTTAAAAGCTTCTAAAATACCTTGCTTTACTTCGATATTAGCGTGCCAGTTGCCTTGTTCGTCTTGTGTCGCAGCACGTACACTGCCATTTTCTAAATTGTTTAATAGTTCTAACCAGCTCATAATAACTGCCTTAATTCCAAGATAAAATTGTGGTGTTTGCACGGTCAATTGCCTGAGTACACGGCAACTCTAGGTGCGTTAATGGAGGACGTAAATTAGGGGTACTAAGTTTGCCCTGTACATGCATTAATACTTTGACTGGAATGGGATTAGCCACTGAAAATAGGCTATTAACAGCATCAGTCCAAGTTGTAAACAAGTTAGGAAAAGTCCCCGCTAACGAGCGACGAACAAACTCAGCGGTTTGCTTTGGCCAGGCATTTGCGGCCACGGATACGAGTCCAGCAGCTCCGGCTTGAGCAAAATATGGCATGAGGCCGTCATCGCCACTAAAAATAGCGAGAGTTGGATTGGCTTTTCTGAAAGCTTCAAACACTCCAATATCACCGCTGGCCTCTTTGAGTGCCCATAAATTTTTATGGTGGGCTAGATTTTTGAGCACTTGGGGTTTGATGGATACCCCACTGCGTCCAGGTACGTTGTATAACATACAAGGTAAGTCAGTGGCGCTCAGCAGGGTGTCAAACCATTGTGTTTGGCCGACTACCCCAGGTTTTGTGTATAACGGAGAGCCAAGCAACAGTGCATGAATCGGCTGGGTATTACAAAACGCCACCCATTCGGACTGATCTTGCAAGTTCATACCGCCCACAGCCACCATAATAGGGACGTCTAATTGCATGTTGCAAACAGTCTCGACAATGCACTTATGCTCAGCAGAGCTTAAGGCCAGCCCTTCACCAGTACTGCCAAGCAGGAGAATACCGTTATTTGCTTGCGCTTGTTCATTCACAAGCGAATGTAAAGTGTCATAGTCAACTTGGTTATTCGCATCAAAAGGCGTAACTAAGGCTGTCCACAACGGATAGTTGGATAAATCGTATTGTGATTTCATCTCTACCGAACTTATATCTTGTTCGGGGTCTGGAGTGAGTCCAAACTTCGAACAGTTAAAATTCGAAGAGCAATGGACTTAAAAATGACAAGGCAAGTGGCCTTATTATTTTAAGACCAGAAGCTCTCCACCAAACATATGTGCGTTGTTAATATGATTAACGCTGCAATTGGTGACAGTCGCTGGGATTCAACCCAGTCGCCCGAAATGTATACTGAGCAAATAGTATATATTTCTCGGCGTTAGTTCCCCTCCTTGTGTGTCATGGGAGTTTGCTCTCCTCAACACAAGTACCTGAATAACGCACCTCTTCCAGCCCTAGGCCAACATATTACTCGGTGAGTTTACATTGACCCTCAAATAGGGTGAGCACGCATTGAAACACTTTAGCCATCTAGGTGTCAAGTGAGGTTATGTTAGTTTTCAATTTTTACACTACACTTTATGGGCAAATAGGGTGGATAAGTTAATATGCGTAATATCATTAAGTCTATGCGCAGCCGTTATTTTATCGCAGTGTTGGTAATGGGGGTGTTAGTCACATTGGCGGCTGCGGCGATGCAATATCTTTTACAGCAAAAACAAGAGGATGCGGAGCTTATTAATCGTGCTGGTATGCAACGTATGTTGGCACAGAAAATAGCGTTACACGTCAATCAAATTGTTTTTTATAAAAAAGAGCAAAGGCTCACCCAGACACTTTTTACAGAGTTGGATAAAAGTGTGCGCGTATTTTCGGCCAATCATCAGATGATCCTAGGTGAAAAAGAGGGGAAATATGTATTTTTGTCTGAAGCGTTAATGACATTATATTTTGATGCGCCGGCTAATTTGAATAAACGGAGCCTAGACTTTTTAGCGTTATATGACTCTAAAACCTTCAATGCAGAGGTGGCTATTAAGATGGCCAATGAAGCACAGGTATTACTATTTTATCAACAACAAGCTGTGCAACTTTTTGAGCAAGGTGCTAATCGTAAAGTGGCATTAACACGTTTGTTTGAATTTGTATTCTGGGTCAGTGCAATCGTTGTGCTTTGGTTAGAAGTGGTATTTATCTTTAAACCAATGGAGAAAAAGGTAAGGGATACAATCGATTCTCTTGAACTTCAAAAACAAGAAACGCAGCATGCCTTAACCATGAAAACGCACTTTCTTGCTCGTGCAAGTCATGAGTTAAGAACGCCTTTACAAGCTATTTTGGGTTTTTTAAACCTATACCGCCAAGATGGGGCGCAATCACAGCTGACACAAGTAGAGGTGTCGGCGAAGCAATTAGTTAACCAATTGAATGCAATTCAAGAGTTTAGTCGTTGGGAGCAAGGAGATATTCTGGTGTCGGTGGTGCCTGATGATCTTACTCAAACGCTGATGCAGGCGATTTCACCCCATGAATATGAAGCACAGCGGAAAAAGATAGCATTAGAGACCGAGTTTTCATTTTCTACATCATTGGTTATTGCTTGTGATCATGAACACCTGGCGTGGATCATTGGCCAATTAGTTGATAATGCGATTAAGTTCACCGAGCAAGGCAGTGTATTAATCGAGGTGTATTTAGATGAAACTCAGACTTACTTGCAGATCGCCGTAAAAGATACCGGGTGTGGTTTTTCTGGTGTTTCGCCGCTTTCAAGCAATGTGACAGAGACACACTTTCAAGGTTTGCAGCTAGGCTTGGTACGGTGTAAATGGTTGTTAGATGCCATGGGCGGAGACATAGAATTTGAAAAGGGGCTACCTAGCGGTACCGTGGTACGGGTAAAAACTCCTATTTATCTCGTGCACAGCCGACGAGAACAACATTGTCAACTAAGGCCTTTAACTGGTTTATTAGTGGAAGATAACCCATTAAATGCAAAGATAATTAAAAAAGTACTAGAGACATTTTCAATTACCGTGAAGCATGTTGAGCATGGATTGGCAGCTGTCGATGATTTGAGTACTCATCATTATGATGTGATTTTTATGGATTTAAATATGCCGGTGATGGATGGCTTTCAGGCCATTGAATATATTCGACAAACACTGGGATTATCTGAACCCATCATTGTTGTGACCGCAAATAATGAACCAGTAGAATTAAATCGAGCAAAAGCGTTGGGTGCTGACGTGACCATTCTGAAACCATTAAGGAAAGAGTCAGTACGCACAGCGCTTGAACATGTTGGGCTAATTCAATGACGTACTTTAATATTTCCAACCCCAACTTCAACCTCTAGGTTATATGCGCCTTTACCGTGATATATGGTCTCAGAGTGAATCACTTTTTTGTGATGCTGAGCTTTGTTGACTAACCCAATTAAGCTGGTGTTGCCTACAGCAGACTCTAAAGATACAGAGTTAAAATCAGATACGTAGGTATCAATGCGTACCTTGCCCACGCCAACCTCAACCTCTGCGGAATTGTCAAGGTCTGCAATATCAACATTGCCTACGCCTATTTCGATATCTAAGCGAAAGGCAGTTGGTACTTTTACGTGCCAATGTTGTTGCAAGTTTTCCTCATCAATTGACAGTGACAATTTATTTTGGTTGCGTTGGCTTTTTAATTTTATATCAGATAGGTTGTTGGTGTGTGGGTACCAATTGCCGTGTTGTTGCGATTTTAAAACAACTGATACTTCAATCTGTTCACCATCATAGGCGATCATTTCTAAGTTACCGACCGGTACGTCAATTTCCAGCACTTGGCTGTCTTCAATTGCAAAATGCTGTTTAATGATATGATTGTCAGCGGCGTTTGCCGTGTTGATGGCTGCTAAAAGCACTAAAAGTACAATCGTCTTCATGTTCTAAACCCCAATTTATGTATTTATAGGGTGTGACGTGAAATAAGCTGAAAAGGTTTAAATCAAAAGTTGGAGGCAGGCGCTTCACTATGCCAAATGTGGGAGCGTTCAGTACATTTGGCATAATAAAGGCGTGAGTCTTATTTTACTGAAATATTGGTAATGGCAAAACCGTGCTGTTGTAATTGCGCTATTAGGCCGTGTTTTTCTGGCAGGTGTAGGGCACCGACTGCGATAAATAAAGATTGTTTTGTCAGTTGCTTAGTTAACATATTTACCCAATTATTATTACGTTCAATGAGCATGACTTGCTCACTAAACCTTCCATAAGTACTGTCGTCAAAGCTTAAATTGTAGTATTTACTGAGTGTGGTCATATCACCTTGCTTCCAAGCGCGGATCAAATCTAAAAAGTAGTGCTCTATATCACCCATTTGTTTGAATGTTTCGGTTAACATACTGTCACCTTGTGCACTTAAGCGCTTAAACATGGCTAATTGTTGTTCCAGTGTTTCTAATTCAATGATGGGTTTTTGTTTCATGTTTGCATAGTTAAGCACCTGCTTATCAATGCCAAAATCATCTTTGAACCCTAATTTCTGGTATTCCATTTGTAATACTGTAACCATAACTGCCCAAGGTGCATATTGATTAAATACTGCAATATCGATTTCTTTTTCGGCTAGATACGTTTTTAATTGGGCGTAATTTTTTTTACTTAGTTGATTCTTTAAGGTGTTAGGTGGGGTGAGTAACATAAATGGTGCTGAGCGACGTTGTATTTCAAGGGGTGATAAGTTGTTAATATTGACTTCAACAATGACAGCACTGCTGGCATCAATCGCTGTAGTGACCATTTGATTAAGCCCCTTCATTGATTCATCACCTACATGTACAGTGCCCAATAAATAGGATGTGATCCCTGACTTTTCGATTTTGTATAACGCAGGTGTTGTATGCCCGTTGTGGCTAAATAGAAATAAAAAGCCGATGATGAAAATGACGATAAGGCGAGAAGTGTAGGTTGCCATGGTATTCCCTAGAATAGATTGTGATGTATCATCATAATCAAAATACCGAGTAGATCATAAAAGTTTCATATGATTTTTTTACAGGATGAAATGTGTTGTAAATAAAATATGAACACGTCAAAACAAAAAGAAATTGTAAAATTCAGGTTTTTTTATTCGAAACATTGCTTTGTGTGGATTGAAAAACCTTTGCAAAGTGTTTTTCATTGATATTAAGCATTGTTTTTATGGTTGACTTGGGTTGGGCTTCGGGTTACTAATAGAAAAAGAACAAGGCAAGTCGAGAAACAGCGATTTGTCGTTACGTAAATAATTTAATTTGGTGATATTCAGTATGCTAACAAAAGTACTAACTCTAGTCGTGATTATAAACGTGGTAATTATTATTACCGCGGGGGCGAGTTAGTGCTTTAAAAAGCATCAACGAGAAGCCCCCCGCACTGAAAAGTTCGGGGGGCTTCTTGGTTTTAGGGCTAAATTTCTTAGTGATAATTTGAACGATTGGGAATGGGGAAAATAATGACAGGCGCACAATTACTTATCGACTTACTTGCCAAACACGGCGTTCAAGAAGTCTTTGGTTATCCCGGAGGGGCAATTATGCCCATCTACGACGCCCTTTATGGTGCGCCTGTGAAGCATTATTTGACGCGTCATGAGCAAGGTGCAGGTTTTGCGGCGGTTGGTTATGCACGTAGTACAGGGAAGCTGGGAGTGTGTTTTGCGACATCAGGGCCTGGTGCCACCAATTTGATCACTGCATTGGCAGATGCAATGATGGATTCTGTACCTTTGCTTGCAATCACAGGCCAAGTGCCGACCGCAGCTATTGGCTCTGATGCTTTTCAAGAGATTGATGTTTTAGGTATGTCTTTATCATGCACGAAGCACAGTTATATGGTTGAGCGAGCTGAAGATTTAGCTGAAGTGCTACAAGAGGCTATGCATTTAGCCATGTCTGGTCGTCCGGGCCCAGTACTGGTGGATATTCCCAAAGATATCCAGCTAGCCTCGGCCCCTTTTCAGCCTTGGCTTGCGATGGAGGAGAAGTTACCAGAATTACTCAATAGTGAAGTACAAAAAGCGGAATTATTACTGTCTGAAGCTAAGCGTCCTATCGCCTATGTGGGTGGGGGTGTGCAAAGTGCTGGCGCGCAAGCCGAGTTGATGCAGTTTTTGAATAAAACTCAGATGCCAGCCGTCTCGACATTAAAGGCATTAGGAAGCGTTTTGCCTGAATATGAATACGATTTAGGTATGTTGGGTATGCATGGTGGTCAAGCTGCTAATATTGCGGTGCAAGAATGTGATTTGCTTGTATGTATCGGCGCGCGCTTTGACGATAGAGTGACCGGAAATCTAGCAAAATTTGCCGCTAAGGCAAAAGTTATTCATTTGGATATAGACCCTGCGGAAGTGGGTAAACGTAAGCCGGTAGCCGCTTCTTTGATAGCGGATCTTAAAGCCTCGATACCGGCACTTGGGTGCTTTGTCACTGATGAAGCATGGTTGAGGACAATAATACAGCTAAAGCAGCAACATGCTTGGCGTTATGACTACCCAGGTGAAAAAGTGTTTGCGCCGTATTTACTGAAAGAGCTCAGTAAGAAAATGCCAACTGATGGGGTGGTATGTTGTGACGTGGGTCAGCATCAAATGTGGGTTGCACAACATATGACGTTCAGTCACCCAAGCAATCACCTTAGCAGTGGTGGTGCCGGCACTATGGGCTTTGGCTTACCTGCGGCAATAGGTGCACAAATAGCGCGTCCACAGAATATGGTTGTGACCGTATCGGGTGATGGTTCTATCATGATGAACATTCAGGAACTTGCGACCATAAGACGCAATAATTTACCAGTGAAAATCGTTATTTTAGATAACCAACGTTTGGGTATGGTACGTCAGTGGCAGCAACTCTTTTTTGAAGGACGTTACAGTGAGACTAATTTATCTGATAACCCTGATTTTGTGCAATTAGCGGCTGTATTTGGTATTCCAGGTCAAACTATTACTCATGCAGATGAAGTGGATAGTGCGATAGATGCGTTAGTTAATTCAACAGGGCCCTATATTGTACATGCATGTATAGACGATAAAGAAAATGTTTGGCCTTTGGTACCACCAGGGGCTGCTAATGATGAAATGATGACGGAGAAAGCGCAATGAAACATCAACTAACAATCTCAGTTAAAAATCAAGGCATTGCTGTCGAGCGTTTTCTCCGAGTTGCACGTCACAGAGGGTTTCGTTTGACTCAGTTAGAGATGGAGGGCCATGACGAATTATTTCACGTCAAAATGACAGTCGACAGTGATAAGCCGATCTATCTATTAACATCACAACTGAGTAAGCTGGTTGAAGTGCATACGGTTGATTTGCACTCATTACAGCAACAGGCAATTTAAAATTAATTATTAAGAAAAGAACAAGGTATTACAAATGACTAAAACTTCGGAATTGATTTGGCATAACGGCGAAATGATCCCTTACGAGCAAGCAACAACTCACGTACTTAGCCATGCATTACATTATGGTAGCTCGGTGTTTGAGGGAATACGTGCCTATGATACGCCGAATGGCCCGGCGATTTTTCGTTTAACGGATCATATTCAACGGTTATACGATTCAGCAAAAATTTATCGTATGGAAATTCCATTTACTGCTGAGCAGATCATTCAGGCGTGTAAAGATGCAGTGCGCGAGAATGGTTTTAAAGATGCTTATATCCGACCTTTTGCTTTTTTAGGGAATGTTGGTTTAGGGTTAAATCCGAAATCGCATTTAGCTGATGTCACTGTTGCCGCGATGCAGTGGGGCGCATATTTAGGTGATGACAGTTTAGCTGATGGCGTTGATGTGTGTATTTCATCTTGGAATCGTTTAGCACCAAATACTATGCCGACAGCGGCAAAGGCTGGTGGTAATTATTTGTCTTCACAATTGATTTCAGGTGAAGCCAAGCGCAATGGCTATGTTGAAGGTATTGCCCTCGATGTCAATGGTTGTTTAAGTGAAGGCGCGGGTGAGAATCTATTTGTTATTAAAAAAGGGATACTTTACACACCACCAACAACGGCGTGTATTTTACCAGGCTTAACGCGAGATACACTCATGGAACTAGCCCGAGCTAGGGGCTATGAAGTACGTGAAGAGTCTATAGCACGTGAAGCATTGTATTTAGCTGATGAGTTCTTTATGACGGGCACAGCAGCTGAAGTTGTGCCAGTTCGCAGCGTTGACCAGATCCAGGTGGGTAATGGTAAACGTGGTCCAATTACTGAAGAGTTGCAAAAAGCGTATTTCGATTTAGTAAAAGGACAAAGTGACGACACAAATGGTTGGTTAGAGTACGTCAATCAATAGTGAGAATAGCGCTCAGCCACAGTAATGTGGCTGCATTGGGAATGAGGAAACGTCGTCGTTGTACATATAGTAACGGCGCACAACATTAAAGGGTTAAGCATGGCCAAGTTAAGAAGTAAAACCACCACCGAAGGCAGAAAACGCGCAGGCGCAAGGGCGCTTTGGCGTGCAACAGGCATGACAGACAGTGATTTTGAGAAGCCAATTGTTGCTGTCGTAAATTCTTACACGCAATTTGTTCCGGGCCATGTTCATCTCAATCAGCTCAGCGAATTGATGGCGGATACCATCCGTGATGCTGGGGGCGTCCCTCGCGAGTTTAATACCATAGCAATTGATGATGGTATCGCAATGGGCCATGGTGGCATGCTGTATTCTTTACCTTCGCGTGATTTAATTGCTGACTCAGTAGAATATATGGTGAATGCACATTGTGCTGATGCCATGGTGTGTATTTCAAATTGCGACAAAATTACACCAGGAATGCTGTTGGCTGCACTGCGTTTGAATATACCTGTGATTTTTGTGTCGGGTGGGCCAATGGAAGCCGGAAAAACCCGCTTGGCCGATATTGATATCAAATTGGATTTGGTTGATGCCATGGTTAAAGGCGCAGATCCAACCGTGAGTGATGAAGACTCAGAGCAAGTTGAACGCTCAGCGTGTCCAACGTGTGGATCATGTTCGGGCATGTTTACGGCAAATTCAATGAATTGTTTACTAGAAGCGCTTGGACTGGCATTGCCGGGCAATGGTACAACGTTAGCGACACATAAAGATCGTCAACAATTATATGAAGCGGCAGGTAAGCGTATAGTTGCTCTGTGCAATGATTATTATCAAAAAGATAATGAAGCCGTATTACCTCGAAATATCGCGAATAGAGCGGCCTTTATGAATGCGATGACCTTAGATATAGCAATGGGCGGGTCATCAAATACGGTATTACATTTATTGGCAGCGGCGCAAGAAGGTGGGGTTGATTTTGATATGAGCCATATCGATGAGCTCTCTCGCAAAACGCCATTTTTATGTAAAGTTGCGCCGGCAACTCAAGAATATCATATTGAAGATGTACACCGTGCTGGTGGCATGATGGGTATGTTGAATGAATTAGCCAAAGGTGATCGTTTAGATTTAACGGTAGGACATGTTGCAGGTGGCACTTTAGGTGATGTGATCACGCGCTGGGATGCAATGGATAGTAACAATGAAAAAGCACAACTATTTTTTCGAGCAGGCCCTGCCGGTATTCGAACCACGAAGGGGATGAGTCAAGCATATCGCTGGGATACGTTAGACACTGACCGTGAAAATGGTTGTATTCGTAGCATTGAACATGCGTTTCGACTCGATGGTGGTTTAGCGGTACTTTCTGGTAATTTAACACCTGATGGCTGTATTGTAAAAAGTGCCGGTGTTGTTGACGAGATGCTTGATTTTACAGGTCCAGCCGTTGTGTTTGAATCTCAAGACGATGCGGTTGATAGCATTTTGGCTGGTGAGATTAAAAAAGGGGATGTGATAGTCATTCGTTATGAAGGACCTAAGGGGGGGCCTGGGATGCAAGAAATGTTGTATCCGACAAGCTATTTAAAATCAATGGGTTTAGATAGAGACTGTGCATTATTAACCGATGGTCGCTTTTCAGGTGGCACGTCTGGTTTATCTATTGGCCATGCTTCCCCTGAAGCGGCCAGTGGCGGCGCGTTAGCTCTGGTTGAAAATGGTGATTTGATCCATATTGATATCCATAATCGAGGTATTCATTTATTACTTGACGAAACGCAAATGCAGGCTCGACGAGATAAGCAATTGGCACGTGGAAAAGATGCCTATAAACCATTGGATCGTCAACGAGTTGTGAGTCCTGCATTAAAAGCCTATGCGTTGTTAGCAACAAGTGCAGACAAAGGCGCTGTACGTGATTTAGCGAAGTTAGAGGAGTTAAGTTAACGATGGTTTCACAAGAGCTAGATTATTTTCGCGCTATTATTCAAGCTGATATGTCTCCACTAGTCAAGGTGACTGAATTAAGTGAAATGAGTGCACTCTCAGAACGTTTGGGGCAAAAAATCTGGCTCAAGCGTGAAGACCAACAACCGGTATACTCTTTTAAATTACGTGGTGCATATCACAAATTACAGCAATTACCTCTAGGTAGTCAGGTGGTTACAGCATCTGCTGGGAATCATGCCCAAGGTGTTGCATTAAGTGCCGCACACCTTGGACATCAAGCGTGTATTGTGATGCCAGTGACGACTCCTGAGATTAAGGTCAATGCAGTACGTAATTTAGGTGCGAAAGTGGTGTTACATGGTCATAATTTTGATGAAGCTCAAACGCATGCGCACATGCTAACAGAACAAGAACAAGCGGTATTTGTTCCCCCTTTTGATGATAAAGATGTGATTGTAGGGCAAGGCACTGTTGCGCGAGAGTTAATGCAGCAATTAAATGAATTAGATGCGGTATTTATTCCGGTTGGCGGCGGCGGCCTGTTGGCAGGTATGGCGGTATACATCAAGTCGTTACGCCCTGATATTAAAGTCATTGGAGTTGAAGCGCAGGAAAGTGCATGCTTAAAAGCCGCTTTGGAGGCAGGTAAGCCAGTGACTTTATCGGAGGTGGGGAGTTTTGCCGATGGTGTGGCGGTGAAACTGATCGGCACCGAAACATTTCGATTGGCACAACAGTTTTGTGATGAAGTTATCACTGTGAGTGCTGATGAGATTTGTGCCGCGGTACAAGATATCTTTATTGCGACACGCGCAATAGCTGAGCCTTCGGGTGCATTGTCCGTCGCCGGCATAAAAAAATGGAGCGAGCAAAGTAATCGTGCAGGGCTAACCTTAGCAGCTGTTTTATCTGGCGCGAATTTGAATTTTGACAGATTACGATATATTGCAGAAAGAACCGCATTAGGCGCTAAAAATGAAGCGTTATTTGGGGTGACTATTGCTGAAGAAAAAGGCAGCTTCAAACAGTTTTGTCATGATCTAGAGGGTCGTGCTATCACTGAGTTTAACTATCGGTATGCCGGTGAAGGAGAAGCGCAAATTTTTGTTGGTGTTGGATTACGCGGTGGACAAATTGAATTAGACGATCTTAAAGGGCGGCTTGAAAAGAAAGGTTATGCATTAGAAGATTTGTCAGATAATGAACTTGCTAAGCTGCATATACGTTACATGGTTGGTGGCAAGCCGCCTGTGTTATTGCAAGAGCGTTTATTGCGTTTCGAATTTCCTGAGTACCCTGGTGCATTGGCTCGTTTTTTAGATACATTGGGAGCGAATTGGAATATCACCTTGTTTCATTATAGAAACCATGGTGCCGCGGAGGGTAATGTACTGGCTGCTTTTGATATTGCACCGAATGCATATGAGCAGTTTGATAAACACCTCTCTCAACTTGGCTACTTGTATCAAGATGAGACGAATAACCCGTGTTTTAGCCAATATCTTCAAGCTTCGGTGGAAGAAGCACGTAAGGTCGGGTAATTTGCAAAAAAGCTTTGCTTTTCTATAGTTAAACTTCGAGTTTATTGGGAAGAGTAAAAGATGTATGGCGAAAGTTTGGTTTACTTTGTCGTTTATTATTTTTTTTTGGACATCAGGTGCTAACGGACTTGAGCCTGTTGTTCTGCAGCTGAAGTGGACCCATCAATTTCAGTTTGCTGGGTATTATATGGCAGCGGAGCAGGGGTTTTATAAAGAGGCGGGGTTGAAAGTGACCATTTTACCAGCCAACCCTAGTAACCCAGATACACATTTTAAAGTGCTTTCAGGTCAGGCTCAGTTTGGCGTTACTCATTCAGGCGTGTTAAAGGCCAAAATGGATGGTAAACCATTGGTTGCGTTAGCTGCTATATTTCAGTCATCACCTTACTGCTGGATGGTAAAAGAGAGTAGTAATATATATAAACCGGAAGACTTCTTAGGGAAAAAGGTCAGTCACCTAGGAAAAGAGGAAAGTGCAGAGCTTACTGTAATGCTCGAGCGTGTCGGTATTAACATTTCAGATTTGCCATTATACGCAGGATTAAATCCATTAGAGGATTTCAAGCGGGGAATGTTTGATGCAATTCAGGTTTACGTTACGAACGAGCCGTATAAAATGCTGCAGGAAGGCGTTAAGACACGACAAATTTGTCCTAAGCAATATGGGCTGAATGTGTATGGCGATATTCTTTTTACCAGTGAAAATATGCTGGCCCATAAGCCCGAGACGGTTGAGAAGTTTAAGCAGGCGAGTTTAAAAGGGTGGCGCTATGCATTACTGAATATGCAGCACAGCATAGAGGTGATCCATGAGAAGTATGCGCGGCATAAAACCAAAGAGCAGCTGAGCTTTGAAGCGGATGAGCTTGCGACTTATATTACTCATTCCGGAGGCGCTATTGGCAGCATGTCTGAAACACGTTGGCAATGGATCGCACAATTATACAACTTGGATTTGTCTCAGTGGCGGAAGATTAAATCCACTTTTTTATATCAACATAAGCATGATACTACCGACTCATCATGGTCTTGGATGTTAGTGTTAGCTTGTGTCTTGACCTTACTATCAATACCCATGTACGGTTATTTGATGTTATTTCATAAACGAAAATATCGCATACAACAATTATCCTATCATGATAAAAACACGCTAGAATAGCGTTTTATTTTGAAATGTATGTATTCATGTCTTTGCTTAATCAATTTCAACAACTCGATACGTGCTTATCCAACACACGAGATTACTGGCAACGTGTCGCATTTGATTATTTAACACTACCATTTACAGATGAGCTAAATCATTTTTTATTAAGCTTGGATGATAGTGAAGTGGCGGTATTAGATGCTGATCAAAATCGTTTATATGATGTGTTTTCTGAGTATATTCCACACCTGAGTGAGCTTGCTTCATTAACAGCATTACCGTACACGGAAAGGCCCCGAGAAAGCGTGCCTTTTTGGTTAAGCAATGGGATAAAAGGTCGTAAATTAATTCAGTTACAAGATTTCGTGAGCCATGTGCCTGAACAGCAATTACCTGTATTGGAGTGGTGTGCGGGCAAAGGGCACTTGGGAAGACTCATGGCACATTTAGGTGCGCCCGAAGTACATGCTATTGAGTTACAAGCTGGGCTATGTGAACAAGGTATCCACAGTGCCAAGCAACAAGCACTTAATGTCACCTTTAGCTGCGCAAATGTCTTAACCGACAATACGGTGCCGTATTTTAAAGCGCAGCAGCATGCAATAGCATTACATGCATGTGGTGCACTGCATCAGACCTTCATACGTCGTGCAGCAGCTGGGCACTGTCAAAAAATTAGCTTATCACCGTGTTGTTACCATTTATTTACTGAGCCAACATATCAACCAATGAGTGAGGAAGTAAAACACAGTAAATTAACTTTAAGCCACAGTGATATGAAATTAGCATTACAAGAAACGGTCACCGCACCAGATCGGATAGCCGTCGTTAGACGTAAAGAAGTGACGTGGCGTTTGGGGTTTGATGCATTACGCCGAGAATGTACTGATTCAGAGGTATATATAAGTGTTCCCTCGGTAAATAAAAGCATATTCTCAGGAGAGTTTTCCGATTTTTGCCAATGGGCTGCAATGCAAAAAAATATTAACTTACCAGCCGAAGTTAATTATGATGAATATTTACTTCAAGGCCAAAAACGCAAACGTATAACAGATAGAATTGAGCTGGTACGACATGTTTTTCGACGGGCATTGGAGATCTGGTTGGTCCTCGATAGGGGTTTATATTTACAATCAGCTGGGTATGATGTCACTCTTAGTGAGTTTTGTGAAAAGCAGCTCACACCAAGGAACATATTAATACACGCTACCCGAAAATAGAGGACTCCTGCGATGTGTACGCTCGAACACTTATTAGATAATAACCAACAATGGGCAGAGCGCGAACAAGCGCGAGATCCTGATTTTTTCAAAAAGTTACTTGGTCAACAAGAACCTGAATATTTATGGATCGGGTGTTCCGATTCTCGTGTACCGGCGAATGAAATTGTTGATTTAATGCCAGGTGAGCTTTTTGTGCACCGTAACGTTGCAAATGTGGTGGTACATACTGATCACAATTGCTTGTCGGTCATGCAGTATGCAGTTGAAGTACTAAAAGTAAAACACATTATGGTAGTCGGCCATTATGGCTGTGGTGGTGTACAAGCGGTATTGGATGAAGCGCGTTTTGGACTTATTGATAACTGGCTGCGTCATGTCTCAGATATAAAAGAAAAGCATCAACATATTATTGATAATATTGCGCAAGATAAGCAGTGTGACGCATTATGCGAGCTTAATGTTATTGATCAAGTTCGTAATGTTTGTCAAACCAACATTGTTCAAGATGCTTGGCGCAGAGGGCAAAGTTTAACGATTCATGGTTGGGTGTATGGACTAGCAGATGGATTATTGCATGAATTAAATGCCAGAGCTGGGAAACCAGAGCAAATAAATAGCCAATATGCTCTGGCTGTTACACAAGTAAAGGAACGTTACGCAAATTAATTTATTCTGCGTGTTTGTCGCTGTCTAGTTGTGCTTCTATTTCAGCGACTTTAGCTTCTAATTCGGCGAGCTTTTCACGTGTTCTGATGAGTACTTTACTCTGAATATCAAACTCTTCTCTACTGACAAAGTCCATCTCAGCAAGTTTATTTTGGATAGCTTGCTTCGTTTTTGATTCGAACGTATCTGCCAGATTTTTAACGCCTTGAGGCATGTTACTCGATATTTGTTTGGCAATTTCTTCAATTTTTGTTGGATTGATCATCTTTTTGGCCTATAAAAAGTTGCTTGTACGCATATTAGCAAATGTTCGTAAAACAACATAGCAAAGAGAAGTGTAGGGTGTACTTTACGATAAAGAAAAGAAACACCAAGAATAATATCGCTTGCCTCGTTAAGTAAGCGGCTCTTTTGTTGATTGGTTTAATTAACCTCAGCTCAGGCCAAGCGAATTTGCCCAATAAAGCTATTTTTCTCACTCTCGGCGTTGCTTTCATTTGTAATAGCCCGCTATTACTGCATAAAAGCGCCTTGATATTGAACAAAATATCATC
The DNA here is from genome assembly GCF_018101015.1 of Pseudoalteromonas sp. MMG005. NCBI lineage: Bacteria > Pseudomonadati > Pseudomonadota > Gammaproteobacteria > Alteromonadales > Pseudoalteromonadaceae > Pseudoalteromonas > Pseudoalteromonas sp. MMG005. The sequence goes on along the minus strand of NZ_JAGJEK010000001.1, from coordinate 384,169 downwards.
ATTGGATTGTACGTAAATTTGTTTTCAAAACATTTTCTATGCTAAAACCCTTATCCAAACCTGAGGTTAATTATAGAAAGGGCACATAGCTCATTTTATCACCTTCGTGAATTAATTGGTGGCTAGGCGCATGAGACGCTTTACGTTAAAATATGACTATTAATCGTATTTAAATAAGCACAGTAATGAAACTGAACCCAAAACAAGATGAAGCAGTAAAGTATATTAGTGGACCATGCTTGGTCTTGGCGGGGGCAGGCTCTGGGAAAACACGTGTTATTACGAATAAAATAGCCTATTTAGTACAAGAGTGTGAGTATCAGGCAAAAAATATAGCCGCTGTGACATTTACGAATAAAGCCGCTAAGGAAATGCGTGAGCGGGTACTGCAAACATTGGGTAAAAAAGAATCAAAAGGATTATGGGTCTCTACGTTCCACACACTTGGCTTAGAAGTGATAAAAAAAGAGCTTAAAACGTTAGGCTATAAGCCGGGCTTCTCATTATTGGATGATCAAGACACGAACCAACTATTGAGTGAGCTAACAGAGAAAGAGTTAGAAAAAGATAAAGATTTATTGAATTTGCTTAAAATGCAGATTGGTAATTGGAAGAACGAACTCATCTTACCACAACGGGCAATACAAGAAGCCCGGGAACCGCAAAAAGCGCTCTTTGCTCAGCTATATGCGCGATATCAAATTCAATTACGTGCCTATAATGCGCTAGATTTCGATGATTTAATCATGATCCCAACATTATTATTGGGGCAAAACTCGACGGTAAGAGAGCGATGGCAGAGTCGTTTTCGCTACTTACTGGTTGATGAATATCAAGATACCAATACTAGTCAATATCAATTAGTAAAGTTGTTAGTAGGTGAACGAGCTCGGTTTACTGTGGTAGGCGATGATGATCAATCTATTTATTCATGGCGAGGTGCTAAACCCCAAAATCTAGTGTTGTTATCGAAAGACTATCCTGGATTACGATTGATCAAGCTTGAGCAAAATTACCGTAGTGTGAAACGTGTTTTAAAAGCAGCAAATATTTTGATTGCGAATAACCCCCATGAGTTTGATAAAAAATTATTCAGCGAACTTGATATGGGAGAACCCATTCGTGTGATTGCGACCAGAGATGAGGAGCATGAAGCAGAAAGGGTTGTTGCTGAAATTATTTCTCATAAGTTTATGAAGCGAACAAGTTATCGTGACTATGCAATATTGTATCGTGGAAATCATCAAGCGCGGGTGTTTGAAAAATCACTGATGAGTAACAGGATCCCTTATAAAATAAGTGGTGGTATGTCATTTTTCTCACGTAGTGAGATAAAAGATATTATGGCGTATCTTAGGTTATTGGTTAATCAGGATGACGATAATGCATTTTTACGTGTGGTCAATACACCACGCAGAGAAATAGGGCCGGTGACCTTAGAGAAATTAGGCAGTCTAGCGAATGAACGCCATATTGGACTCTTTGCAGCGTGTTTTGAACAAGAGCTTACACATCGCTTGGCGGGACGCGGATACAATGCATTAATGGGGTTTGCGCGTTGGGTTGTGGAATTGTCAGATAGGGCTGTCCGTGGTGATACCTTAGAGGCGGTTAAAGACATGGTACGTGAGATCAACTATGAAGCCTATTTGTATGAGTCTTCACCGAGTGCCAAAGCCGCCGAGATGCGTATGAAAAATGTCTCTGAACTCTATAAATGGATCACTGACATGCTGACAGGGGATGCTGATAATCCACCTATGACTTTACCTGAAGTTGTGAGCAAATTGACATTACGAGATATGTTGGAACGTAATGAAGAAGAAGATGACAGTGATGCTGTGCAGTTATTAACTTTACACGCATCAAAGGGTCTCGAATACCCCCATGTGTTTATGGTGGGTATGGAAGAAGGGTTTCTACCGCATCAGACCAGTATCGATGAAGAAAATGTTGAAGAAGAAAGACGTTTGGCCTACGTGGGGATCACGCGTGCGCAAGAAACATTAACGCTCACTTATGCAAAGAATCGTCGGCAATTTGGGGATGTTTCAACACCGGAATTAAGTCGCTTCGTACTCGAGCTGCCACAAGATGATTTACACTATGAAGGTAAGAAAAAAACCGTGGCTTCGCAAAACGAGCGGATGGAACAAGGTCAAGCTAAGGTTGCTAATTTACGTGCGATGCTAAAACGTTAGTGTCTCTGATTCAGTCGGTATTGGTGGTGTTTGTCGCACATCAATAGCGGCTTTTTCAATATGATGTTGCTTACCAAAAAAGCGAGTTAAACCATGACTTTCAAGTAAACTTCTGAAGTTTAGTATGGCGGGTCCTTTTGCAATTACCTGCATATTTTGCAATTGTGTCACGGCAAGGATCCCCTTTAATTGTGCTTCATAACTGGTTTGCTGGAGAACCCTTTTACTAAAGGTCGAGCTAAGTAAAACATAGGTGAAATTGATTTGGCTTAATAAAGTGAGATCACACCGATCTTTGGCAAAATCATTGATCCCGATGATGTAACCTAAATGAGTTAACTCGCAGAGGTTGTCTTGTTGCTGATTGGAGGCATAACGAATTTCAGTTTCATCAAATATGAGGCATAAAGAATGGGTATGTTGTGCCAGTCGTTGGCATAGCTGAGCAAAGACTTGTTGATCCAATAAAATAGTAGAGCACGCAAAAAGTACATCTTGTTTGGTATCACGAGCAAGCTCTAATGCTTGAGTAAGCAGCAATAGTTCAATATCCACATGCTCTGCTTTTTCCGCTGCAAACTTTTTTAATATATCAAAACTGGTACTGCCTAATACAGGGTGTTCACCAAAAGCTTCAAGCATAGAAATATCATTATTTGAGAGACTTAAGTCAATTATATCAGTCCCTCTAAAATGGCTCGGTAATGCACTCAAATGGTGATACTCTGCCGTTTTATGGTTGCCAGTCGCAGCGGTTAATAATGGATGATAAAATTCATACCGACCACGACCTGCATTTTTAGCATAGTACATAGCGGCGTCAGCATCGCGAATAATTTCGTCAGTATTTTGGTAATGTTTATTACTGTATGTAATACCAATGCTTGCCCCACTCTGCATACATACACCTTTCATACAGAAAGGTTGTTGCATAACCTTAATGATACGCTTTGCAACGTCTTCCGCTTGCTGGCGATCACTTAAGTGATCTAATAAAATAACAAATTCATCACCCGCTAACCTTGCCAATAAGTCGTGTTCTCGAATGCACTCTAAAAATGCTTGTGCGACCCAAATCAAAAACTGATCACCGGCTTGGTGACCAAGTTCGTCATTGATCAATTTAAATTTATCAAGATCGATAAATAATACAGCGAAATTATGCTCAGGGTGACGCTGGAACTTTTGCAAGGTTTTTTCTAGTTGTGTTAAGAATAAACTGCGATTGGGTAAGCTGGTTAATGCATCGTGGTGCGCGTCGTGGTATAGCTGTTGCTCTATTTTTTTTCGCTCATCAATTTGCATTTGTAAATGTAAATTACTTTGCTGTAAGGCTTTGGTTTTTTCTGCAACACGGTGCTCTAATTGCAAGTGACTTGCTTTGAGCGCTTGATTAGCCAAATGAGTTTGTAGTACGGATGCAATTTGATTGGAAACAAATGAAATAAGTTCAATATCATCGTGGTTAAATTCATACTTATGATCATATGCCTGACAAGCAATTAAACCAATCACGCCATGTGCTGTTTTTAATGGGGCTCCCATCCAACTGGTAGCGAGTCTTTGCTGGTGATAATGACGAGTTCTAACCACAATACTACTATCAATTAAGGTTTTGGCTCTTTCAATATCAATTAGTTGGCTTTGCTCGGTACTTATTACCAGTTCACTGTAGCCTTTTGCAAATGGTCGAGGTTTGTAATGTGATACTTCGTCAACACAATATGGGAAGCTTAACCATCCGGTATTTTTGTCATAAAGGGCGATGAATAAGTTATCAGCAAAGGTAATAGAACGAATAATGTCATGAACTTGCTGATATACGTCGTCTATATCATTAAACTGTGTTGCAAGCTCAGATATTTTAAAGAGGATTTGTTGGCGTTCTAAAGCGCGTTTTCTTTGCTCGATTTCTTTATTCAATGCGTCATTACTTTGCATTAAAGCACGCGTACGAATTTTTACTTCGGACTCTAATAGCTCTCGCTTTTTCACTCGTTCAATAGCGGTTGCTAAATAAAGAGACATAACTTCAAGTAGTTCAATTTGTTGTTCGGTGTAGTGCTGGTCTTTTTGATAACTTTGCGAGACCATGACGCCGATAATCGTCTTGTCACGATAAATTGGCACACCAACCCAATGTTCTGCTGGACTGCCTAGTGCTCTGAATACCCCATCACGAGCTTGCTCTGTCATTTGAGACTGCGTCAGGTAGAGGGTTTTTCCTGTACGGAAAACATGGCCTGTGATCCCATCAGAAAAATGATGTGCTTCATGGAGAGGGACTGCGATGCCATCTTTTTCATCTACGAAATAAGATAATTCAAGCTCTTGGGAAAACTGATTTTGTAAAACAACATAAAAACTTTTACAGGGAAGGTGTTGGACTAAAATGTCATGAATTGCGGGGTACAACAATGTCAGCTCTGCAACCGTACTTGCTTGCTCAGATAATAAAATAAGAGCGTGCTGTAAGTGATTGTTTTGTTTGTGTTTTTTTAACAGGACCTCGAGTTTTTTATTTCTTCGAATGGTCTTGCGCAGTAGAGCTGCGGGATCTTCCAATGATTTAACCCAAAATTATTATTATTTGAACAATTATTAATCGTATATTTTCATTTTTATCAACAGGGGTCAAGCCAATCTTTATGATAAATACGAAAGGGGGTCGCTTATTCAGAGTTTTGCCGAAGATCTGACGTTCTTCGGCAAATGGGCGTTACTTTGCTGTCATAAAGTCGATCGCTGCTGTAATTTCATCATCAGAGCAATCCATGCAAGTCCCGCGTGGTGGCATAGCATTGAAGCCATTAATTGCATGATCAATTAATACCTCACGACCTTTGGCTAAACGGGTAGTCCAGTCGTCTGGCGTTTTAGGCGCACCTAGTGCACCAGTGCCATGACAAGCAAAACATGATGCTTGATATACTTGCTCACCAGAGCGAGGGCCGCTAGGGATTACTTCAGCAGGCGCCGCACCAGCTAAATAAACAGAGCCTACAGGTGCTAAACGTTTTTTAATTGCCTCTTCAGTCAAAGCATTGTCGTAAGGTTGCGCTATTGCCGCTGTAGATAGCAATAAAAGAGCCGCTGAAAGTTTTTTCATTTGTCTTGCCCACTTCGGTTGTGACGTGATCAATCACGATAGATGACGGAATTTTTAGCAATTATAACGTCACCTACTCATTTATAAAACGTAAACTTACTTATATCATCACAAAAAGGTTATTTTCTTGCGTTGTCGCAAAGAAGCAGGTGATTCATGCTATTGAATTTACGCAATGCGTTATGCCATATCAATAAGTTGCGTTATGGCTTTTGCAATCCCCTCTGAGGCTTCGGAGATTGAATTAGCCAACATGTAAGCGGGTGTGCATATGACTTTTTGTTGTAGGTCAATAACAATATCGTTGGCTGCACAGTCAACGTGCTTGGCTCCAAGTTGCTCTGTTGCGAGTGCAGTGTCAGGATCGTTACCGATGGTTGTGAGCGTCCCTTGTGGATGAATATGACCAATTAGTGCTGGGGCAATACATAAATAGGCAATGGGCTTATTTTGTTGACTAAATTCTTGGCAGGCTGCTTTAAAAATATCTAATATTGTAGAGTTCGCGCCCGAGAAAGCAAAGTCACTGAGGTTTTTAGCAACACCAAAACCTCCAGGTACTACGAGCGCATCAAAGTGTGAGGCATTTAATGTCGCGAGATCATGAATATTGCCACGTGCTATGCGCGCTGCTTCAATTAGGATGTTACGTGAGCCCTGTTGTGTTTCCCCATTGAGGTGATTGATGACGTGGTGCTGGTTTAAATTAGGTGCAAAACATTCATACTCGGCACCTAGTTGTTCTATATGTAGCATTGTCAGTACAGTTTCGTGGATTTCAGCACCATCGAAGACGCCACAACCACTTAAGATGATCGCAATTTTTTTCATGAAATGTTCTCGTTTAGTCAAGTATTAAAGGCTATATACTTGGAGTAGTGTAGCGACTAGCAAAAATATTATAAAGGATCTTCTGTGATCTTAGATCGTTTATGGTAGTATACCCTCCCGCTCGAAAATAGTAGCTTGATTTTTGAACGGAGTGTTCTAATATTTTTGCAGCGTAAAAATGTTTTTCCACATTTCTTAATTTTAATATATTAAAAAATAACATAGATTTTTTTATAAATATCAGACATTTAAACTATTCCGAGGGCATTTATCTTTATGTCAGCTGCGATTTTCTGTGTTTATCTACAAACTTATCCACAGATTGTTCCCCTAATTAGAGTACATTTACCTGTGTAATACTCCTCGTCTTATGGTTAGTCGTATGGCATGCTTACGATGTTTTTATTGAAGCTCATTTAGGATCCCCCTTATTATGTCTCAGATCCCAGAAAATCCTTTGATCTTGGTTGATGGTTCTTCTTATCTTTTCCGTGCGTATCATTCGCCTCCACATTTAACAAACTCAAAAGGGGAGGCCACAGGTGCTATTTACGGTGTTATCAATATGCTTAAGAGCTTATTGAAACAATACAAACCAAGCCATATGGTGGTGGTATTCGATGCGAAAGGGCCGACATTTAGAAATGAAATGTACAGCGAATATAAAGCGAATCGTCCACCAATGCCCGATGACTTACGCACACAAATAGAGCCTATTCACGAGATTATTAAGGCAATGGGTTTGCCGCTCGTTTGTATTAGTGGTGTTGAAGCTGACGATGTTATTGGTACATTTGCGAAGATCGCATCAGAGCAAGAGCGTGCAGTGCTAATTAGCACTGGCGATAAAGATATGGCTCAACTTGTTGATAAACATGTCACGTTAATTAATACCATGACGGATACGATCTTAGATCCTCAAGGTGTGGTTGATAAGTTTGGTGTTGCACCTGAACTCATTATCGATTATTTGGCGCTCATGGGAGATAAAGTAGACAATATTCCAGGGGTCCCTGGTGTTGGAGAAAAAACGGCATTAGCCATGTTGCAGGGCTTAGGGGCCATTGACAACTTATACGCTAATTTAGACAAGATTGCCGGCTTAGGTTTTCGCGGTTCGAAGACAATGGCGAAAAAATTGGAAGAGCACAAATCTCAACTAGAGTTGTCTTATGAGTTGGCTACAATCAAGTTAGACGTTGAAGTCGAGCAAGACTTAGATACGTTTGCTGTTACTGAAACAAATAAAGATAGGCTTATTGAGCTCTTTGCGGAGTGTGAGTTTAAACGCTGGCTTGCTGATTTATTAGATGGCAATGAAGCGGCAAAAGTAAATCAAGCAGTATCAGAACCGACAGTACCGACTGTAGAAGCAAACTATGAAACTATTTTGACCCAAGCGCAGTTAGATACGTGGTTAAAAAAGTTAGAAAATGCTGATTTAATTGCTTTTGATACAGAAACAACCAGTTTAGATTACATGCAAGCTGATTTAGTTGGGATGAGTTTTGCGGTAGAACCTGGTGAAGCTGCTTACTTGCCTATTGCGCATGATTATATGGGGGCTCCAGAGCAGTTAGACAAATCTCTCGTGTTTGAAAAAATGGGGAAAGTTCTTGCTGATCACTCAATCAAAAAAGTAGGTCAGAATCTCAAATACGATAAAAGCGTGCTAGCACGTGCTGGCTTAGTATTAAATGGGATTGCATTTGATACTATGCTTGAGTCTTATGTACTTAATAGTGTTGGCACGCGCCATGATATGGATTCTCTGGCATTAAAGTATCTAGGCCACAAAAATATTAGTTTTGAAGAGATTGCGGGCAAAGGCAAATCACAACTCACGTTTAACCAAATTGAGTTGGAAAAAGCCGCACCTTATGCTGCGGAAGATGCTGATATTACTTTACGCTTACACTTACATTTATGGCCATTACTGGAAGAACACGCATCGTTGCTATCTGTGTTTAATGACATTGAGTTACCTTTGCTGAAGGTACTATCAGAGGTTGAGCGCACAGGTGTTAGTATTAATAGTGATATGTTGGCACGCCAGAGTGTTGAAATTGCAGAGCGATTAACCGATATTGAAAAATCGGCTTTTGAACTCGCAGGTGAAGAGTTCAATTTAAGTTCTCCTAAGCAACTGCAAGCAATTCTCTTTGAAAAGCAAGGGTTACCAATAATTAAGAAAACTCCCAAAGGGGCACCTTCGACGGCTGAAGAAGTATTACAAGAATTAGCACATGATTACCCGCTTCCAAAGTTAATTATTGAACATCGAGGGCTAGCGAAGTTAAAGTCAACTTATACAGATAAATTGCCTAAATTGGTGAACTCGGATACTGGCCGTGTTCATACATCTTATCACCAAGCGGTAACTGCAACGGGGCGTCTCAGCTCAAGTGATCCAAATTTGCAGAATATTCCTATTAGAACCGAGTCTGGTCGTCGTATTAGGCAAGCATTTATTACCGACTCTAATAAGGTTATTTTAGCAGCCGATTACAGCCAAATTGAATTACGAATTATGGCTCACTTGTCACAAGACAAGGGGTTATTGAGCGCTTTTGAGCAAGGAAAAGATGTGCACAGTGCCACAGCATCAGAAGTGTTTTCAGTTGAGTTGGAAGACGTCACAGCTGATATGCGCCGGAAAGCTAAAGCAGTGAATTTCGGTTTAATTTATGGAATGAGTGCATTTGGCTTGGCTCGCCAGCTTGATATTCCACGCCATGAAGCACAGCATTATATGGATAAGTATTTTGAACGATTCCCTGGTGTGCTTGAATATATGGAACGTACACGTGAGGAAGCCGCAGATAAAGGGTATGTAGAAACCCTATTTGGCCGCCGCTTGCACTTGCCTGATATTAATGCGCGCAATGGAGCACGTCGAAAAGCCGCGGAGCGTGCTGCGATAAATGCACCCATGCAAGGTACTGCAGCAGACATCATTAAAAAAGCAATGCTAGATGTACATAATTGGCTACAAACACAATCAACAGATGATGTTCAATTATTAATGCAAGTACACGATGAACTGGTGTTTGAAGTTGCCACAGATAAGGTTGATGAGTTTAGTGCCGTGATCTGCTCCTTGATGTCTGAGGCGGTATCGTTAGACGTTCCACTTATTGTTGAAGCCGATTATGGTGAAAACTGGGAACAAGCACATTAAATCAAGCACGTTATAAAAAAACCCGATAGTAACTAAGTTACTTATCGGGTTTTTTATAAGGCTATATCCAGTTTCGCTTATTGGAAAACAACATTCTCACTATTTGGTAACGCTTGGAATTCCGTCGCAAGCTTTTCACAATCTATGATAATGGCACTTTCTAAACGCTCTTCTGCGCGCCATCTTTGTTTATCCATTTTGAAGATGTCTTTTTTAGAGTATTTTTTTCGACTCTCGTGTGTGGGCATATCCTTAACTTCTTCATACATTTGATATATTCCCGGATATATATCCGATAATACAATCTCTTTGTCGAAACTATACTGAGAGATGAGTACCCAAATCCTCAAACAGCCTTCGGAATACTCACATTGTTTCTCTTTCATTGCTCGGGCAATAAGGTTAATGCTATCCGCGAGATTTGCGTTACGTTTTTCTCGAGCTTTTTGTAGCTTGGCTTGCTGCTCTATTTGCTTTGAAGCAATTTTTGCTTTTTGGACTTTCAATTGCCAAAGCAGTTTACCGGCGTAAAATGATAAACTCGCAACAATAATTACTCCAAGGGCGATTAGAAGTACCCAAGTTATTGACATTACTTGTCCTCATCATCAGCTAGCCACTCATCAGCTAAATCATTACTGACAAACGATGACATAGGATCATCAGCTATGACATCTTGCTCTTCGAATTCGTCGTCAATGCCTAAGATTTCGCATAGCTCTTGATGGCGAGCAATTGCACGATTAAAATATTTTGCATCTTTACCAGTAAGCAGCTCACCACGTTCATGTCGGTCTAATAAAGCCATTAAACGTTCGTCATCTTCTAATTGGCTTAGCTCTTGTTCTGGGGTTAAGGTTGCTTTTACTTTCTTTAGCTCTACTTGAGGCGACAAATGACGCTGCAGTTTAGGTTCTACGACTGGAACTGTTTGTTCAGAGATCAACGCAATCGGCTTTTTACTTCCTACGCGCTTATCTTTGTTCTGTTGGTTGCCAGATACGGGAGTGTCTATTTTTGCATCTTGGGCATTACGCGAACCAGGCTTAGCCCCTTTGTGCTTTTTGGTGCGCTGCTCTTTAATTGCACGCAGCTCACGTAGTTTATCTTTGCTTAATCGTGGTGTGCCGTTACTAGGCGCTACTTTTCGATTTTTTTTCTCTCTAGTCATGATAGTTCTTCACTCAACGCGTGTTGCGTTATTGGTTTGGTAAGGATAATGACGTCATTGCCAATAAATTCGAGTTTGCAGTTAAACTGCAAAGCGATATATTCAAATGTTTTACGGCTAAAAAATGAAATATGTGTTTGATCATTTTTATAATGCCAGTTAGTGAAACGTTCAGCATTAATAACCAGTTTAGTCATTATAACAAGGGGTGCCTCAGGCTTTAATAAGCTGAATAATTGCGTTAGTACAGTTTGGGGATGAGCAAGGTGCTCAATAACCTCTGTACATGTAATAAAGTCGTATTTATCACGAAGTACCGTAATATCGTTTGCATAGTATAGGTCATATATAGCCATGCTATGTCCTGCATCTGACAATACTTTAGCGAGCAGAGGGCCAGGGCCACAGCCAAAGTCCAGACCACTGCTAGGCACTCTCAGCCTAAGAAGCAGAGGGTCACTCACTCGCGATAAAAATTGTTTATAGCCTAAGTCTTCAAGTGAGTTTTCATGACTGTCATAAATTGCCTTTTCTTGCGTGGGAGTGAGATGTTGGTGTTTGTCAACAAATACTAAATCGCACTGTTGGCATTGCCAATAATCACGGCGCTTATCGCTATGATAGAAGTTAATATCGACAGAACCACACAGGTTGCAATGAGAGACTGATTGCACGAGAAACTCTTAGGAAATAAATTAGGGCGGGTATTATAACAGCAATAAAACAATGCATAAATAAAAAGACGGTAGAGATCACTCTCTACCGCCTGCTAATCTGAGCGTCACAATTCGGACACTTCTCCCTTCGACTTTTTAAGTCTTTGTTATTTTTATTATGTTGTCATCCATTTTGTTTTTATTTTTACTTCCGTGCTTCTTTCCATATTGTTTTTATTATTAAACTTCCATGCATTTATTATTATCGGTCTTCTCTGACTCTTTATTGTTATTTCCTTTATGATGATACCCATTCGATATCAAACATGTCACCTACGCTTCCCTATCGACTTGTCCCTTTTATTGTTTTGCCTTGGCGACAGCAATTAATCTACGCTTTATTGAATTAGTTACAACTAATTAATAACAAAATTCTTACGGAGTGTTGAGTGAGTAAATTTAAAGTTCTTTTATTACATATATTTAATGTTTTTTTATAGATTAAAATAAGTTAAAGCGCACAAAGTGATATGGTCAATGTCTTACAGTGGATTTGAGATATATCGCAATCAGTGAATATAAAAAAAGGCAGCGTGATGCTACCTTTTTTTTACGTATGATAATTTTTTATCAGTACTTTATAATTTTCTATACAACTTTAGTCGTTACCTACTAATGTAAACCACTTAAATATTTGGATAATACTTCAATGTCTGTGTCAGTTAGCTTTTTCGCAATATCACCCATCATGCCATTCATGTCATTGTTACGACTACCATCACGGAATTTCTCAAGTTGAGCTTTGATATATTCTGGATGTTGGAATGATATTTTAGGGAACTTTGCTAATGATGTTCCATTACCTCGAGGACCATGACACGCGGCACATGACGGAATGCCTCGTTCAGCGTCACCGGCGCGGTATAATTTTTGCCCAACGGTTACAACATCTTCAGGCGTAGTTCCTGCATTCATATTTAAAGTTGAGAAGTAAGCTGCTAAGTCTTTCATATCCTGATCTGATAATGGCATAGCCATACCACTCATGACCGGCTCCATACGACCTTCACTACCACCTGATGTCATACCAAGCTTAAATTCCTTCAATTGCTTGTAGATATAATCGGCATGCTGCCCGGCAATTTTTGGATAAATATTAACAGGCGCATTGCCATCTGGGCCGTGACACGCTGCACACGTTGCAGACTTTGCTTTACCCGCTTCGGCGTCGCCATCAAATGCTGTTGCGTTGCTTGCTGACAACGTACCAAGCAACACTGTTAAAGTTAATGCTATTTTTTTCATGGTAAATTCTCTGTTTCCGACCCTGTAATCTAAAACCCAGGCGACGCGAAAAAGGTACTTTTCGTGCTGCTTGAGTGAACAAACTCTATCTTTACATTGCAATTTTTACATTCTACACGATATTGAATTCTCTGGCACGTTTTCTGCTCATATTAGACCTATAAATTATGAGGTTTTGACTTAGATTAAGTTTGTAATGTGCAAAATTCACCTTTTTATCTAGATTTGATCGTCATTGTTTGCTTTTGCACGGCGAGTATCTGATATAAACTATAGCGGTCATTGCTATTAGTTTTTTGTAGGAGAGCTTGTGCTCAAATCCCGTATTAAGTATAACACTGCTAGTTTTATTACCAGCGCCCCTGATATTTCTAAATTACCCACCGACGAAGGGATCGAAGTGGCGTTTGCAGGCCGCTCGAATGCAGGTAAATCCAGTGCATTAAATGCATTAACTGACCAGAAACTTGCGCGAACAAGTAAAACGCCCGGTCGTACGCAGTTAATAAATACTTTTGAACTTGATGCACAAAAGCGCCTCATAGATTTACCAGGATATGGGTTTGCTAAAGTGCCTATTGAAATGAAGAAAAAATGGCAACGTTCATTAGGTGAGTATTTACAAAAGCGTAAGAGCTTGAAAGGCTTGGTCGTGCTAATGGACATTCGTCACCCATTGAAAGATTTAGACATGGATCTGATCAATTGGGCAGTTGATAGTAAAATTCCAATTTTGGCCTTGCTGACTAAAGCAGATAAATTGAAACAAGGTAAACGTAAAGCTGAAGTGCTCCAAGTACGTAGGACCTTATCTGAATTGAATGCAGATATTACTGTTCATGCGTTTTCTTCTTTGAAGGGGATAGGTTTGAATGAGTTAGGATGGAAACTAGATGATTGGTATTTGGGGCCGTTTGTAAAAGAAGAAACAGCCGAGCCGCAAGAGTAGATCGTTATTAGCATAAATAATAGCGATTATTGGCTGAGTTGAGATAAGCCCCTTTGCTATCTTGCTCAGCTATATCAGCCCATTGATAATAAACAGAGCGCTGTATGCGAGCGGTCAGTCCGTTAGGCAGACAGAGATAAGGGACTACTTGCCCACAGTATAACTTTGTGATTAATGGAAACTGCTCACAAATGGGCCATTGTCTTCCGAGATTATCCTCACATACTATAACCGATTGCGTTCCTAGCTGATAAGTGGTCCAAGTTTTGATTAAAAAAGGTACGTCAGCGACCTGTATTTGACACTTTTCTGATGGGGTAATGAGTGTATATATACCTTGACTGTAATTTAATACAGATGCAAAGAGCTTCATCATTTCTAGGCGAGTAATTTCACTGCCTTGATGGAACCAGCGCCCTTGGTTATCGATCGACATATCAATTAACCCACAAGGGGCAGTTCGCCATAGTTGGGTTGGGGCATGCGGTGTTACTAACACCGCAATCAGTTCATTAAGACTTTTCATTGAATGTAAGGCTGAATGTAACTGGTACCGTGGTCGCAATAGTATCAAGACCCGCTATTTTTCTTAAAGCTTCAATACCAGACGTCAAACCATAGGAGGTTGAGTTGATTAAAATGGCGCGTAATGGGGCAATATGTAGCTGGGTATTGTACTTGTTAACGACTAAATCCATTCTTATGTTTTGCTTATGGCCATGCAGCTCTAGAGAAGCATTTACACCTTTTATTATTTGAGTGCCATTTTTTAAGCTTGAAAGTTGCTCTGATACGTTTGCTGAGACTTTTCCGCTTGGAAAATTGGTAACATTAAACAACATTGATTGCATACGTTGATTACGAATGGGGATCATAGACTCCACACTGCTCAAGTCAATCTCAAGCTGTAATTGTCCTTGCGCATCAATTTGTCCATGTAGTTTTTTAAAATGGTGATTTTCAGCAATGTGTGTTTTCTTTATAGATGTAAAGCTTAAATCACTATTTTGATTATCTAATTGCCATGCCGCGAATACGTTAGTAGACATGAAAGCTATAGCGAATATAAGAGGTTTTAGCACGATGAAGCCTTATTTTTTAAGCAGTAAAGGCTCATAATATCATGTGAAGGTGGAGAGAGTATGAAACGCCATAAAATAAGTACTAATTATGCTTGTTGTAATTAAAAAGGCTAGCAAGAAAAACACGGCCCACTAAAGCAGTGAGCCGTTATAGCAATCTGGGGAGAAGCTATCAATACGGTGTATCCTCTTACGAGAGATACATCATCAACAGGATGTCCTACAGGATGAGGACGCGCGCACTTTATCAAATAGATTGTTAGAAATAAATGGTTTTAGCAAAAATTGGGCCAAATTGATATTTTATATACATTTCATTGTATATTTTAACTGTTTCTTTACTTGGTACTGGGCTGCAGAGCACGGGCTATAAGCCTTTTTACGTATCACCTTAACTTGTAAATTAAAGGTACTCAGTGTTTGAATGTGCATGGAAGATCGGTAGAGGCTTATAAAAAGTTGTTACATCCACAAGAATAATGCTTTAAAATACTGGTTCTTTAAACGCCTGTTATTTCAGATGGGTGAATATCAGATGGGTGAATAGTAGTACTTTCCAATGGTTACGTTTTATAAATATACAGTGAACTGGTGTTAGTTCGAATTACGATACTAACAAAAAGGTAGTCTGTTATTTACAAGGTATTGAAAACCTTTGATAGGGACTAATCATGAGTCATGTTTTCTTTTTCGTTTTGCTATCAGTGAGTATGTTAAAAATTATTTTAAATGAAAGAGTGATGATTGAATGCTGTTGATGATTGATAATTATGATTCATTTACTTACAACTTAGTACAGTATTTTCAGCGATTAAATCAAGACGTACTGGTTAAAAGAAATGATGAGCTAACACTCGCACAGATCCGAGCATTAAACCCAGAGCATATTGTACTTTCTCCTGGACCCTGTTCGCCTAACGAAGCCGGTATTTCATTATCAATAGTTGAACAGCTACAAGGAGTTTATCCTATTTTAGGGATATGCTTAGGCCATCAAAGTATTGCACAAGCGCTGGGGGCGAAAGTAATACGAGCGCGGCAGGTTATGCACGGTAAAACAAGCGTTATTCGACACAATAATGGCGGGGCATTTTTAGGACTGCCAGAGCGTTTTAGCGTATGTAGGTACCATTCTTTAGTTGTTGACAAGCATTCAATTCCCGATGCATTGAATATTACCGCTTGGACTGTCGATGAGCACCAGCAAATAGATGAAATTATGGGGCTATGCCACAATGAGTTAGCCTTAGAAGGCGTGCAATTTCACCCTGAAGCGGTTTTAACCGAGCAAGGTCTAGCATTACTTGATAACTTTCTCCGACGCTTCTAACCTATAACTGTATCATGCTAAAGGGCGAAAATACTTAGATATGGCTGAAAATACCAAGCAGATTAGGATAGCTCAAGCTTTGGCGGAACGAGCTCACGATTTACTCATAAGTCACAATTTTGCTCAGCAACAAATTGGGTACATTCATACGCTTGAAATAAACTATGGTGAGAAAATTGCGCAACGTACTATGCTGGAAGTTGAAATAGCCGCAGCCGCCAAACGACAGCAAACAAGTACTAGCCACCATAAGTATATTGCGAAAGCGAGTATTCACTTACATCAAATAATAGAGTCCTCAATAGAAACTCAATTAGAAGATCTGGATAACATTTATCACGAAGTAATAGGTATTCAAGACTCAGTGCCCACTATATTGGACTTGTTGGCAGTTAAGTCTGCATCAATTGGTCGCTTAGAGCCCTTAGTGAATGATTTACCTTGGTTGGGTCGTGATCTTGTCTCTTTAGTGAACTTACCGCAATATCGAAAACAAAACACAAAAGGGACATCTATCAAGGTGGATACCCCCGCCTTGGCTTTACGGTATTTAGGGCTCGAAAATTTGCAAATGGTGATCCCCACATTTGCTATGCGCCATTGGATGCCACATTCCACAGAGCCTTTTTCCTTACTAAAGCGTAAATTAAGAGATATGAGTATGTCGACAGCGATTGCTGCTAAAGAGTTGGCACCATTATATGGTGTTAAAGAGCAGCATGCTTTTACGCTTGGAATGTTAGTTGATGTGGGAAAAATAGCGTTGACCCGTTTGTATTTACATACATTTGAAAAGGTATGGCAAGATAAAGTTCAAATAGCCCGAGATAAGAGCCATAAGGATCTTCACACGGCATTGTTAGAATTAGGGCCAGATCCACTTTTTCTAAGACATTTATTGTTAGAGCGTTCTGCAACTTTGTCTCGTACTTTAGTAGAGAAAATGGCGTTTCGGTATTTGCCTTTTAATGCCGTAATGGAAGAGTTTAGCGCGGGCTATTTACCGACGGAGACTCAACATGTCACAGACCCTTTGCCATTGACTGAAGTGGTCAGGAAAGCACATGGTTACTCGCAATACTTATCATTAAAGGACAGTCAACTGATCGAACCAGACGAAGCGGAGGTGTGGTTTATGCATTTAGGATTGTCGCAAGACGAACAAAAAAAACTGGCAAAATGCGCGTTCCAAAGCCTTCAGCTGACAATTTAGTAGAAATTAGATAAATTTTTTTACGACTATTCATTCAAGTTGAGCTTTTACTCATTTTGAATGGCGACTTGATAGCTTATAGGATCTCCTTACTTTCCTGTAGATAGTTATTCACTCACTATGAAAATTTACCCCGATCCCTTGATTAGTAAGGGCTGTGAGTAAGTCTTATATGAGACTTTTGCTTATTTTTCTGGAATAATAACCGAATGAATTTTGCACCATGTGGTAATTTTTGTGCACTGAGTCTATAAAGGTTCTTGCTTTTTATTCCACATCATAACGTGCTGTACTCAACCAAATGAGGAAAATAAATGACTATTAATCGCGAACTATTCGATCAAGTAATGGTACCGAACTACGCACCTTCAGCTATTATTCCAGTGAAGGGTGAAGGCTCTCGAGTGTGGGATCAAGATGGACGAGAGTTTATTGATTTCGCAGGCGGTATTGCGGTGAATTGTTTAGGCCATTGTCATCCCGCTTTGGTTAGTGCGCTTAAAGAACAAGGCGAAAAGATTTGGCACTTATCGAATGTAATGACAAATGAACCGTCACTACGTTTAGCGAAAAAGTTAGTTGATGCCACATTTGCAGACAAAGTATATTTTGCCAACTCTGGTGCAGAAGCAAATGAAGCGGCATTAAAGTTAGCACGCCGTTTCGCGCTAGATAACTACGGCGAGCAAAAATCACAAATTATCTCATTTAATAAAGGCTTCCATGGCCGTACATTCTTCACTGTTACGGTGGGTGGTCAAGCGGCATATTCAGATGGTTTTGGTCCGAAGCCAGGCGATATTGCTCATTGCGACTACAATGATTTAGCTGCGTTTGAAGCACTTATTTCAGATAATACTTGTGCAGTTATGATGGAACCACTGCAAGGTGAAGGTGGTATTGTCTCTCCTGAAGCTGACTTTGTGAAAGGCGTACGCGAGTTATGTACTAAGCACAATGCGTTATTGATTTTCGATGAAGTTCAAACAGGTGTTGGCCGTACAGGTGATTTGTACGCATATCAAGGGTTAAATATTACGCCTGATATTTTAACAACGGCTAAAGCGCTAGGCGGTGGCTTTCCAATTGGTGCAATGATCACGACAACAGATATCGCAAAGCACCTTAAGATTGGTACGCATGGTTCAACATACGGTGGTAACCCACTAGCATGTGCTGTTGCAGAAGCCGCGTTTGACACGGTAAATACTGACGAGGTACTTACCGGAGTTAAGGCTAAAGAAGCGTTGTTCCGTGAGTTACTAACTGCAATTAATGATAAATATAGCGTATTCAGTGAAATTCGTGGTAAAGGTCTATTGTTAGGTGGTGTTGTTGCTGAGCAATACAAAGGTCGTGCTAAAGAGTTTTTAGTCGCTGCAACGCAAGAAGGTGTAATGTCGTTAGTTGCCGGTGCTGATGTGGTACGTTTCACACCATCACTTGTTATTCCTGAAGCGGATATTCGCGAAGGTATGGCGCGCTTTGAAAAAGCGGTAGCTAATGTTGTGGCTAACAACGCTTAATTCTTATTAGGGCCGAGCTTTCTTGGCCCTAATCTACCATCACGTGTTTTTATTTGAGGAGTAAGCGGGCTCATGATGATCCTTCGCCCAATCCAAAAAAGCGACTATCCAGCGCTTTTAAACATTGCTCATGAATCTGGGCATGGTTTTACTTCGTTACCGATTAACGAAGAGCTTTTACAAAACAAGATTGCACGCTCAGAAGCGTCTTTCAAAAAAGAAACAGATGTTCCGTTTGACGAAGGGTATTTGTTTGTACTTGAAGACAGTGAAACGGGTGAAGTTGTAGGGACTAGCGCAATTGAAGCTGCGGTTGGTCTTGATGATGCATTTTATCATTATCACTTGAGCAAAGTGATACACTCTTCGCGTACACTCGATGTTTATAAAGCAGTGGATATTCTTACGCTATGTAATGACTACACAGGTGCAACTGAACTGTGTACTTTGTTTCTCAAAGATGGTTATCGCAAAGGCTTGAATGGTAAATTACTGTCGAAATCACGCTTTATGTTTATTAAACAACACCAGCAACGTTTTGCAGATACCGTTATTGCAGAAATGCGTGGTGTATCAGACGACACAGGTCAGAGTCCATTTTGGCAGTGGCTAGAAGAGCATTTCTTCTCAATGGATTTTCCTACGGCAGATTACCTAACAGGTATTGGCCAAAAGGTCTTTATTGCTGAGTTAATGCCGAAGTACCCGATTTATGTTAATTTGCTCACAGAAGCAGCGCAAGACGTGATTGGAAAAGTACACGATAATACACGTCCTGCCATAGAGTTGTTGAAAAGTGAAGGTTTTACTTTTAATGGCTATGTCGATATTTTCGACGCGGGACCCACTGTAGAAGCGAAAGTAGACAATATTCGTACAGTTCGCGGGGCACAGAGTAAAACAGTGAAAATTGGTGATAACAGCGGTGGTTTCCCTGTGATGATTGCAAATGATAAACTTGTTGGGTATCGCGCGACAGTTGCAGATCTTCATTTTGATAGCAACAGCAATGAAGTTATCATTGGCAGTGAAATTGCGACGGCACTAAATATCGTGGATGGTGACTCGGTCAGCATCTCAACACTCTAATTTGTAGGGACTAATTATGACAACACATCCTGCTCAATTGATAAATGGCGAATGGGCTATAGGCCAAGGTACTGAATTTAATTCAGTTAATCCAGCGAATAATGACGTGATTTGGCGTGCAAATGCGGCATCTGCTGAACAAGTAGACTCAGCCGTTAACGCTGCTCGTCAGGCATTCTTTAGCTGGAGTGATTTGGAGTTCTCTGAGCGTTTAGCAATCGTTAAACGTTTTGCTGAAGTGCTAAAGGCCAATAGTGAAGAGCTTGCCATTGCGATTGCAAAAGAAACCGGTAAACCACTTTGGGAGACGCGTACTGAAGCGGGTGCTATGGTGGGGAAAATAGCAATTTCTGAAAAAGCGTATCAAGAAAGAACGGGGACAGTTGAAAATGCAATGCCGGTAGGGCGTGCGGTGATTCGCCATAAAGCACATGGGGTCGTAGCTGTATTTGGTCCTTATAACTTCCCAGGTCACTTACCAAATGGTCATATCGTGCCAGCTCTGTTGGCTGGTAATACGGTTATCTTCAAACCATCAGAATTAACGCCACAGGTTGCAGAGCTAACATTAAAGTATTGGGTAGAAGCAGGCTTGCCAGCAGGTGTGATTAACCTAGTACAAGGTGAAGTTGAAACCGGCAAAGCGTTAGCGTCTCATAAAGGGATTGATGGTTTGTTCTTTACTGGCTCTTCACGTACAGGTCATATTTTACATGAGCAGTACGCAGGTCAGCCGGGTAAGATTTTGGCGTTGGAAATGGGTGGGAATAACCCACTTATCGTTAAAGGTGCCACTGATACAAAAGCAGTGGTACATGACATTATTCAATCTGCATTTATCTCTAGTGGCCAACGCTGTACTTGTGCACGAAAGCTATTTTTACCAACAGGTGCTCAAGGCGATGAAATTCTGGCACACCTTATTCGCGCGACGAAAGCGATTAAAGTGGGTCACTTTGATGATGCCGAACAGCCGTTCATGGGATCAATGATCTCTTCACAAGCTGCTGCGGGTATGGTTGCTGCACAACAACAGCTCCTTGATTTGGGTGCTGAGGCTTTGATTGAGTTGACGCATACGGATGGAACTGGTTTTGTAACACCGGGTATTTTAGAGTGTTCAAACGTTGCTAATTTCCCTGATGATGAGCATTTTGGTCCATTATTGAAAGTGTTCCGTTTTGATGATTTCGATGCGGCAATTGAAAAAGCGAACGATACAAGCTTTGGTTTATCAGCAGGTCTATTGAGCGATAGCGAAGCCGATTATGACTATTTCTTACGCCGTATTCGAGCTGGTATTGTGAATTGGAACCGCCCAATTACTGGCGCGTCGAGTGCTGCGCCTTTCGGTGGGATTGGGGCATCGGGTAATCATAGAGCGAGTGCTTATTATGCCGCTGATTACTGCGCGTATCCAGTCGCTTCAGTGGAGCTTGAAAAAGTGACATTACCAGGCGCATTAAGTCCAGGTCTAAATATCGATTAAAGGTACTGGTAAGCTTGGTTCTCGGGATAAACTCCCGTATTATCCAAGTCTTTAGAATGATAAAAAGCAGCTCTGGCTGCTTTTTTCTATTTGTCGAGGCTACAAAAGTAGCAATAGGGTTTACTTTCTGCTTAAATCAATAGGAGATATCTTTGATACAATCAGGTGGGCAAAGTATGGTGTTAGATAAGCAAGGATATGACGAGTTAGTCATGTATTTAACGCAAAATTTAACCTTGTTTGAAAAGCCAGGTGAGATAAAGCCTGGTGCGCCAAAAGTGATGGAGTTAATCGAAGATGTGATAGCTGAAAATGTCATTCGCATTTGCGAACAACATACAGAGCTCACAACAGAACAACGTAGCTTGATTGTGCGTGAGGTCGATGGCATTGTATATGACTTACAAGAAGTGCTTTCAAGTGTGACAGATCAACATGTCACGGTAGAGCAAAACGCATTTATTGAAGAATTTGCTGGCTTGGTTAAGAACTTATTTGATTCAGCAGTTTAAGCTAAGTAGACACTGCGATAAAGGCAGTCAATGATTTTTATAACACCGCCTTAAGGCGGTGTTATAGTTTATAAAGAGGTAGTAGCATGCAAGCAAATGTAAAATGGGTAGAAGGCGACACGTTTATTGGTCGTTCAGAGTCAGGACATGCAGTAGTATTTGATACCGGTGCAGATGGCACAGCACCAAGCCCGATGGAAATGGTACTGATGTCTGCTGGTTGCTGCTCTTCTGTTGATGTGGTGAGTATTTTAAAAAAAGCAAAACAACAAATTGAAAACGTTGAAGTAAAACTTACCAGCGAACGCGCAGAGTCAGCACCTAGAGTATTCACCAAAATGAATCTACACTTTGTTGTGACTGGTACTGATGTGTCAGAAAAGCACTTAGCAAGAGCCGTTCAATTGTCAGCTGAAAAGTATTGTTCTGTGGCGTTAATGCTTGATAAATCAGTAGAAATTACGCATAGTCATGAAGTCGTAGCTGGTGGTGTAAAATAACCCTTTTTCATAGTCTAATTTTCGTATAAAATCCGCGAACTTTTCGTTCTGCATCGCAGATTTACAGTTTAAAGGTTGTCTATCGTGAACAAGCCCTTTGATAAAATTAAACTCCATGGCTTTAACAACTTAACTAAGAGTTTAAGCTTCAGTATTTACGATATTTGCTATGCTAAAACAGAGCAACAGCGTAAAGAGTATCTAGAATATATTGATGAGCAGTACAGTGCTGATCGACTAACGGATATTTTAAAAGACGTAGTGGATATTATTGGCGCTAATGTATTGAACATTGCGCGTCAAGATTACGATCCTCAAGGGGCAAGTGTGACGATATTAGTATCAGAAGAACCTGTTGAACAGCAGACTTTTGATAGTAATGAAACGCCAGGACCATTGCCTGAATCTGTGGTGGCGCATTTAGATAAAAGCCACATCTGTGTGCATACTTATCCTGAAGCGCACCCGAATGACGGCATATGTACTTTTAGAGCGGATATTGAAGTGTCAACCTGTGGTGTAATTTCGCCACTGAAAGCACTTAACTTCTTAATTCATTCGCTAGAGTCTGATGTGGTTACGATTGATTACCGTGTACGAGGCTTCACGAGAGATATTAGTGGAGTAAAGCATTACATTGATCATGCGATTCATTCGATTCAAAATTACATGAGCGAAGATACAAAAGAAGCCTATCAAATGTTAGATGTGAATGTGTATCAAGAGAACTTATTTCACACAAAAATGATGCTAAAAGAAACGGACCTTAATACGTACTTATTCGGTATTACGACAGATGATTTGAGTAGCGATGAGGAAGAAGAGATCCGCACGCGTTTGAATCGTGAAATTCAAGAAGTGTTTTATGGGCGTAATTTACCTGACGTCGAGTAAATACGGTTACTGGGTAATACAAAAAAGCGCTCGATGATTGAGCGCTTTTTTGTTAGATGAGCTGTCTAATTTATAATTGATAGCTCAATGTTAGTCCGGCAACTCGTGGTTCTCCATACTGCACAAAGGTTTCAGTGTCATAATCTTTTAATGCATTATTACCAAACCTAAACCCTCTCACAGGCACATCACGGTTTGCTAAATTACGCCCCCATGCTGTCAGTGTCCAGTTTTCGCCATAGTAACTAATACTTGCATTGATTAGGTTTTGGTTGTCCGATTGTGCGTTATGGCTATTTGAATAGTAATAATCATCTTTTCCTTCAATGCCAATTTGTGCTTCTAAGTTATCACTTAGGAAGTAGTTGGCCCGTATAGCATATTGATACCTTGGTGCTTGTGCTTGCTCTCGACCATCTTGGTTTATGCCGCTTTGAGTAATGAAGTCTTCAATTTTTGTATCTAGATAGCCGGCACTATAGGTAAAACTTAATCGGTCAGTATATTGAAAGTTGCCTTCTAATTCTAAGCCGTAGTTACGGCCCTTACTTGCGTTAGCTATATAGCCCGCAAACTGCTGATCTTGTACCTGGAAGACTTTTAGCTGCATATCTTCTCGGTGCATGTAGAATGCACTTAAACTTAGCGTGTGACGTTGATCTTGTGATTGTCCTTTTACGCCAAACTCGGCATTCCACAGATATTCAGGTGCAAACGTATGATTTTCGGTTGGTACACTTAGGCCTTCGTCATTCGCTTTAGCGAGAGCTTCGCCATTGATACCGCCTATTTTGTAACTGCGAGATAGGCTGGTGTAAATCATTGTGCGAGGTACAACTTGATACTCTAATGCGAGTTTTGTGCCCCACATGGTGTCGTCAGTTTTATCTATGATCTGATTGTTATCAAAGTAGTCCGTGCTGTATCGCTCAGCACGTACACCAGTGATGAGATCAAGGTTTTCTGCTAAGCGTGTTATTTTTTGTCCGTATAACGCGATTTGGCTGACACTATTATTAGAATTGAAGTCAGGGTCATTATAGGTGTACTCGCGTGTAAGCTCTACGTCACGACGCTGTGCGAACAACCCAGTTACCCAATCACTGCCTTTACCCGATAATCTGAATTCTAATGTACCGCGTTGATGATCGCGAGCGTAACTGTCTTTTGATTTATAGCTATATGGATGAAGGCCTGGTGCGCATAATACTGATTGTTTCGGGTCATTACATACCCAATCTTCGTCATAGCTATAGAGTGTATCAGCGTTTAAATGCGTGGTGGTCATGTCTAAATTAAACAGTTCGCTGCCGCTATATTTAGCACTAAGTGCGATGGCATTACTTTTTTGGTTATCTTTTCCTGGTTCATCGGCAACACTATTGCGACTGTTGTCTAAGGTAAAACCATCGTAGCCATTATCAATATCTATGTTATGTGCAGTAATGTGTGTTTCTAGTGTATTGCTCCACACGGTGTGTAGCTTTAATCGTGCTACTTGTTCATCTTGTTGATTAGTTGGTTTGTCTAGATAGAGCCCGTCTACGTATCCATCAGAACGTTTTTTAAAAAAGCTCACTCGGGCTGATGTATCTTCGGTAATGCCTGTGCCCGCAGCGATACCAGCTTCTTTGCCACTATAATTACTGATACCAAGCTTTAAATTAAGTGCATTACTTGATGTGGGGGCAGTTGACTGCATATCGATCATGCCAGCCATAGCATCAGCACCAAATCGAGTCCCTTGTGGTCCACGGTAAATCGCCACTTGTTCAACATCAAATAATAAGGCGCTACCGCCTAAGCCTGAATAATTAATACCATCAATTTGCATGCCTACACTTGGGTGGATTGGGTCAACAAATTGTGAACGTAAGCCGATGCCACGTATTTGGATAAAGCGGCCACGAGATGCTCCAGCGGTGAAATTAACATTTGCAGCACTGTTTAAAATTTCATCTAAGTATGAAGCGCCTCTGGTTTTATACGCTTGTTGGTCAAATACAGATGCACTGGCACTGAGTGTGAGTAAACTTTCTTTATGAAAATCTCCTATGACTTCAATTTGTTCAATGTTCTTGTCATCAGCGATAACAGAAGGTGAAATTAAGGGTAAAAGTGCAGCAGCAAGGCATGAGAGTTTTAGCTTTATCATATTTTTGAATGGTTCCATTTGAGTTGGCAACATTTTAGCAAAAGCAGGACAACTTAGAATCATTATCATCTAGAAATATGGTATAAAAACATTCAATTTTTGTTTTCAGGAAGTGTTTGTGCCTTTTTCAGTAGATTTTAAAGTAAGAGATTATGAATGTGACTTACAAGGGATAGTAAACAACAGTGTATATTTTAACTATTTAGAGCATGCAAGGCATGAATTTTTATTGTTTAAAGGGCTGGACTTTGTCGAGTTAGCAAAACGGAAAATTAACTTGGTAGTGATCCGATCTGAAGTCGATTATAAAAGTTCATTGAGGCCTGGAGATGCTTTTTTTGTCGAAGTCGAGGCTGTCAGAGTAAGCAAACTTAAATCGCAATTTATCCAGCGGCTAGTGAGAAAGGCAGATGCCAAAGTGATGTTAGATGCGGTGATTACATGGACATCAGTGAATGCTCGAGGAAAGCCGTACCTAGAGAAGGAAATTGAATGTGTTTTCAGTTGATTTTTGTTTTTTTTGTCCATAAAAAGTATGGTTTTCACAATTGAATATGAATAACAATGTATACTAGCTTTAATTCAGTTTTATTTGGTTTGCCATGAAAATCAGCATGTTTTTATGCGCGTTGGGCGCTTTTTTAGTTGGTTGTTCGTCAACAGGGAAGGTAAGCAATGAGCAACTAAAATATACACAATGGCAACTTACTCATATAGGTAAGGAAGTGATCTTAGACTCGGCTATTTCATTACAGTTTATAGAAGCAATGCAAGTGAACGGCTTTACTGGGTGTAATCGATTCTTTGGTGCTGGTCGCATAGAAAGTGAGCAATTGTTTGTAAGTAATATAGGGATGACTAGAAAGTTTTGCGAAGGGTCAATTAATGAAACGGAACAAATGCTGCTGAACATGCTGGAAATTGGTGTACCGACGAAAATAGAAAATGGAGATTTAATATTAAATGGTCAGCCACGCTTAAAATTTAAATCTATCGTTGCAGGTTAATCCGTTCTTAAGTAGACTCGTCTCTAATTCGTTACTTGTCGGAGTGCCCATTGGGCTGAGATCGCATTCGTGCGGGATCCGTGAACCTGATCAGGCTAACACCTGCGTAGGGAACAAGCTGCCTGTATTGCAAGCATAAAGTTTGTAGGCTGCCATAAATTATGACACTGTTGAAGTGACATAATTTAGATCTTCTGAGGGCCACCTCATCTCGCTCCTTTATTGGAGTTCTGACAAGACACCTTAAATAATAATGAGGCAAGTCATGTCAAATAATAGTAGCAAACCGTCCCGTCGTGAAACTCGAGCAGCAGCATCTGAGTATATTTATAACTTAACCGGACAACCTTTCCCCAGTTCTCATAAAGTATATGTTGATGGCAGCGCAGCTGGTGTACGTGTTGGTATGCGTGAAATCATTCAATCAGACAGCTTTGTAGGAGGGACAGAAGAAGATCCCATCTATGAGAAAAATGAACCTATTCGTGTTTATGATACATCGGGCCCGTATACCGACCCTGACTTTGAATTGAATGTTCGTGAAGGTCTTCCTAAATTTAGGCAAGCTTGGATTGATGCGCGTGAGGATACACAGTGGTTAGACTCTGTTACTTCTCAGTTTTCTCAACAGCGTATGGCTGATGAAGGACTTGATCACCTTCGTTTTGAGCATTTACCAAAAATCCGTTGCGCAAAGCCGGGTAAGAATGTCACGCAGATGTATTATGCACGCCAAGGTATTGTAACACCTGAAATGGAATACGTAGCAATACGCGAAAACATGGGCCGTGCGAAACTACGAGAAGAGATTTTGGCTGAGCAGCATAAGGGTAACTCTTTTGGTGCCTCTATTCCGGAATTTATTACTCCAGAGTTTGTCCGTGATGAAATTGCCCGCGGCCGTGCTATTTTACCTAACAACATCAACCACCCTGAGTCAGAACCCATGATTGTTGGCCGTAACTTTTTAGTAAAAGTTAATGCGAACATAGGTAATTCTTCGGTGACTTCATCAATTGAAGAAGAGGTAGAGAAGTTAGTTTGGTCTACCCGCTGGGGGGCAGATACCGTTATGGATCTATCGACTGGACGTTACATTCACGAAACTCGGGAATGGGTTGTACGCAACTCACCAGTACCAATTGGTACTGTACCTATTTACCAAGCGTTGGAAAAAGTGAATGGCGTTGCTGAAGATCTGACGTGGGAAATTTTCCGCGATACCTTAATAGAGCAAGCTGAGCAAGGCGTAGATTACTTCACTATTCATGCGGGTGTATTGTTACGTTATGTGCCAATGACGGCAAAGCGTGTGACTGGAATTGTATCGCGTGGTGGCTCAATTATGGCGAAGTGGTGTTTAGCGCACCATAAAGAAAACTTCTTATACACGCACTTTGAAGATATTTGTGAAATTATGCAGCAGTACGATGTGTGTTTCTCTTTAGGTGATGGCTTGCGTCCAGGTTCTATTGCTGATGCTAATGATGAAGCACAGTTTTCTGAACTACGTACGTTGGGTGAGCTCACTAAGTTGGCTTGGAAACATGACGTACAGGTGTTCATTGAAGGGCCTGGTCATGTGCCAATGCACATGATAGAAGAGAATATGAAGGAGCAGTTAGAGCATTGTCATGAAGCCCCTTTTTATACCTTAGGTCCATTGACGACTGATATTGCCCCTGGCTATGACCATTTTACTTCAGGAATTGGTGCCGCACAAATCGCATGGTATGGCTGTGCGATGTTGTGTTATGTGACGCCAAAAGAGCACCTTGGCTTACCGAACAAAGAAGACGTAAAAGAAGGCTTGATCACTTATAAAATTGCAGCACATGCTGCTGATTTGGCCAAAGGTCACCCCGGCGCACAGGTACGTGATAATGCACTGTCAAAAGCGCGCTTTGAATTCCGCTGGCACGATCAGTTTAACCTAGGGTTAGACCCTGACCGAGCTCGCCAATACCATGATGAAACTTTGCCGCAAGAGTCCGGAAAAGTGGCACACTTCTGTTCTATGTGTGGGCCTAAGTTTTGCTCAATGAAAATCACTCAAGAAGTACGTGATTACGCAAAAGATTTAGAAGCCCGTGGTATTGATCCGAATAATGTAGGTGATGCCATTGAAATCAAAATGGTCGATGTGGAAGCTGAAATGAAAGCAAAGTCAGATGAATTTAAAAGCACGGGTTCTGAAATTTATCACAAAGCTGTCTAATACAATACGCTTGATCTGAGGGCGTTTTCCTCACTTTTATCTAATGGCAAGTTATATAGTGTGAAATACGTGATGTAACTTGTCTTGGGTACACCACTGTCACGTGTGAATAGGGCGTTATGATGGGCAAACCAAAAGTTGCGATTTTAGGGTTTGGGCTGGTAGGGCGTGTGGCTGCGCTAATGTTACATGAAAAGTGTCATGTTAGTGTCTACGAAGCCAGCGATGAACATGCCAGTAGTAGTGCTGGTGCATTAGCTGCTGCGATGTTGGCGCCATTGGCTGAGTCAGTCATTTGTGAAACTGATTTGGCAGAGCTAGGTCTTAAATCAATGGCAATGTGGCCAAGTTTGTTAGCGAAGTTACCTGAACCGGTATTTTTTCAGCAAATGGGCACATTAATCGTTGCTCATGCGCAAGATAAAGGCGATCTAAATAGCTTTTCCCAGCGTTTAAAACCCTTAAAAGGTCAGGAAGCACAAGTATTAAACAGCGCATATATTAATGAACTTGAGCCTGAATTGGCAGGGCGGTTTCATCAAGGATTGTATTTACCATGTGAAGGGCAACTAGATAACTTGGCATTTTATCGGGCTAGTTTTTCCTATTTGCAAAAGGAAGGCGTGCAATTTCAGTTTAATCGTCACATCACGCTCAGGACGGCTACAACCGAGTTTATGACTGTCGATGGCCAGTATTTTGATAGGATCATTGATTGTCGAGGACTTGGTGCACAAAATGAATCGGCAGATTTACGCGGTGTTAGAGGGGAGGTTGCACGAGTGCATGCACCAGAGGTTGAACTCAATCGACCTGTGAGATTAATGCATCCCCGCTATCCAATTTATATTGCGCCTAAGCCAAATAATGAGTTTGTGATAGGGGCAACTGAGATTGAATCGCAAGATAATGGCCCTATTACTGTACGTTCAACGCTAGAGTTGCTGTCAGCCGCCTATACCGTACACAGTGGCTTTTCTGAAGCACGAGTGATAGCTATTAATGCTGGTTTAAGGCCTGCGTTTAGTGATAATAGGCCGCGTGTTGAACACTGTGGGAATGTGATACGTATTAACGGGTTGTATCGTCATGGTTATTTACTTGCACCGGCTTTGGTGTCTGAAGCACTTAGTAAAGGGTTGTTATGAAAGTAGTTTTTAATGGCGAAACGACACAGTTGAACACGCCAAATTTACGTGAATTCATTTTGGCTAAAGGGGCGAAAGAACCTTTTGCCGTGGCGGTCAATGGCGAATTTGTGCCACGTAGCCACTGTGCTGAAATGGTGCTTAAAGCAGGGGATAGCATTGATTTACTGTCCCCTATTCAAGGCGGATAGATTATGCGTGAGAACATCCCGTTAACTATTTATGGAGAGACATTCTCTAATCGTTTGCTGATAGGCTCTGCGCTGTATCCATCACCAAAAATTATGCAAGAATCAATTGTAGCGACCAGTTCGGAAATAGTGACTGTGTCATTGCGTCGACAAAATTCAGTGGCTGCTGGTGAGGATTTTTGGCAGTTAATTAAAGACACAGGATTGAAAGTACTGCCCAATACCGCGGGTTGTCACAGTGTAAAAGAAGTGGTAACGCTGGCAAAAATGTGTCGAGAAGTGTTTGTAACCGATTGGATAAAATTAGAACTGATTGGGGATGAATATAATCTGCAGCCAGATCCAATTGCCTTGTTAGAGGCTACTGAAATATTATTAAACGATGGGTTTAAAGTATTACCTTATTGCACCGATGATTTGGTCTTGTGTCAACGTTTAGCGGCATTAGGCTGTGAGGTGCTGATGCCTTGGGGAGCACCCATCGGCACAGGCAAAGGGTTACTGAATCCTTATAACCTAAAAACCATTCGAGAGCGCTTACCTGATATGACATTGATAGTCGATGCAGGTCTTGGTTTGCCCTCTCACGCTTGCCAAGCGTTAGAAATGGGGTACGATGCGGTGTTATTGAATTCTGCGATTGCAGGGGCTGGTTGCCCTGTTTCTATGGCGAGCGCTTTTTCTCACGCGGTCAGTGCAGGGCGTGCTGCTTACCTAGCACAAGCGATGCCGGAAAAAGAGGTTGCAGCCCCTTCAACGCCGACCATGGGTATGCCTTTTTGGCATCAATAATGATGACGTGAAGAACCATGATAGAAACGAATGAGAACAATTTTAAGGAGCCTTAATGGCGGATGTTGTATGGAGTATAGCTGGGTCTGATTCTGGCGGAGGCGCTGGTATTCAAGCTGATATTAAGGCAATGCAAAGTTTTAATGTGCATGCTTGTACTGTGATAACGGCGTTGACGGCACAAAATAGTTTAGGGGTTGAAGCGCTCAATGCTATGTCAACAGATGTCATTGAATCTCAGCTCCAAGCGCTTATTCACGATATGCCAGCCAAAGTGATTAAAATTGGCATGTTGGCAAACGTGCAGCAAATCCAGTTGGTTGCTGAACATTTGAGTCACTATAAACGAACATGGGCAGAGCCTCCGGTAATTGTGTATGACCCAGTTGCAATAGCAACCAGTGGGGATTTATTAACAGAAGAAGATACGGTGGATGCCCTGAAAACCCACCTGCTGCCTTTAGTTGACGTGATCACACCGAACACCCATGAAACACAGCTGCTCACTGGGGTATATTTAATTGGTCCTAGTGCTGTGAAAGAAGCCGCCCAGAAACTCCAAGCATTCGGTGCTAAGTCTGTTGTGATTAAAGGCGGACATTGGGACTTCCCTAAAGGGTACTGTGTCGATTTTGCTTTGTCAGATGAGCAAGAGGAGTATTGGTTGGGGAATGAAGCGGTTGTTACACCGCATACCCATGGTACTGGATGCAGTCTCGCGTCTGCTATTGCAGCCTGCTTGGCCAAAGGCTACCCACTTAAAGACGCGTTTATTTTGGGCAAAGCCTATATCAACAAGGGGCTGCATTTTGGTAGGCGCTATGGTGAAGGAATAGGGCCTGTGGCTCATACGTCTTTTCCAGAAGAATTACAGTATTTTCCGCAAGTAATAGAAGCTGGTAGCTGGCTAGGTGATGAACTTGAGTTGGAAACACCCTCTGAATTTAACTTTTCAGCGGGGTTTGCCAGTACGGGAGGGGAGTTAGGCTTATATGCTGTCGTTGATACGGTGGATTGGGTCGAAAAGTGTTTGGCTGCGGGTGTACCAACAGTACAGTTACGCGTTAAAGACGCTCAGTCGCCGACCTTAGAACAGGATATTGAAACGGCGATTGCCTTAGGCGAAAAATATCAAGGGCGTGTCTTTATTAATGATCATTGGCAGTTAGCTATTCAGCACGGCGCATATGGTGTGCATTTAGGTCAAGAGGACTTAGACAAAGCCAATTTAGCTGCCATTCAGGGCGCTGGGTTGTGTTTAGGTGTATCAACGCACGGCTTTTATGAAATGGTTCGTGCGCATAACTATAGGCCAAGCTATTTAGCGTTTGGCGCTATTTACCCGACAACGACTAAAGATATGACGGGCCAAATTCAAGGCTTAGAAAAGTTACAGCACTTTGTACCACTGATGCGTGATACATATCCAACGGTTGCGATTGGTGGGATAGATTTAACGCGTGCTACACAAGTTGCAGAGACTGGAGTGGGTAGTGTCGCTGTGGTAAGAGCAATTACTGAAGCAGATGACTATGAAACGGCTATCTCGCAATTACAAGTTATGATCAATGGTTGAACCTAGCAAAGGCGCACGCTCTTCTTTGAACGATGAACCTCTGGTATTAACAGAGAAAGAGCAGATCCGTTATAGCCGACATTTACTGCTCAGTGAAGTAGGGATGCAAGGGCAGTTAAAATTAAAAAATGCACATGTCTGTGTTGTCGGCTGTGGTGGGCTAGGGAGTCCTGCCCTACTGTATTTGGCCGCTGCGGGCATTGGTAAATTGACGTTTATTGATGACGATGAAGTGGATTTATCTAATTTACAGCGGCAAATTTTATACAAGATAAATCACTTAGGGCAGAGAAAAGCAAAAGCCGCGAGTAAAGTGTTGGCCAGTTTGAATAACCAAATTGATTTGCAGCCCGTTCATGTACGCATTGATAGGCATAATATCATGCAGCATTTAAGTTCAGCAGATATTGTGCTTGATTGTAGTGACAATTATCAAACTCGTTATTTGTTGAATCACTTTTGCCAAACACAAAAAGGCGTATTAATCTCGGGGGCGGCAATTGGGACGCATGGGCAAGTCATGTGTTTTGATTTTAGGCAACCATCGCCGTGCTACGCGTGTATATTTCCGCAAAGTGATGAGGAAGCAGCGCTTAATTGTGATAATTTTGGTGTATTAGGGCCATTGCTGGGTATGATAGGGTCGATGCAAGCGCTTTCTGCCGTGAATGTGTTGTTGGGACATGTTTCAGGTAGCAGTATGCGTCAAGTGGATGGGATGAGCCTCTCTGTACGAGAGTTTAAGCTGCATACGGATCCTGAGTGCCATCATTGTAGGCATATATAATCAGTGATAATACTAGAATACAAAAAAGCCTGCGTTATGCAGGCTTTTCGCTGAGGCCGAATTTACACTTTTTGCGCAAATGGCGTGCCCATACGAGTGGTTTTTTCAGGTAACTCACCTTCTAAGAAGTCAGCTTCATTTGCACCCCAAGCTAAAATAACCGTTGAACCTAATTTAAAGCGGCCCATTTCTTCACCTTTTTTCAAACGAACCGCATTTGTGCCGTTATCAGGGTAATCCCAGCTAAATACGTCTTTACCAGCTGGTGGCGTGACAGTTCCTGCCCAAATAGTTTCGATGCTGGCCACTATCGTAGCACCAACGAGCACCATCGCTAATGGGCCCATAGCTGTGTCAAAAATAGCCACAACGCGTTCATTTCGCGCAAATAAATTTGGCACATTTTGTGCGGTGAGTGGGTTAACCGAAAACAAGTCACCAGGTACGTAGATCATACGTTTTAAGGTGCCATCAACTGGCATGTGAATTCTGTGGTAATCTTTCGGTGCTAGGTAAATACAAGCAAATTTCCCCCCTAAGAAAGGCGAGACATCGTCTTCTTTCCCGCCCAGCAAGGTTTGCAGACTATAATCATGCCCTTTTGCTTGGATAATTTGTCCGTCAACCACGTCACCTAACTGGCTAATGGCACCGTCAACTGGGTGTGCAATGATATGCTCATCTTCTGCTAGTGGGCGGATCCCAGATTTTAAAGGTCGAGTAAAAAACTCATTGAAGGTTTTATAATGTGCCGGATTTTCATATAAAGCTTCACTCATATTAATTTTGTATTGCTTAATAAAAAGCTTTATTAATTGTGTAGTCAATGCACCTGCTTGTGCTGCTGCAAGTTTGCCTACAAGGCGTGATATCGCATGCTTAGGCATGGCGTATTGCATGGCAATTTTAAATTTATCCAAGTTCACTTTACGATTCCTACAAAATTTTTGCTGATTCTAACATACTTTCACTGCGTGATTATACGCGGGGAGCCCTTGCTCCGGCGCGGCCATCGGCCATAGATTCAAGTATGCGGTGGTAGCTATCAAAACGTAATTGACTGATCTGTCCTGCTGTAACTGCTTCAATTAACAAACAGCCTGGATCGTTTAAATGTTTACAATCTCTAAAGCGGCATCCGCCGATAAATTCTCTAAACTCTTTAAAACAAAAGGTTACGCGTTCAACGTCAAGGTGCCATAAGCCAAACTCTCGAATTCCTGGTGAGTCAATCAGGTTGCCGCCAGATGGAAGGTGATGTAAGCGAGAGACGGTAGTCGTATGTTGGCCTAGTCCACTGTTTTCAGAAACCTGTTTAGTTAGAATATCAGCGTTAGGTAGAACAGTATTTACTAAAGTCGACTTACCAACACCGGATTGGCCAACAAAAATGCTGTTTTTATCAACGAGCTGCTGCTTTAGTTCTTCAATACCTTGTTTCGACTTATTACTGACGAGTAAAACTTTGTACCCTAGATCTCGGTAAATATTGAGCACATCTTCGATGAGTTGCAACCCTTCCTCATCAAGCAAATCAATTTTATTGAGTACTAAAATGGGTTCAATACCCATATCTTCACACGCGACAAGGTATCGATCGATAATTTGTGGTGTAAACTCAGGCAGGACTGCAGAGACCATGAGTATTTGGTCGATGTTTGCTGCGACAACTTTGATCCCATCGTAAAAGTCGGGGCGAGTGAGCTGGCTACGGCGTTCTTCTGTTGCTTCAATCACGCCAGCTAAATCACCTTCACTGACTTTTGCGCGGCGGAATATCACTTCGTCGCCGCACACTAAGTTCGAGACTGTACGGCGAATATTACAACGCAATACTTCCCCGTTAATAGTTTCAATATCGGCATGTTGACCAAAACGGCTAAGTACCACTGCATTTTCAGTCGGGCCTAAGTTGTCGGCCTGCCATGCGGTCTCTGTTATGTCTGCTTTTTGCTGTTTAGCTTTGTGCAAACGTTTTTGATGGTTGGCACTGATCCGTCTGGATTGGCCTTTACTGAGTTTCTTTTGTTTTGCCATGTTCACTTTGATCTTTCGTTCAATAAAAGGAAATTTGTTTAAATTTGCCTATTAATGTACTGTTTGTTTTGTGAGCCGCATGTAATTGGTCTATAACTCAATTAAATGCCCCGCTTTTTAAAAAAAAGCTTTAGGTCAACTGATGAAGCTAATATGATATATGTTATTGCACTGGATCTAAAGGAAAGTACCGCTAAGGTAGTTTATGTCTTTGAATGAATCAAATTTGATTTGGCTTGATCTCGAAATGACGGGGTTAGAACCAAAAACAGATAAAATACTAGAAATAGCCACAGTAATCACTGATGGTGATTTAAATATATTGGCCGAAGGGCCAGTAATCGCCATTCATCAAAGTGATGAACTTCTTGATGGTATGGATGAGTGGTGTACTAATCAGCACGGCCGTTCAGGGTTAACTGCGCGTTGTAAAGCGAGTCAGTTTTCTGAAGAAGATGCGATTAAACAAACATTAGACTTTTTGAAAGCATGGGTGCCACCAGCGAAGTCACCTATGTGTGGGAACTCCATAGGCCAAGATCGTCGTTTTTTGAATAAATATATGCCAGAACTAGAGGCTTATTTCCATTACCGTAATTTGGATGTGAGTACGGTAAAAGAATTAGCAAGACGTTGGAAGCCTGAATTGTTGAAAGATGTGACCAAAAAAAGTTCACACCTTGCTTTGGATGACATCAAAGATTCTATTATGGAATTGAAGGTGTATCAGCAAAAATTCTTTAATCTGTAAAAAAACGCTTGCAAAGCTTTTTTTATCTTGTAGAATCCTGCCCCGCTTAAGACGAGAAGCCTAGTGGGGTTTTTCTTACCAATCTTAAGTTGTAAGTTTTAGTGCGGCACTAGCTCAGTTGGTAGAGCGCGACCTTGCCAAGGTCGAGGTCACGAGTTCGAGCCTCGTGTGCCGCTCCAAATTAAAATTTACTCATTGCGATGCGGCACTAGCTCAGTTGGTAGAGCGCGACCTTGCCAAGGTCGAGGTCACGAGTTCGAGCCTCGTGTGCCGCTCCAATTTCAAATTTTATCTGACTTTTTCAGATCTACGATGCGGCACTAGCTCAGTTGGTAGAGCGCGACCTTGCCAAGGTCGAGGTCACGAGTTCGAGCCTCGTGTGCCGCTCCAAACTTCCTTGCATTATTTTCTCTTTCTATAAATTGTTAATTTCCTAAAAAATCCTGTTGCGTATTTTTCAAACTACGCGTAAAATACGCGCTCATTTCGGCTATCATATTTAGTTCCTTGCCTTACCCCGACTGGCCGAAACGGGACAAGGCTATATTAACCGTAAGGAATATCCATGCGTCATTACGAAATCGTATTCATGGTTCACCCAGATCAAAGTGAGCAAGTACCTGGTATGATCGAGCGTTATACTGGTTCTATCACTGAAGCTGGTGGCACTATTCACCGTCTTGAAGACTGGGGCCGTCGTCAATTGGCATACCCAATCGAAAAGCTTCATAAAGCACACTATGTTCTTATGAACGTTGAAGCAACAACTGAAGTAATCAGCGAGCTTGAAACTTCTTTCCGCTACAACGATGCAGTACTTCGTAACTTAGTTATGCGTACTAAAACTGCTGTAACTGAAGCATCTCCTCTTGTAAGAGAAGAGAAAAAAGAAGCAGCTACTGCTTAATCGTTATTGACTCTGGATATTGACTGAGGGTTTGCGGTGCAACAACAGGCTGACCTGTATACAAATCAATATGTGCTTTCGGGCATGATTTGTAAAACACCCAAATTTAGTCAAAGTCCTGCTGGTATTCCACATTGCATTTTTGTTCTTGAACATAAATCAATGCAAGTTGAAGCAGAGCTTAACCGTAATAGTTATGTTCGACTTCAAGTGGTTGCA
This sequence comes from Pseudoalteromonas sp. MMG005, assembly GCF_018101015.1. Classification (NCBI taxonomy): domain Bacteria; kingdom Pseudomonadati; phylum Pseudomonadota; class Gammaproteobacteria; order Alteromonadales; family Pseudoalteromonadaceae; genus Pseudoalteromonas; species Pseudoalteromonas sp. MMG005. The sequence goes on along the minus strand of NZ_JAGJEK010000001.1, from coordinate 347,343 downwards.
AGTGGGGAAACATTCCAGGATCAAACTCAGCATTTATACGTTGGGCAAGCAATACAGGTACGCGGTTTTTTAAACCGACACGAAAGCCGAAACGGTTTGAGTCAACTTGTATTACATGCACAACATATTGAAAGAATTAATTGAGGAATTACTCATGGCACGTTATTTCAGACGTCGTAAGTTCTGCCGTTTTAAAGCGGAAGGCGTACAACAAATCGATTATAAAGATCTAGCTACTCTTAGAAACTATGTAACAGAAAGTGGCAAAATCGTACCTAGCCGTATTACAGGTACAAGCGCTAAATACCAGCGCCAGCTAGCAACTGCTATCAAGCGTGCTCGCTACTTAGCCCTTCTTCCATACACTGACTTACATAAGTAAGCAGCTGATTAACAGTTTTTAAAAGGTGTAGAGACATGCAAGTTATTCTACTAGACAAGATCGCTAACCTAGGTGGCCTAGGTGACCAGGTTGCAGTTAAATCTGGCTTCGCACGTAACTTCTTATTCCCGAAAGGTAGAGCAGTTCCTGCGACTAAAGCAAATATCGAAACTTTCGAAGCACGTCGTGCTGAATTAGAAGCGAAAATCGCTGAAGGGTTAGTGGCTGCTCAAGCACGCGCTGACAAACTAGAAGCATTAGCAGAAGTTACTTTAGTATCTAAAGCTGGTGACGAAGGTAAGCTATTCGGTTCTATCGGTACTCGCGACATCGCTGAAGCGATTTCGGCTGTTGGTGTTGAAGTTGCTAAATCAGAAGTTCGTCTACCTCTTGGTACTATCCGTGAGACTGGCGAATTTGACGTTGCAATCGCAGTACACTCAGACGTAACCGCTACTATTAAAGTAATCGTTATTGCTGAAGCTTAATACTTATTAAGCAAAGCCGTGCACGCCTGTGTACGGCTTTTTAATGACTTCCCCTCTGAAAAATAAAAACAATTCATATTTTCAGTGTAAAAATCGGTTGATATAACAACAATAAGATTAATACACAGGATGTACATAACCAACCACCCAAGTTCATAAAGTCGTATTTTTTGTTCACGATGTTGATGTCTATTTGAACAAGAACTGATTTTTAAATAGTCGCTGTATGTGATAATTTGGTTAATAAATAAGTATTAACTATTTGTAACTCAGTCTATACTATCTGTCCCTGTAATTGGTTTTATGACAGCGTTATCATTTGTTTTTGGAGTTTTTGTGCAATTACGTTTATCAAAAGGGTTTACCTTAACTGAGTTACTTATCTCAGTATTGATAGTGGCTGTGCTTGGTAGTTTAGCTATGCCATCTTATTTTGAATATGTGCAAGAAAGTCGGCGCTCAGAAGCGCAACAAAAGATGTTGCAAGTGGCTGCATTATTAGAGCGTATATACTCTAGAAACGGTGGGTACCCTGATTCATCACAATTTAACATTACTTTGACGACGCAAGGTTACAACTTTAAATACCTTAACCAGGATAAACCGCAAGATGGAGGGAATTTTCGTAGCCGCGCATTTACTCTTTCTGCAGTCGCAATTGCGGGAGGACCGCAAATTACAGATAGGTGTGGCACTTTGACACTTAATCATCAAGGGGTGAAAGGAGCAGTATCAGATGACTGCTGGTAACAAGAGAGAAAACAATGGGTTCACATTGATTGAACTCATTATTGCTCTTGGGATCATTGCAATTTTATCGGTGTTGGCTGTGCCATCTTTCACGAAGCAAGTAAAACAAGATAGGTTGATTAACAGTGTTAATCAACTAAGTGCAGTCTATAAGTTTGCGCGAAGTGAAGCGGTTAAGAGCGTCGAAACAATTACTTTATCTAGAAGTGATAATAGCTGGTTGGTACAGGCGACACGAGATGGAAAAGCGGTCACATTAAAGCGCTTTGATCCACTGCATGCAACCATCGAAATCGATTTAGTCGATCGTATTGTGCGCTCTACAGGGGAACTTAATTTGGCGAGTAATATCTTAGTATCAGACAAAGATGACTCAACGGCTGATTTTCGTTTGTGTATTTTACAAAGTGGACAAAGCTGGGTTGGTAAGGCTGTTAATAATTGCGCATGAGAAAAAATGGTTTTTCACTTTTAGAAGTTATGGTGTCCATGCTTGTTGCTGGGCTTGCTTTGTTGGGACTGGCTGCAACACAGCTTAAATCTTTGCAATTTGCAAATAATAGTTTTGATTACACCATGTCTTTAGTGCAAGGGCAAAATGCCATTGAACGTTTATGGGTTAGGGCATGTCGATTACAGCTAGGCACTTTGCTATTAAGCGATGAAAATTTACAAACTTGGTTGGGCCCAGATCCTTCATTGACCTATCATTACTCAATCACTTTGCCTGATACATATGCCAATGAAATGCAAGTTACAGTAAGTTGGCAAGATAAACGTACTGACAATGAGTTTAAAGAAAATAATAATATACAAGATCAGATCACACTCAATGCAAGTTATATCACCCTTGATCCAGGGTGTACTCCTTTGTGATGAAAGTACATGGCTATACCTTACTTGAATTAATGGTCGCGATGGCTGCGGGTATGTTTTTATTAGCAGGGGTAAGTATGTCATACTCTGCTATTAAGAGTACCATCGTAGTGACCCAAGAGCTTTCGCATGCACAGGAGGTCGTCCGTTATACCAGTCAAGTGTTTACGAGAAGCATAAAGCAAACAAATATTCTCCCTCGCATTGAAAATAATGGTTCCGAGCTGCACATAGATCAAGATGCGCAAATCCTCTCATGCCAAGGCACTATTCCAGCTAGCGCGTATACTGAGCTATATACCTTGAATGAGGGTTATCTTGTGTGCTCGGTAACGTTAACTGGCAACCCTGCTTCAGTACCGGTTAACTTGTTACGAGGTGTACAAGCACTCAATTTTACGAGCTCAGATAGCGGGTTATTAATCAAAGTGACTGTAACACCAGATAATGTACCAACACAGTTTGCCAATGGCATTGATATTGATATCGCGGTGACGCGCATGATAATGGCGGATTTTTAGTGAGCTTCATAAATCATAAGCAGCACGGGTTTACACTCATCAAAGTGATGTTACTGAGTACTATGGCGAGTGTGGTGGTGTTTGGCGCTTTACAAGAAGCAATTGTTCAAGAGCGTCTCACTGGTAACTTTCAAAAAGATTTAAATGCACGGTTACTTGCAGAGAAAGGCGTTTTCGATAGTGCGACAGCGATTAAAGAGGCTATAAAAAAAGACTCTAGTCTGACAATGGAAGATTTGTTAACTCAGTTTGGCACCCAAACTGGAGTCGGTGGGCTCAAAGGGGGTGATGCACAATATAATGCACTCATTACTAACCCTGAAGACAGCATCGTTGAAATTAGCAGTCATGGCTTTCGCTATCATGAAGACGCAAACAGTTATTTAGTTGCACAGTTTGATTATATCCCCGCAGAAAATGAATCTCCATTTGCTAATGCAGTGACTGGGTGTAAAGGCGTTAATCTATCTGGTAGTGGGTCGGTAGATAGTTATGATTCATCACAAGGCACTTATGAGCAGACAAAAACAAATAATGGTGACGTTAATACGGTTATAGGGGATTCTGATGTTGTTATTAATGGTCACTCTCCCATTAAAGGAGATGTTAAAGCCTCAGGGATTGTATATTTAAAAGGTTCTTCACCTGTTATAGGGAATGTTCAGTCTAATACTGGCGTTGATATCTCATCTGGTGGGGGTCTACGAGTTGAGGGGAATGTACTTTCCCGTGGCTTTGTGACGCATCGAGGTGGCAGTATATCTGGATATGTTCGAGCACATGGTGATGTTACTATGAACTGGGGAAGTGATATTCTAAACTCGATAACGCCGACAGAACTTGATATTCGCTATGGCGGCACAGGCACCTTCCAAACGGGCAGCGCTTTTGAGCAAAATGGTGTCCATTACTCCGATGAAATTTATCAATTTGACCCAACTCAAGAAACCGTTGTCGAACCGGTTAAAGTATACGACCCAACGTCACCAGATTATGACCCTGACAATCCAGATAAAGAATGTGATCCGCTTGCCCTACCTTTAAATATGCCCAATGTTATGGGTGATACCAGTACGTATTTAGATTTTTCAGTGGGACCACAGGAAGAGTATACATTTACACCACAGCGTGGATATTTTACTAAAAGTGCAACTGATAAAGGGTTTTGGAGTTCAAAAGTACATGATATTTACATTTTTGACGTGACGAGACAAAGTCATGGTTATTCTGATGTAGATAATGAATATGTTTTTGGAATGAAAAACTTTAGCCTTGGAAGTAATGGTAAAATTGTTGTCGACGCGGGCAATAATGGAGGTGATGTAATTTGGTTAGTCGATGGTGATTTTACATTATCGGGGAATACCAGTATCACTATTACAAAAGATACAACCTTAACGGTATTTGTTACGGGTAAGGCAAAGTTTGGCGCCAGTGCAAAGGTCATTACTGAACAGGAAGGCGTGGCGAAGACAGGGCATATGGTGTTTAGTATGTACTCTTCATTTGTCGGAGCTGATGGAATTATCGTCAATGGTGCCGCAGATATGTATGCGTCTATTTATGCACCTCTTACTTCGATTAAGTTATCTGGTAGTGGTCAGTTGTATGGCTCGGTACGAGGTGCAGTGATCAACTCATCAGGAGGCAGTGGCGTGCATTTTGATGAAGCATTAAAGCACGTTAAAATTGGCGCAGGTCAAACAGGAGGAGAAGGAAAACTCGAGTTTAAAGGTTGGTTTTATCGACATCCGGCAGCATTACCAAATCAGTAGCTAAAACCTTAAAGTTAGAAGGCTTTAACCGTTTTATATTTCTATTTATTCAGTTTTTCTCAAAAAAATTCATTTCATTTAAACCTTTTCTAATCCATTTGGCCTCTTACTTTATAACTTGAAAGTTATATTGGTTTATATCAAGCTAGGCTTAATATAAAAAAGGAACACGAGAATGTTAATTGATGCCCATCAGGCATTTGCGAAAACATCGGATGAAAGTGCCTGCGAGGAGTTAATAGGCCGAGTGCAGCAAGGTGATCAAGCTGCATTTGCTCAGCTGTATGCCCAACACAACCGACGAGTATATGCATTGTGTCTGCGGTTATTAGCCGATCGACATTACGCCGAAGATGTAACGCAAGAAGTATTTGTGCAGCTTTGGTATAAAATATCGCAATTTAAAGGTCAGTCAAAATTTACAACTTGGTTGCACAGTGTAACCAGCAACATTGCTATTAGCTATTTGAGAAAACACAAACACTGGCTACAAAAAGTAGTGAGTATTGAAAAATCAGGTATGGATGAAACTAGTATCGCATTGTGTAAGGGGCTCAATGGGCTTGATAAGTTAGTGCTAAGGCTGCCAGAGCGAGCAAGGCTGGTATTTGTTTTACATGCAGTTGAAGGATATCGACATGAAGAGATTTCAACCATGTTAGGAATGGCGATAGGCTCTAGTAAATCACAATATCATCGGGCGAGAAAATTACTACAGGAGTGGTATGAGAATGAGTAAACCAGAATTTGATCATTTTGTTGAACGCTCCCTCGCACAACCAAGTGAGATTCAGCCTGAAAAAGATTTATGGCCAGGCATAGAGCATGCAATTGGTAAACCTGTTACAGATCAAAAGCCTCATAATATCTGGCCAAAAGTATCTGGCGTAGCGGCGTGTTTTATTGCGGCATTGGTTACTTGGCAGGCTGTTATGGTCCAACCAAAACATGATGCAATGGCATCAATGACGCACTTCTTTGATCAGCAAAAGCAAACTTTGCTTGTTCAATATGAACAACAACCAGCATTGGTAACCGGTTGGCAAACGCAGTTACAAGAGTTAGAAAATGCGGAATTGGCGATTAAACAAGCCTTGGAGAATGACCCGCAAAATGCCGCATTATTAAAAATGTTGGCCCAAGTATATCAGCAGCAATTAGATTTAATAAACAAGGTGCATACACCGCGTTGGCAACAAATTTAGGAGAATAATATGAAATATACATTAGTAAGTTTAGCAATGTTGCCGTTATCGGTATTTGCTGGAGATAAAATTAATGAGCAAATTAATATACCCAATGGCGGCAAGGTACTGATTGAAAATCAACGAGGTGACGTGACAATTAATGCATGGGACCAAGATGTATTTAAAGTAACGGGCACACTTGATGATAAGGCACTTGGGTTTTCACTTGAAACACAGGGTACGGTCACTGAGTTTATTGTCAAAATGCCAAAACTGAACCGAGGTTGGAACCATGGGAGTGGACAAGGTTCTAACTTAAAGATTTATATGCCAAAAAACAGTGAGTTGAGCTTTGAAGGCGTGAATGTTGATGTGTCTGCATCCAATTTGATCGCCGGTGCACAAATAAAGACTGTTAACGGCAGTGTCAAAGCGGATAAATTAACTGGCAAAGTTTCTTTGGAAACCGTCAATGGAGATGTCGATGCGACAGAGCTATCTGGAAATATTCGCTACGAAACAGTTAACGGAGAAATTGAAGATAGAAACTCGCAAGGCAAACTACGCTTTAATGCGGTTAATGGTGACATCGAAAGTACCACTAGCGCGACAGAGATTCGCTTAGAAAATGTGAATGGGGAAGTTGATTTAAATATCAAAGAGTTGAATGAATTACGTTTGAATACCGTCAATGGAGAAATAGATATTCGTGTTGCAAAAATGGGCGATAATGCCAGCATTAATATGGACACTGTGAGTGGAGATGTTCGGTTGTTTTTCCCACAAGATGTTTCTGCACGTTTCGACATAGATGCGCATTCAGGTGGGCATATCGTCAATGGATTAAGTTCTGACAAAGTTAAGAGAGCCAAATATGGCCCCTCTAGAGAACTCGAGTTTTCAATTAATGGTGGTCGTGCTGACGTAGAAGTTGATACTGTTAGCGGGCGAATTGAACTTAAGAAAAACTGATCAATGGTGCCGCTATGCGATGGATAGCGGCACATCACTTAAATCTTAATCACATCTGGTGATTATTCCTTTGCAGTTATCACGCTAAGAGATAAAATAGCCCTCTTATTTGTAAAAGATGTAGTGCTATGGCCAAACCAGATCTCCAAGTCGATTCGTTAAAAGTTCCTCCTCACTCTATTGAAGCTGAGCAGTCTGTGCTTGGGGGATTAATGCTCGACAATCAAGCATTTGATAGAGTTGCTGAACATGTGGTGGCACAAGACTTTTATACACGCACACACAAGCTGATTTTTGAAGCGATGGAAAAGCTGGTTGAATTAAGTGAGCCCATTGACTTAATTACGATTTCTGAGAATTTAGAGAAAAATAATCAGCTTGCTATGGTTGGCGGGTTTGCTTACTTGGCTGAGATTGCAAAAAATACCCCCAGCGCTGCAAATATCGATGCGTATGCCAATATTGTTCGTGAGCGTGCGGTAGTTAGAGAGATGATTGGTGTTGCAAATGAAATTGCTGAGGCGGGCTTTAATCCGGAAGGACGAGATAGTCACGAACTATTAGATCTGGCTGAAAGCAAAGTATTTAAAATAGCCGAGCAGAGAACAAAAAGCAGTGAAGGTCCACAAAGCCTACATAATATACTTGAAAAAACCGTTGATAAAATTGAAGAGCTTTACCAATCTCCGCAAGATGGTATTACAGGGGTGAGTTCCGGCTATACCGATTTAGATAAAATGACAACCGGCCTGCAGCCATCAGATTTAATTATAGTTGCAGCTCGTCCATCTATGGGTAAAACGACATTTGCCATGAACTTGGCTGAACATGCAGCAATGACACAAGATAAACCTGTGTTGATTTATTCACTCGAGATGCCCTCAGAACAGATCATGATGAGGATGCTGGCTTCGTTAGGACGAATTAATCAAACGAAAGTACGTACAGGTCAGCTTGATGATGATGATTGGGCAAGATTATCGTCTACCATGGGGTTACTTATGGAGAAAGGCAAAATGTATGTGGATGATGCGTCAGGTTTGACACCGACAGACGTACGTTCTCGAGCACGACGTATCGCCCGTGACCACGGTGGTATTAGTATGATTATGGTTGACTATTTGCAGTTGATGCGAGTGCCTTCTCTATCAGATAACCGTACTCTAGAAATTGCTGAAATCTCTCGCTCCTTAAAGGCGTTAGCCAAAGAGCTACAATGTCCGGTGGTGGCGTTATCACAGCTGAACCGTACACTAGAGCAACGGGCAGATAAACGACCGATTAACTCAGATTTACGTGAATCAGGGTCCATAGAGCAGGATGCGGATTTAATCATGTTCATTTATCGCGATGAAGTTTATAACGAGGACAGTATGGATAAAGGGGTGGCTGAAATCATTATTGGTAAGCAGCGTAATGGGCCTATTGGTAAGGTTAGGTTAACATTCCAAGGGCAATACTCTCGGTTCGATAACTACACAGGTCCTGCTGTTGATGATGAGTATTAAGTAGGCCCGACGCTATTGAGTGAGATGTAATGAGATTAGCGACTGCTGAAATAGATTTATCTGCGTTATCATATAATTTAAAGAGAACTAAAGCACTGGCGCCAAATAGTAAAGTTATGGCGGTACTGAAAGCCAATGCTTATGGTCATGGCTTAGTGACTATTGCACAGCACCTACATGAGGCAGACGCGTTTGCTGTAGCGAGAATTGATGAGGCATTGGCATTGCGCGCTGGCGGGGTTACCAAACCCATCGTGTTGCTAGAAGGGTTTTTCAACCAAAGTGATGTATCCATTTTATTGGCTAATAACTTTCAAACTATCATCCATGATGAGAACCAGCTAGTTATGCTAGAGCAAGCGCAGTTAGACTCCCCAATTGCAACGTGGCTAAAAGTAGACACAGGAATGCACCGTTTAGGGATTGCACCTGCGCAACTCAACGCATTTTATCAGCGTTTGAAAAAAACTGAAAATGCCAAACCAGCTGTTTATTTGATGACCCACTTCCCATGTGCTGATGATGTTAAAAATGATCGTACTGCGCAACAGATCCGTGAGTTTAAGCAGCTGACGCTAAATTATAATGAACCCTTGTGTTTGGCAAATTCGGCGGGAATATTAGGTTGGCGTGATAGCCACTGTGACTGGATAAGGCCCGGATTAATGATTTATGGCGTATCTCCGATGTTGCACTGCATTGGTAGAGATCATGGCTTGAAGGCGGTGATGCGCCTCACTACTAAAGTCATTGCAATTCGGAGTATCTTATCTGGAGAATACGTCGGTTATGGTGGTCGTTGGCAAAGCGAGAAAAATACCCAGCTTGCAATTGTGGCTATGGGGTATGGTGATGGCTATCCAAGGCATGCGAAGCACGGCACACCCGTTGTAATAAAGGGCGAACGATACGGCATAGTAGGCAGTGTTTCAATGGATATGATAACGGTCGATATTGGCGGTAATGATGGCATGATCCAAGTGGGTGATGAAGTTGAGATGTGGGGAAGGGCCCTACCAGTTGAAGAAGTTGCAGCATGTGCCGATACTATCCCTTATGAACTGCTATGCAATATCACACCAAGAGTCAGTTACGAATATATTAAATAAGCTATGAGCCCCTTGTTACGACAGGTTTTACAGTATTAGTCTATGTCATCTTGCAACGTCGTAATGCTCTGACGACTTGATACATAATCTCTCTGTTCAGCTAGGAAAATACACAACTGGTTATAATAACATAGTATTAATAAGTCATAAATATGGCTAACTTAAGCCATTACATTTAGGCAGGTTTTTATCATGTGGATTCAAAAAGAAATCACCCTACAATCGAAGTCACGCGGCTTCCACTTAATTACAGATGAGCTAATCCAGAAAATCCCAGAACTGCGAAAAATTAACGTAGGAATACTGCACCTATTCATAAGACACACATCAGCATCGCTGACGATAAATGAAAATGCAGACCCGACAGTTCGTACTGATTTAGAATCGCACTTTAATGTAATAGTCCCAGAGAACGCACAATATTATCAGCATACTTATGAAGGAAGCGATGATATGCCAGCACATATAAAGTCTACTATCATCGGAACAAGTCAGTCCATACCTGTATCAAATGGAAGTCTCAATTTAGGAACTTGGCAAGGGATTTATCTTTGCGAACATCGTAATCAAGGCGGAAAGCGGACGATAGTTGTCACTTTGAATGGCGAATATTAGGTTTAGTACTGATAGTTCAATTAATAAACCTCAGCTCTGGATAAGCGAACTTGCCCAATAAAGCTATTTTTCTCACTCTCGGCGTTGCTTTCATTTGTAATAGCCCGCTATTACTGTATAAAAGCGCCTTGATATTGAACAAAATACCATCATTGAATTGTACGTAAGTTTGTTTACAAAATATTTCCTATTCCAAAACCCTTATCCAAACCTGAGGTTAACTAGGTCGTTGAATCATAGGTTTACTGGAAGTAGGTATTGATGGTTTGCATTGTAGAAGGTTGGGAAACCACCTAACTCAATAGGTTTATTTAATGAAGGCTTAGGGTGTATATGTGAAACACTAATTGAAGATGAAATGGAAACGTACGCAATACAAACTCCCCTCATTAAAAAACAAGCTCTTTAATGAGGGGAGTTCCGTTTTCTAGAATTACGTACATGTGTAGGATGCTTTTCCTACGCTAACCCGTCATAGTAACAAATTCTTCGCTACCCGTTGGGTGTATGGCAACAACCGCATCGAAGTCTGCTTTCGTTGCGCCCATTTTCATGGCTACCGCGAAACCTTGGATCATTTCGTCTACCGCAAAACCAATACCGTGTAAGCCAACCACTTTTTGTTCAGGGCCGACACATACTAATTTCATTTTGCATGGCTGGCGGTGGGCTGTTACAGCTGTGTACATAGCAGCAAAAGAGGAGCTATATACGGTGACTTGCTCTTCACCATATTGGGCAATTGCATCTGGTTCAGTTAAGCCAATAGTGCCAATAGGCGGATGGCTGAATACCACAGTAGGAACTAGGCTGTAATCCATTTTAGCGTCTGGAAGCTCAGGGTTAAACAAACGCTCGGCCAGCATACGACCTGCTTTAACTGCAACTGGGGTGAGTTCAATCCCCCCTTCCATAATGTCGCCTAAGGCATAAATGCCAGAAACAGATGTGTTTTGATACTCATCGACTTTGATAAAACCACGTTGGTTGGTGTCAACATCGGTTGCTTGTAGATTAATCAAATCAGTAACAGGCTCTCGGCCGATGGCCCAAATAAGTTGCTCAACATTGTGACTTTCACCATTTTCTAAATGTAAAGTGACTGAGCCATCTGCTTCTTTGGTAATTTCTTTAGGTGTTGAATTGGTGTGGAGTGTTGGACCTTCTTTCTCCATCACTTCGGTCAGTGTCTCAACAATGAGCGGATCAAAACTACGTAGCGGCGCATGCTTACGTACAAATAAATGGGTGTCGGTTCCTAAACTGTGCAGTACACCGGCAAGCTCAACGGCAATATAACCAGCGCCAATCACCGCGACACTGCGCGGCTGTGTGTTGAGTTCAAAGAAACCATTAGAATCAATGCCGTGCTCGGCACCAGGGATATCTGGTACTGAAGGGCGACCACCTACAGCAATGCAAATATGGTCAGCGGTATATTGCTCGCCATCCACTTCTACCGTTTTATTATCGATAAATTTGGCAAAACCATTGATCACGGTCACGCCATTTTTTGCCAAGTAACCATTGTAACCTTGGTGAATACGGCCAATATAGGCTTGGCGACTTTCCACTAATTTCGCCCAGTCGAAATTTTTCAGTTCTACATCAAAGCCATAATCTGGTGCATAGAGCTTGATGGCTTCAGCCACCTGTGCACCATGCCACATTACTTTTTTAGGCACACAGCCAACATTGACGCAGGTTCCACCCATATGTTTGGCTTCAATGATGGCTACTTTTGCGCCACGCATTGCAGCACGGTTAGCAGAAGCGATACCACCACTTCCTCCGCCAATAGCAATATAATCAAAATGTTGAGCCATAATTTACCCTTAAAATTAAATAATATGTTCTACGCTTAAAGTAGTAAGACCATCAAGCTGATGAAAAAATAACAGTGTAATACCAAATTGCACAAATATCTGACATTTCTATGTAATGGCAGTGATTTAAACGCAATGATTGAATTGCACCTTGCTGTGATTGATATGTGTAGAGGGGCTGTGGGCGCGCGCTACAATTCATTATTACTTCTTGAAATAGCGATGTTTGCCCCAATTTCAACATCTATATGAAAAAATAATAGAGAGATGACATGAGCAATCCATTAATTGGGCTAGAAGGCCTACCTCCATTTTCGCAGATCCAGCCAGAACATGTAGTACCAGCCCTAAAAGAAGCGATTGCTCACTGTCGTCAAACGATAGATGATGTATTGAAAAATTCAGACTTCAATTGGGATAACTTGGTAATTCCAATGGAAGAAGCGGATGATAAATTATCACGTATGTGGTCACCGGTTTCTCACATGCATTCAGTGGTTAACTCCGATGCATTGCGCCAAGCGTATGACGAGTGTTTACCATTGATATCAGAGTATTCAACGTATTGTGGCCAACATCAAGGGCTATATAATGCGTACAAAGCTGTGAAAGATTCTGCTGATTTTGCCACTTTAACCATTGCACAACAAACGACGATAGATAATCAGTTACGCGACTTTGCACTATCGGGCATAGCCTTGAATGAAGCGCAGCAAGCACGTTATGGCGAAATTAGCGCGCGTTTATCAGAGCTTGGGGCTAAGTTTGGTAATAACGTGATGGATGCGACACAAGCATGGCAGAAACACATTACAGACGAAGCCCTATTATCAGGTTTACCTGAGTCAGCTTTGGCACTGGCTGCGCACACAGCGCAGAGTAAAGAGTTAGAAGGCTGGGTATTTACCTTAGATTTTCCTTCCTATTTACCGGTTATGACCTATGCCGATAACCGTGAGTTACGCGAAGAAGCCTATCGCGCATTTTCAACGCGCGCATCAGATCAAGGGCCACATGCCAATGAATTTGATAACTCTGAGATTATGGCTGAAACCTTAGCATTACGTCATGAAATAGCACAATTGCTTGGTTTTGACAGCTATGCAGATAAATCATTAGCGACAAAAATGGCAGACACGCCAGAGCAAGTATTTGAATTTTTAAATGACTTAGCCGGAAAATCACAATCTCAGGCCAAAGGTGAATTAACCGAATTGCTTGCGTTTGCTAAACAATCTCATGGTGTCAGCGAATTGCAAGCGTGGGATTATGGTTACTATGGCGAAAAACTGAAGCAAGAGAAATATGCAATTTCTGATGAGCAATTACGCCCATATTTTCCTGCTAACAGGGTTTTAGGAGGGTTATTTGAAACGGTAAATCGCTTATTTGGTATTAAAGTCACTGAAATTACTGACTTTGATACGTACCACTCAGATGTGCGCTTTTTTGCGATACATGACCAATCAGGTCAGTTGCGTGGTCATTTTTATTTGGATTTGTATGCTCGTGAGCACAAGCGTGGTGGTGCATGGATGGATGATTGCATGGGTCGAAAAGTGCGGGCCAATGGCGAACTGCAAACGCCTGTTGCATATTTAGTGTGTAATTTTAACAAAGCGGTGGGCGACAAGCCAGCGTTGTTTACACACAATGAAGTCACCACTTTATTTCATGAGTTTGGTCATGGTATTCATCATATGTTGACCAAAGTTGATGCTGCGCCTGTGGCAGGCATTAATGGCGTTGCATGGGATGCAGTGGAATTGCCCAGCCAATTCTTAGAGAACTGGTGCTACGATGAAGAAGCGCTGAGCTTTATTTCGGGGCATTATGAAACCAACGATGCTTTGCCTAAAGTACTCCTAGATAAGTTATTGGCGGCTAAAAATTATCAGTCTGCGATGCAAATGTTGCGTCAAATTGAGTTTAGTTTATTTGATTTTCATATTCATGCCGATTACCAACGTGATGAATCATGCCAAATTCAGCAAGTGCTCAATACCGTAAGGGCTAAGGTAGCCGTGGTTAAAGCGCCTGAATTTAATCGTTTCCAGCATGGCTTTAGTCATATTTTCGCCGGTGGTTACAGTGCGGGTTACTACTCTTACAAGTGGGCAGAAGTGCTATCAGCGGATGCATTTTCTAAATTTGAAGAAGACGGCATATTTAACAAACAAACCGGTCAGGCTTTTATGGAAAATATATTAGAGAAAGGTGGTTCGGAGTCACCGATGACATTGTTTACCCGTTTTCGTGGCAGAGCACCGCAAGTAGATGCATTGCTACGTCATTGTGGAATAGAGGTTGTTGGCGCATAACCGAGCGCCAATTTAACATGCGTTATAAAATAAAAGCACCTACGGGTGCTTTTATTTTATCTGAAACTAGCTCGCAAATTTACCAACTCGGTCTATGCTTTTTAAAGATATGATTTGATAGGGAAAGCACAATGACCAAATTGGTGTTGGCCATAGATGATGACAAGTTAGTACACCATATTATAGAAGAGGCGATATCGCACTTTTGTAAGTTAATACATGCTAAAAATGGTGATGAAGGTTTACGGCTGGCATTGAAATACCATCCTGATATCATTTTACTAGATGTAGAAATGCCGGGTATGTCGGGCTTTGAAGTCTGTGAAAAAATCAAAAAGTCTAAAAAACTGGCTGATATTCCAGTGATGTTCTTGTCATCAAAAGCCGATGTGGCTGAGCGCATGCGCGGTTATAACTCTGGCGCCTCTGATTATATTGTTAAACCATTCAACCGAGATGAATTAATTGCACGCATTAAAGTGCTTGATGCGTATCGTCAGCAGTCGCGTAAGTTAACTCAGGATATACGCCGAGCAGAAATGACCGCCGAGATAGCCATGACCGACTCTGGCGATATGGGCCGAATTATGCGCTATGTAGGTCAGTCGTATCATGCCCATGATTTGACGACTTTATCAGAATACTTTTTTGAATTTTTTGTGCCGCTTCAGTTAGATGTCGCGGTGGCGTTTTGGTATCACAATAGTGAAGTCTTTTTGTCAGGCAATGGGGCATTACAACCCATTGAGCAAGAGTTATTAAGTAAGCACCGTGATGGCAGTCGGTTTGTTGATTTTGGCCGTCGTACTATCATCAATTACCCAAAGGTGTCGTTGCTAATCAAAAATATGCCTGTTGATGATAATGCTATGTATGGTCGCTATAAAGATTTACTCCCGCATATTTTAGAGGCGACAAACGCCAAAATTAAAGATATGGAAGTCAGTGAAGATGCATTGAGTAAAGTGGATCAAATCGGTAGGGTCTTTGAAGAGCTATCTGATCAGCTAGGTGGAATCGGCGGACATCACTCAAATAAAGTAGCGGAGCTTGGTGAGCTAGTAAAGCAGGCTCAAGCGTTAGACGCTCAAGCCTTAACGATTGAACAAGTGAGCGAATTAGAAAAGCTACATCAGCACTTTTCATTTGTTGATGATGAGTTATCTATTATTAAGTTTAAATTGTCTGAAATTACAGAAGTGCGGCATCAGCTTATTGAAAGTTTAAATAAAATAGCCAAGCCCTGGGGCGAGGAAGAGGTTGCTGCGCAAACTGACATTGAACTGTTTTAGTCAATATCAGGTAATGAAAGGAGTTTTTAGGTATTGCGCTACAATTTAAAGTGAGTTTTCTATGTCGTGTAGATTACCGATTAGATATACTGTGTATGCTATGAACTTAGGAGCTTGCAGTTGGTTATTCACACCCCTTTTCCAGAGAATCGTCCGTATTTACAACAAATCGAACAACAGTTTGCATTGCCAGCATGGATGGAAAGTCATCAGCAGGGCAAAGAATTTAAACTGATTTATGATCAGCTCGGTTTACAGCTTTTTAAAAATGATGAGCCCAAGTTGGGTGCAATATATGTTGACTTTGTAACGGGTGCCAGTGCGCATCGAAGAAAGTTCGGTGGCGGAAAAGGTCAAGCGATTGCTAAAGCGGTTGGGTTAAACAAAGGAGCTACCCCACACGTATTAGACGCCACAGCAGGGTTAGGTCGAGATGCTTTCGTGTTGGCATCCTTGGGCTGCCAAGTAACGTTACATGAGCGTCACCCTGTGGTTGCTGCTTTACTATACGATGGTTTACAGCGAGCTTATCAAGATAATGATATTGGCAGTTGGATGCAAAGTAATATGGCTATGGCTTTTGGTTCGAGTCATGACTTGTTAGCCTCAACAGCATGCCAACCTGATGTGGTTTATTTAGACCCGATGTTTCCCCATCGAGAAAAATCTGCGTTAGTTAAAAAAGAAATGCGAGTGTTTCAAACATTGGTTGGAGACGATCATGATGCCGATGGATTACTAGATTTTGCCTATGAGCTGGCAAGTAAGCGCGTGGTTGTGAAGCGTCCGGACTATGCGCCTTTTTTGAACGATAAAAAGCCAAGCATGCAGATCACCACTAAGAAAAATCGTTTTGATGTTTATGTAAAGTCGGCTATGAAATAGCTTGTACCAAAAAAACATCGAAAAAAGGTACGCCAAAAGTATGCTTTTATTCACGCAAGCTCATAAAAC
This sequence comes from Pseudoalteromonas sp. MMG005, assembly GCF_018101015.1. Classification (NCBI taxonomy): domain Bacteria; kingdom Pseudomonadati; phylum Pseudomonadota; class Gammaproteobacteria; order Alteromonadales; family Pseudoalteromonadaceae; genus Pseudoalteromonas; species Pseudoalteromonas sp. MMG005. Next base: position 330,767 of record NZ_JAGJEK010000001.1, on the reverse strand, counting down.
AAGCAAGTTACATTAAACTGTCATAAAAGGTTAATAGTCTACCCGCGCTTTTCATTATTAGGGTGTGACCATGCGTGTATCTTCATTTACTCGATTATTAGCAATACTATTGGCTTTAGCGAGTGTATTTTTAGCGGGCGTACTGTTTTGGGCATCGCATATTTTGAGTACCTTAGATGCCCAAAATACTGCATATACCCAATTGAAAAATACCATCTTAATTGACTTAGAAGGCAGCATTGAAGATTACCTAAAAGCGGGAGATAGCCAATATTTAGGTCGCTCTTCTGAAATTATTACCACGATAAAGTCAGGCAGTTTAACAGCGTTACCCAATAGTTTAAGTGAACTGATGACACAACAGTTAAACCTATTAGACACTGATATAAATGGCAAGTATCGAGCGTTAGGTAAGTTGTCGGGTAATGAAATGGCATTGTTAGATAATGCGCTAAGGCAAATGTCGGGTTCGGCTTCTTCCTTAATTAGCTATACTTTAAAAGCCGATGCCAATGGTCTCAGTACGCAATACTATCAATTGGCGTCAGATTACTATGCGCAGGTGAGTAATTTAGGGATTTATACGTATCAGTTAGCAGCGCGGTTTGATAAAAGCACAGAAGCGAGTTTACAAAAAACCATAGCCAGTTTGAATGCCACTGCACGCAGGTTAGAAGGACTTGATAATTTAGGTGTGATGTCGGAAGTGGATGAGGATGAGTTGTTTTTTGGCGCAGAGGCCGAAGATTTAGCCGAAGAGATAAAAGCGGAGTTAGTCAGTTGGCCAAAACGCTATGACCGCGATTTACAAAGTACCCTGAGTCATGTGAAACAACGCCAACAAGGCATTGAAGCGCTGCGTGATGATATTAAACGGGTTGCTGGCATTATGCTTAGCGCAGAGCAACAATTAAAAGATGAACAAGAGCAACTCAAAGGGCAAGTACTGTTGATATTTGGCATTGCCATTGGTTTATTGGTGCTGCTGGCTGTGGGTGTTTATGTAATGCAGTTTAAACAAGTCCTCGCACCATTACGTCACTTGCGAGATGCATTTGCAGACTTAATTGAAAGTAACGAATTAAAAAACATTCACAGTAAAAATAATAATACTGAGCTTGGTGAAATCGCCATGTATTTCAATCAATTGATTGACAGACAGCGTGATGAAGCACAAGCGCGTTCGCATATGCTGGAAGTTATTAATGACTTTATGCAGCAAATGAGCAATAACCTTGCACAGATTAGTACACAATCAGACACTACCTATGATCAGGTTGAGCAAACCGAAGCCATGCTAGAGACAATAAAAACATTAGGTATTGAAGCGGATGAAATTAACACGCAAGTGTCTGATAACGCCAGTGACACGCATAAGGCAATGACCCAGAGTGTGCAATTTGCTGAAGCAATGTTAAGTGCCAGCTCTGATACTCAAGACCGTGTTGAGCAAGGCTTAGCCAGTTTAACCGAGTTACTGAACGGGGTGTCAGATGTGGGTAAAGTGATTGAAATGATCCGCACCATAGCTGAACAAACAAACTTGTTGGCACTCAATGCTGCCATTGAATCAGCTCGAGCTGGGGAGCACGGTCGTGGCTTTGCTGTGGTGGCTGATGAAGTGAGAAAGTTAGCACAGCAAACGCAAGATTCACTGTCGGACATTAATAAACAGCTTAGCGATTTGGGAGACAACTCTGAAAAGGTGTCGACGCAAATCTCAGCATTGGCAGAAGATGCACAGTTGCAAACTACCCATGCTCAGGAATTAAAACGTAACTCTGAAGGGGTTGCTGTGAGTGCACAAAGTGCCAATCAAGTGGCTGATCACGCAATGGAGTTAGCACAACAACAAAATGGCTTATTAGAAAACTTCAGTGTTGCTATGTTACAAATGAAAAAACAAGTGAATGGCTCTGGCCAACAGGTGAGCGATATTCAGGCTCAGTTACAAGAGCAGATGCAGCGTATTAGAGCGAGCTTAGGGCTAGCATAATTCATTCTCACATCCGTAATGTGGTTAAATAAAAAGGCCGAAGCATTACTGCGTCGGCCTGCCCCAGGGAATGGGAATTATTACTTAATGTGTTAGAAAACCGGAGTCTCTAGTTTAAATCACTTATACTCTGCATTCAGTGTTACACCTGAGAAGGTAGAGTAAGCCTTGATGCTGATGTGGTAAGTTCCAGCCGCTGGAGAGGTAAACGGGCATGATTCACTGTTACCATTGTTCCATGAACGACAATCGTAGCTGCTACCAGTAGGACGTGCGCCTTTTTTAACATACAAATCAGCGTCGCCAGTACCACCAGATGTTGTTACTTTAAAGCTGCTCATACCTGCTGGTACGTCAAGCGTATAATGTAACCATTGATTTTTCGCTGCACCTAGATTCGTTTCAGTACCGCCACCTGGCTGTGTAGTGCCGCCTGACGTTACATCACCTTTTAAGCTCACACCAGAGTATGCAGAGTAGGCACTTAGCAATACATGATATGTGCCTGCTGCAGGGTTAGTGAGTTCACATATTTCACTAGTAGATGACTGCTCAGATTTACACGCGTTGTCAGTTTTTGTTGGGTTACTGCCCGCTTTTACATATAAATCAACATCACCAGAACCACCAGATGTTGTGAAGCTTACTTTAGTTGCGCCAGCTGGTACTTCAAGCGTATAGAAAGTTTGGTTGTCTTTCGCAGCGCCGAGACCTGTTTTTGCAACACCGTCAGTTAGTACATTATCGTTATTACCATTACCAGCTGCTTCAGCAACGGCTGCTGCGGCATCTACAATACCAGTACCACAGTTATTACATGTTGCTGGGAAGCTACGTGTCGTGTTTCTTAAAATTGTTTCAATTTCATCAGGCGTTGCGTTTGGTTTTACTTGCTTGATGAGAGCCGCTACACCAGCAACATGCGGCGCAGCCATTGAAGTACCTTGAGAGTAATGGTAGCTGTCTGATACTGGGCCTGTGCTGCCTGAGTTATGTGTTGATAAAACGCCTTCTGAATCGTTAGCAAAACTTTGTGCGCCACCTGGTGCGGCTACATCAATAGATGTACCAAAGTTTGAGTAATAAGCACGACCACCGTTACGACCTACAGATGCAACGTTTACAACGCCATTACAGTTACCAGGATTGTAGTTATTTGCATTGTCGTTGTCGTTACCTGCTGCAATAACAACCACAGTACCGTTATTACGCGCTTGGTTGATGGCGTTTTGTGTTGTTGCGCTACATGCGCCACCGCCACCTAAACTCATATTGATAACATCTGCCGCATTGGCATTCGCTGGTACACCCGCAACTGAGCCACCAGATGCCCAAATGATGCCATCCGCAATATCAGACGTTAAACCACCACATTTACCAAGTACACGAACAGGAACAACATTTGCGTCATAAGCGACACCGGCAACACCTTCACCATTATTCGTCACTGCAGCAACAGTACCTGCTACGTGTGTACCGTGCCAGCTAGAATTGCTGTCAGCTTTTGGTGATGGTTGACCTTGTGCGTCAGTACCACATTCACCACGTTTTACAGCATCACCTGGGTCGCGAGCATCGTTGTCACGTAGACCGCCATCATTTGCGACGAGCAAGTTAGAGATCATGTCATAACCAGGTAAAATGTTTGCATTTAAGTCTGCATGCGGGCGGTAACCTGTATCAAGTACAGCGACAGTTACACCTTCACCTGTTGCACTATCCCATGCTGTTGGCAAGTTCAAACCACCATTTGCTTCAAAATAGTGCCACTGATCTGAATAACGTGGATCGTTCGGCGTTGCGAATGGTTTTAGCATTTGGTCAATTTCAATGTATTCAACATTGCCTGATGCTGCGATTTCTTGCATTAACGCATTTGCTTCAATGGCTGTAAGCTTTTTGTTAACACGCATAACATGGTGATTGGCCAATGCCATAGGTCTAACATACTGAGTAGCCACTGCTGATTTTGTACTTTTGAACGACTGTACAAAACTTTCTGCGCGTTGTTGAACATTCGCGTCAGACATATCTTCCATAGACATTGTCATCATTTGGCTGTTGTTTTCTTTATACTTAATGATGAACTGTGTGCCTAGAGTCGCTTGGTCTTGCATTTTTACTGCTGTTTGCGCAAAGTTAATATTGTTATTTATCTCTGTTGCTAAAGCTGTTTGAGCAGAAAAAGCCGCTGTCATAGCGATTGAAAGTGCACCTAATTTTAGATTTCTTGTTGTCATAAATTTCCCCTAACTTGTTTTTGTTTATGCTTCTTATTTGCAAGAAGGTTAATGAAGGTAAAATTAAAGTTATTTTTTTTAAAGTGTTGTTTTGTTATGTGCACTATTGTTTTTGTTATAAGCGGCCATCTAAAACGCTCAAAAAACACTCTAGTATTATGTTTTTATTACATTTTATTGAAATTAATTATTCCGTAAATTTGCTGATACAGGTCTGTAAACGAATGTAAACAAAGTGAATAAAATTCACATTTTAGTGAGAATATGCTTTTTTGACTGGAGTTTAAGCAAGTATTTTTGCTCAGAGTTCAGTTTTGTTACAATGCGTGCATAAATTTATTTTGACGAGTAAAAGTGTGCTGCAATTTGATGTTGTTGTGATAGGTGCTGGGGCTGCTGGACTAATGTGCGCCGCGCAGGCAGGTTACCGTGGTAGAAAAGTCGCCGTGGTTGATATGGGTAAAAAACCAGGGCGTAAAATATTGATAAGTGGCGGTGGGCGTTGCAATTTTACCAATGAAGGGGCGTCGTCAAGTCAATATTTATGTGGCAACCCTCACTTTGTGAAATCGTGTTTAAGCCGGTATACACAGCATGACTTTATTGAATTGGTTGACCGTCATGGCTTGGCCTATCACCATAAAACCCTAGGCCAGTTATTTTGTGACAACAGTGCACAAGACATTGTTGATATTTTAATGACGGAATGCGAATGGGCTGGGGTAGAACATTTTTTACGCAGTGAAGTATTAAGTGTAAAGGCACAGCCAGAAGGTGGCTATGTGGTGATAACCTCAGAGCAACACTTCAAGTGTGATTCGCTCGTCGTCGCTGCGGGTGGGTTAACCATGCCGAAGCTTGGTGCAACACCTATAGGATATAAAATTGCTGAGCAGTTTGGGTTAAATGTGTTACCAACGATGGCCGCATTGGTGCCATTTACGTTGCATGATCATGATAAAGCGCGATTTGAAGGGCTGTCAGGCGTAAGTATTGCGTGTGATGTGAGCAGTGAAGATGGTACGGTATTTAAAGAGAATATCTTATTTACCCATCGAGGCTTATCAGGCCCCGCGATTTTACAGATCTCATCATTTTGGCGAGCTGGGCAAGCGGTCACGATTAACTTGTTGCCAGACCTTAACTTGTCAGACACCATACACCAATGGCGCGCAGAGCAGGGGAGTAAATCGCTTAAAAACACCTTAAGCACCCTATTGCCAAAGCGTTTTATTGAAATTTTAATTACCGAACAAGCCATCCCAGACAAAGCGCTTAATCAATTAAGCCATACTGAAATTGATGCAGTGGCCAATTATATTCACAGCTGGACAATCAAACCCAATGGCACTGAGGGCTACCGCACCGCAGAAGTAACCTTAGGCGGCGTTGACACCGATGAGTTATCGTCAAAAACCTTCGAAGCTAAAAAAGCCAAAAACTTATACTTTATTGGCGAAGTGACCGATGTCACAGGTTGGTTGGGCGGCTACAACTTCCAATACGCATGGAGCTGTGGCTTTGCCGCAGGGCAAGTGTGTTAGTGTTAGTTCTCAAGAACATAAACAAAGACAATTGGAATTAAACAAAGACAAACATATCGTTTAATAGAGACAAATTGCGGCAGATTGCTTATATGCTGCCGCATAGAAGTGTGGGAAGTCCACCATGCTTTTTGGTTCTGTGAATTATACACATTTGAATGAGTGTGAAGGTAGTTCGGCTACGAATGATTACCCTGAGGTTATCGCTATTCATACGGCTAGCTCAGACTCAAATATTTATTTAGGGTTCACCCTCGCTAATTATCCAGAAGACAGAAAGCCCGCTGTTTCACAGTGTATATTAGAATTGATATAAACATGTTACCTAAAGAGTATATAGCAAGTTTAGAAAACGCTTCAAATGATGATATCAGGTTAAAACCTATGCCACCCACCTCGGCAGAAAGGTCTCACTTAAATTTAGGCTCAGACGCTCGCCCTAATTCAGGTATTTTAACACCTACAACAGGGCTCTATACAGGAGAGTAGCGTGAACGAATAAATTTACCTACGGGATTACAGGACTGTTATGGTTAGTGTATCTCGTTTTATTTTAGAGCTTGTATGCTTCATGAAATTAGGTCGCGTGTAATTTTTACTTCTTAAATGATATGAATCATTATTTGTGCTGCTGTCTGAAATATACAAAGGTGTTTACTCCAACAAAACAACTTCCTGGTTAATGGCGATAAATTGGCTCAATAATAGTTTATTGTCTTTAAGATCTGTGACCTTCCATGCAGTATCTTTGAGCTGCATGACGGTTTTTAAGCGTTGTCCAGTGAGATTGTATTGATTGAGGGTTGTCGTTGTTGGGTTCACACTATAAAGCTGTTGATCATGTAAAAACATGGCTTTGCCATTCAGTGCTGTTAAATGCTGGCTGGGTGCATGGGTCTCATTGAATACACGTGAGAAAACTTGTCCGTCTAAGGTGCTATAAATTAACTGTTCTTGGTTGACCCACGCATTCTCTACGTGGTTAATATTGAGTGCCGTTAGGGTGTTTGTGGAGAGGTTAAGGTCATAAAGCCCGTTTTGCACTGGGTCATGTAATAACACCAGAATGTGATTGTCGGTGTACCAAGTTAACGCAGAATATAACAGTTTGTCAGTGTTTACTGTCGATATATTGCCTTTTAAGTCAGAGATCATGAGTTGATCGTTAGACACCCAAGCCATACGTTTCCCTTCGGGTGACCAGCTGTAATTGTGAATACGGTGCCGAGCAGTATGAGAACTGACTTGAGTGGCCTGGCTATTTTGCCAAAGCCAAAGTTGATCATGACCATTTCTATCTGAAATAAACGCGATGTTGTCGCCATGAGGTTGATATGTGGCATTGCGTTCTTGCGCTGACGTGCGTGCCAAGCTAGTAAAAGGTAATGATTGGCTATTTAACCGCGATTCATGCTGTTGAGTGTTTGTGGTGGTGCTGTTTAGTTGTGCGATGTCTATGTCTTTATTACCCACGACGGCTATCAGTGAATGGCCATTAGGGTGTTGCTCTACAGAAACAAAGTTACTAAGAGGCGTTTTTTGTGCAGTTAAGTGTCCGTTTATTTCTAAGGTGTATAAGTGCCCATTTAGGATGGTGAGTAAGGCGTTTCCTTGTGCGTCAAAATTTGCCAATACGTTTGTATATTTACTGACGTTGTTGGGGAGTTTTATGGGATTTTTACTCAGTAGTTTGGCGTTTTTATCGAGCAAGGTTAGGTAGGTATTCAGCTGTGGAGTACGGCTGATAATCGCATAACGCTGATGTCGTGTGTCATAGTCAAAATGATATATCACATCTTGTTTATGCTCATACATAACCTGTATAGATTTGTTCAAGTCATTATATCGCATCAGGCTATATTTGCCCGCGCGCGAGTGTAAAAAAACATAGTTATGATTTGACAGTGCCAGCGGTTTTTTAAGGTTATTTGCTTGACACAAAAAGCGCTGCTGTGGCGCAACAGGTGCAGATAGAGCCTGCGCAAAATCAAGAGTGGCAATGCTCCAGCATGCGTTGTTCGCATTATTGGTCTCTGTTTTTGATGGGGTATTATTACAGTCAGTTTTGGCTGAAAATACCAGCTCTCGACCATCAGGTGTGAAACTGGTTGCGCCATAATAACCGGCATGTTTGGTAAGCTGCGTTTCTTCCCCAGTGGTATGGTGTTTGGCCCATAAGTGGCTTTTACATGCACCGGCATATCGGTTAAATATCAGGTAACTGGCATCGGGATTAAATATGGCATGGCTTTCGTGAGCGTCTGTGTGTGTTAATACTGAGACGGTTTGAAATGCTGACGCCGTTTCTTTTGGCCAATAACTCATCGTTAATAGTGTGACAACCAAGACAAGCACGAGGCTAAACAAGGGATAAAGCACAGGTTTCTTCAATGAAGTAACCTGTGCGCTTTCATTGTTTTGAGCAGCAGGTTTATTAGGCGCGTGCCACGTTACATCCGCGATGAGTCGATAGCCTATTTTCGGATGAGTCGCGATAATCTTTTGTTCTTTGGCATTGTCTCCAAGCTCTTTGCGCAATATTGCAATACAGCGCTGTAACGCATTAGGCACGACTTCAGTGCCAGCCCAAACGTGCGCCATGATCTCTTGATGGGTGACCACTTCGTTTTGTCGTTGTGCCAATAGTAACAACACTTTGAGTACTTTGGGTTCAATATGTGTTTGGCACTGATGATTTACGATTGTTGAACGCGTCAGGTTTATTTCAAATCCTGCAATATGAAAAGTGCTTACCTCAGACATAATGGCTACATTTAACGACCTTGAATAGTAAGAATATAATGGATTATTGAGCATTCTGTCGAGTAATTAATTTCAATAATTCATTGAATAATATACATATATTTAGCATCAGTAATTCCTAATGATTTCATCAGGTGCATTCGATTGTGTGTACCTAGGAAAATAGCATTTAATCGACTCAAATCATAATAATTCAATTTGAGGTGGTATGAATGAAAGGGAATAGCGAGCATAGAAAAAAAACGGCGTGTATTGCGGTGATTTTGCTCTGGTTACAGTGTTTAACTGGGGCAATGGCGGGGGAAATTGAGCGCAAGATTATTGATAAAGCAGTTTCTGCGTATGGGGGAGAGAAGTTACTGAATTTAAAACACATAACCTATCGAGATAACATAAAGCACTTTTTTCAAATGCAAAGCGGGTATTCGTCACAAGGCGCAATGACCCAGCATTTGAGCAACGAGCAGATTGACGTTTATATAGACTTTCAGAATGAACAAAAGGTATTGGATCAGCACACGACTCGGTTAATTGGCAATCATGATGCTGAGAATAAAACGCGCACTCATCGACTATTTATACAAGGAAAAGGGTATACAGCCGATCATTGTTTAAAAAACTACACTGAGAGTCATAGAGTGAATTTTAGCAATGCGGATTTAGGCTTTAGTCGACTGTTAGATCCGCTGATAGTGAGGCAATTAGTACGTCACAGAATGCATGCGCGTTTAGTGGATAAAGCCTATATTCAAGGCCGCGCACAGCATGTGTTAAAAGTGAATGACAGTAAGCAAGCGGCATATACAGTGTTCATTGATCAGCAAACTGGGTATGTGAGTCGATTATTAAAAAAACATGGCCAGCAGTTACGTAGCTATGACTTCTTTGAACATCAGCGTAAAAATGGCATCGTTTGGGCAAAAAACATGTTTGTGAGCACAGCAAATCAGGTTGTTTACTATACGGACTCAAGGGGGTTGGATTTTGACCCACCTCAGGCACGTATGTTTGCTTTGCCAAAGGCTTATTCGCGTGCATCGACTGATACATTTTATGATGTATCTCAGATGACCATAAGAGAGCTCGCCAGCGGGGTGTATTTTGTCGGTAAAGGTTGGGGTTATACATTATTTGCGGATGTTGGCGAGTATCTTATCTCCGCAGGTGCTTGGGGTGAGGCGAATAATTCACTCACGTGGCAACAAAGTCTTGCGTTGTTCAGAGCAACTACTGGGAATAAGAAACCCGTAAAACAACACTTGGTGACCCATCACCATACTGACCATATGTCGAGTTTAAAAGATATCGTGGCTCAAGGTGCGGATTTGTTGGCACACCCAACGTCGATTGACGGGATTAAAAAACACCTCCCTGATTTACCCTCTGATCGTATTGTGAAGGTAGAAAACCAGACGATATTGGCCGGTGGAAAAGTAAGGTTGCTTGATGTGCCAAATAGTCATGCAGATCACAATTTAGTGATGTATTTACCTGCGCAGCAAATACTGTTTAGTGAAGATATGTTTGGCAGTAGTTATAATAGCGCGTTTCATTCCCCTAATAATTGGCCAAGCTTAGATACTTACTCACGTTTAAAAACACTTGTTAGTCAAATAAGCAAATTAGGCTTGCCGGTTAAGCACTATGTTTCTTCACACCATGGCCGCATATTGGGGCAATCAGATATAGCCGAAGCATTAGCCATGCAATGTGGCTAGTGTACTTGGTAGATTGAACGAGATACAGTGGCGACTTAGTGTTCATACCCACTATAAATACGGTTACTGTATTTTCAGGGAAGGTCGTATTTCACGACCTTTTTATGCTAACTTTTTTTTTCAAACCATTGCTCTAAATAATTAATACAGGTGACCAGTTTGGCGGGTACGAAATGCCGAGCTGGGTAGAGTGCGTATAAGGTTAATTTGGGCTTAGTTGCGTCAGTTAATATTTCCACTACGTCACCTTTATCTATGGCACTTTGGCAAACAAAGTCAGGAATAAAACCGATGCCCAACCCTTTTTGAATTGAGGCCATCATAAATTGCGTGTTGTTTACGCGTAATCGTCCTTTAACAGCAATTCCATCTTCTATGGGCCAAATATTTTTGTGCTGGAAGTAGCTATAAACAAAACAATTGTGATCTTTTAAATCTTGAGAGGTTGAGATTGCAGCGTGTTGGGCTAAATAATGGGGGGCAGCACAGATTTTGTAGGTAAATTGAGTAAGTGCTTTGCCGACATAGTTTACATCAATGGGTGTACTGGATGCTCTAAAGCCTAAATCAAAACCTTGTTCAACTAAGTCGATATTTTCATCTCCTAAATGAATGTCTAGTTCGATATCAGGGTGAGCGTGCATAAAGTCAGCAAATAGCATCGATAAATCAGTAAGGCCCAATGCCATCGGGGCATTAATTTTGAGTTTGCCACGGATATTTTGTTGAAGATCAGTGACAAAATTATCGGCATCATCGACTTTAGCTAAGATCTCACGCGCACGTTGCAAATACCCTTCTCCTGCGTGAGTCAGCTGTACATTTCGGGTTGAGCGATGAAGCAGGCGCGTACCTAGCTCAGATTCTAATCTCGAAATTTCTTTACTAATCATGGATTTTGATGCGTTTACTTGCTCAGCAACACGTGTAAAGCTGCCTAAATCTGCGAGCTTAACGAATAGCTGCATGGCGCGTAGTTTATCCATGGTACATCCTCCATATTTTTATGTGCTTTGATATGTGCTAACTGTTCTCTATTTGAAAACAGTATATGCACATTGTTGTTATATATGGAAACAAATTGAATGGCTAATATGTTGCTGTCCTGTGACATGAGTGCGTGGTGCAGGATGGGTCGTCAGGAAAGATTGACTGGCGGTGATATTAACAAATTAAGCAGTGTTATTTTTAAGGAGAAGTAATGTATACCCTTTATTACTCACAAGGTGCATGTTCTGTTGCGACTCATGTTGTATTACGTGAACTAGGCCAAGCTGTAAAACTTATCGAAGTAAGTCAGCTCGACAATTTCACCGATGTAAATCCGGTTGCGACGGTACCAGTCTTAATAGATGGGGATCGCTCGTTAACTGAAGGGGCAGCGATCATGTTACACATATTAAGCAAACATCAGAATATGTTGTTTCCACAGGGAAATAAGCAGCTGGCTATTCAAGATATCATGTTTGCCAACGCGACGATGCATCCAGCATATGGTCGATTATTTTTTTTGGCGCAGAATATCGATGATGAAAAAGTAAAGCAGCAAACATTAAATCGTGCTGCGAAGTGTATTAGCCAGTTATGGCAGATTGTAGAGCATCGTTTAGCGGAGCAGGATTTTTTAGGCGGCGAGCATCCCTCAGCTGCCGATATTATGCTCGCGGTATACGCACGATGGGGAGATTACTTTCCTATTGAAATTACCATAGGAGAAAAAACCGCAACAATGCTATCACGGGTACAAGCGATGCCGAGCTTTATACTTGCCGATGAAGCGGAAGCAGCCACGTTAAAAAACTAGTTTCGTACTAATGGAGAGGAAGTGATGCAAGTTGCTGATGATCAGAATAAGGACTTTGCTGCGGTGGAACATGTACTGCAATGCTATTTTGAAGGGTTGTATCAAGGTGATGCTGAAAAGCTTAAAGTGATATTTCATCCTGATGTGTGGCTAAAAGCACCAGGAGTAAGGCGCTCCTTGATACAGTGGTTAAACGATGTTGATAAACGACCAGTACCAGCTCACATCAATCAACCCTATGCATTTCAAATATTGGCTATAGATGTTGTGAAAGACCAAGCAATGGCTAAGGTTCATTGCCCGATATTTGAATTTGATTATATTGACTTCTTAGGATTACTTAAAGAAGACGGGAAATGGCAAGTAGTCAGCAAAATGTATACGGACCTTAAGGGGCAATGACTCCAAAGAAATACATAAACTCATGTACAAGGAACAAAAATATGCCGTATATCAATGTGAAAATAACAGATGAACACGTTAGTAATGACCAGAAAAAAACCATTATTAAAGGGTGCACACAGCTAATGGTTGATGTGTTAAATAAAGATCCCGCTACCACGTTTGTGGTGATTGAAGAAGTGAGTACTGATAACTGGGGAATCGGGTTCGAGCAAGTGACTCAATTGAGAAAGTGTTCCACAGTAGTTGGTAGTTAAAACGAAAGGGAACGCTTTAACTCAACCTGTCATAGTGATTTAATTAGATAAGTTCAATTTATGAGCTTATCTAACTTCTAACGCTTCGTTAGCCATTTTAATAAGGTTTCCGTGGTTTACCTTTAAAACATTTAGGGAAAGAACAGGGACCTATCGGCACTTGATTAAAATAGGTTATATCACCTGCTTTTTTACATGTGTACATGATGTCGTCTCGGGTTCTAATTGGAGACAGTTTTGAGTGTTTAACTTGAAATATTCATTATGTCATTGTGTACATCGATGTATTCTTATGGAATAAATCCAGTTCAAATCTATTACTTTTACTGAGGAATTTATTCTTTTTTGTAATATATTAATTACATTTTAGTATCATTATATAAACCCAATTAAGCGCTTAATACTCCTAAAAAGTGAATTAAAAATGGAGATGTGGTGTAAATTTTAATTTGTTATTTATCAACGGTTAAGGTGTTTTTTAGTCTCGGCTGTGGTGTTAATTATAAGATTTTTGGCTAAGTGGTGTGAGGTGTTGGGCGCTGTGTATTCTTATCTTGACTTTATCTTAATATGCTCCAAACTGTTTCTATAATTTATCGCAATTACAAGGGAGTAGTATCTAGCCATTTATGTTGCTATTTACTCAAGACAGTGAATTAGACGTTGGTATTTACTTAAAAGAACAGCGCGCGAAATTTAGAGAGCTAAGAAACCTACTGAATGTTGCCCAGTCCAGCTTACGTAAATTATTAGAAACGCCGACTTCTGCACAAGATCAAGACCTACAACGGCAAAACGCACAAGCGTGGTATCAGCTACAGCAAGTATGTGGCGAGACGTTAAAAAATGACTCTCGAGATATCGAAGTATTCGTTTGGTGGCTTGCTGCTTTACCTTATAAAAAGGCCGATCTATCCTTATTAGATGAAGGGTTAAGTGACTTTTTGTATGCGCTTAACACCTTAAAAGAATCGATTCATCCACGACTGCCAGACAAAAAAGTCGCAGGCCTAGATGAGGAGCAAGCAAGACAGAAGCAGTGCGAAAATCAGACTCGACCATTAGAACAATTAACGGGAGATGGTCCAAATACGGGGCTATTAAATGCGCCGTTAATGAACTTTCCATTAATTGAGAATTATACATTCAGTGATTACTTATCTGATCATAAAGCCGGCAAGTTAGAAAAACAAAAAGCAGAATTTGCAGGCGTAATTCAATCTCATAAAGCCCAATTAATGGCACAGTTTGCAACCATCATATCGATTGATAGTAAAATTGGTGAAATTGACTTATTTATTAACGGTTACCGCAATAAAAATGGCTTGGCTTTACTGGGTTTTCGGTTTGTAAAAGACAATTTAAAGCAAATCAAGGTGATGTATCAGTACTTTTTTCCAGATGTGGATAAAAAGGAAGAAGTTGCACCGGCAATAGTTGAACCCGTTCAGACGAGTGACAGCAACGATATGATAAAACCTGATGTGATTAAAGAAAGCACACAGACTGAGCGTTCGGTCGTTCTTCCTCAAGCACAAAGTGATAAAAGCACTTATACTCGAGAAGATGCGTTGGCTGATTTAAATCAAATTGCGGTGTTTTTTAAACAAACCGAACCACATAGTCCAATTCCATACCTGTTAGCTCGAGCAATTCGTTGGGGCAACATGTCATTCTCGGAGTTGATGGGGGAGCTTATCACCAAAGACTCACCAGTACTTGCTGAAATTAGCAAGTTAACCGGTGTTGAGAATGACTTGGGAGAGTTGCTCAATGAGCAAGTTGTGGTGGCGCCTGTGCCGAAAAGTAAACCGGTAGAACCAATTGTAACAGAAGAAATTAGTACGCCTGCTGAGCCAGAAAAAGTTGAGCAGGTTTCAGAGCAACAGCCAAAGGCCAGTTCTTCCAGCTCTGGGCCGTTATGGTAGTTAATACATATTAATGCCTACCTCAGAGTAGGATAATTAAAATAGCAAAGGAGAAAGAGAGATGGCATCAATCTTCATGAGAATCGACGGTAATGACACTATTAAAGGTGCTGCAACGGTTGTTGACTTGAATAGTAAAAAAGGTTGGTTTGCAGTAGATAGCCTGTCTTGGGGCGCTATGCGTGGTGTGTCAGTAGATATCGGTAATGCAAATAACCAAGATAGCGGTATGGTAGCACTTGGTGAGATCAGTATCTCTAAAACATATGATGGTGCAACGCCTTACTTACTGACTTATTTATTTCAGCCAGGCGCTGATGGTAAGACCATTGAGTTAGTTATGACGAAACCATCACGTGATGGTAAAGGGATCATTCCTTACTATGTTATTTCGTTAGAAGAAGCCCGTATGGCAAACTTCAGTATTTCTGGTAGTGACGGTGGCCAACCTTCAGAGTCATTTTCTTTAACTTATACTAAAATTGAACAAATCTTCTTCGTTGAAGATGAAGGTGGTAAGTTAGAAAAAGCAGCATCCGTTAAATATGATGCAACAACTAACCAGTTAACGTCTGCGGCAGATCTTAAGTAAGGTATAGCACATGGCACTTAATTCACAGCACAAGCGCGTTAGTAAAAACCGCGTAAGTATTACTTACGATGTTGAAACTAATGGCGCTACCGAGAAAAAAGAACTTCCTTTTGTCTCAGCGGTTTTGGGTAATTTCTCTGGTGACAAAGAAGATCCAAAAGAAGTTGAAGATCGTGAGTTTGTTCAAGTTGATCAAGATAACTTTGATGAAGTACTAGGGCGCATCAAGCCAAGCGTATCGCTTAAGGTAGATAATGTTATTGAAAGCGATGACAGCCAATTTGAAGTGAATCTTGAGTTTGAATCAATGAAAGATTTTGAACCAGATGCACTTGTACAGCGTATCGAGCCACTTAAAAAATTGCTTGAAACACGCAATCAATTAAATGAACTACTCAGTAAAGCTGATCGTTCGCGTGACTTTGAAAAGCTACTTAAAGATATCTTGCAAAGCTCGGACTCAATCAATGCATTATCTGATGAGCTTGGCGTTAAAGGAGAAGAGTAATGTCTGAAGAGTTACAGCAAGGTGCTGGTGGCGAAGGTGAAAGCCTGTCGTTTTTAGACCAAGCAATTAATGCCACAAGCCAAACTGCACCAGATAGAACAAAAGAGCTTTTGACGTCATTAACTGAAGAAGCTATGTCGGGCACCGTCACGTGGGATAAAAACCTAACAGACACGATTGCAAATGCCGTTGCCGCAATTGATGCAAAAATGTCTGAGCAGTTATCTCAAATCATGCAACAAGATACTTTCCAAGAGCTTGAAGGTTCTTGGTTGGGATTACAGAAGCTGATCCGCAATAGTGCGCTTGGTACAGCCCAAAAAGTAAAACTGCTTAATATCTCAAAAGATGAGTTACTAGAGCAATTTGAAGACGCGCCTGCGGTTGACCGTAGCCCAATTTTTAACTCTATGTACCAGCATGAATATGGTACCGCCGGTGGTGAACCATACGGGTTAATTTTAGGTGATTACGAGTTTTCGCAAAGCGATGAAGATGTGGCCCTACTGCGTTATATGGGTGAGGTGGCTGCTGCGAGTCATGCACCATTTATTGCTGCTGCCGCGCCTGAAATGTTTGAGTTAAATAGTTTCTCAACGTTCAGTGAAGGTAAACCGATTGCGCCTGCATTTGATTCACCAAGCTACGCATCATGGAATTCATTCAGAGAAAGCGATGATGCACGTTATGTTGCATTAACCTTGCCTCGTACTATGGCGCGCTTACCGTATGGTGGCAAAGGCAAAAAAATTAAGTCATTTAATTTTGAAGAGCTAGCCACAGACAATGCTGGAAATCCAAAGCCAGCAAGTAATGATGAGCTAGTTTGGTCTAATGCCGCATTCGACATGGCTTTGAATATGAACAACGCGTTTGAAGCATTCGGGTGGTGTACAGCCATTCGAGGTATGGAAAACGGTGGTAAAGTTGAAGCGTTGCCAAACTTAACGTACTTCACTGATTCTGGTGATATTACTCAGCAATGCCCGACGGAAGTAAACTTAACGGATGAGCGTGAAAAAGAGTTAAGTGATCTTGGTTTCTTACCATTGGTTCATTACAAAAATTCTGATTATGCGGTATTCCTCGGTGGCCAAACAACACAAAAGCCGAAAGAGTATACTGATCCAGATGCGACGGCAAATGCTGCTATCTCAGCACGTTTACCATACATCATGGCCAGCAGTCGTATAGCGCATTACTTAAAAGTGATGGGTCGTGACAATATAGGCTCAAATATGGAGTCTGCAGATATCCAGAAGCAAATGAGTGAGTGGATTGCAACATACACTAACTCTGGCGCAATGGGTAATGATGAGCGAGCTAAAACGCCTCTTGCTGAAGCACAGATCTCTGTGATTGAGCAGCCGGGTCGTCCAGGCGCTTATTCAGCAATTGCACACTTAAGACCTTGGTTACAAATGGAAGAGTTAACAACTTCTGTGCGTATGGTAGCCAGTTTACCAGGCTAAAGGTGAGTTATATCAGCGTCAATTCAACGATTGAAACGCTGCAAAAACGGGGTACCTAGGTACCTCGTTTTGTTCATACAGAAAATTCAATGACTGAAATACGTTGCAAGGATTTATTACGTGAAGTTGCACACTGAACTAAGTCAGCCAAATATACCGCCTTTAGCGCAGGTAAAGCACCTTATTAGCGAGATTGATCGCGTGATTAGTGAGCAATTGTCACTCGTCATGGCCGAGCAAAAATTTGTCGATCTTGAAGCGCGCTGGCGTAATGTATATGAGTTAGTCAGTTTACCCGTCAACTACAAATTAATTAAAGTCAAAATCATGAATATCTCTTGGCGAGAGATTTCACATGACTTAAATATTGCGACATCACTTAGACATACACGACTTTATAATATAGTTGCTAATCAAGAGTTTAATACAATGGGTGGGGAGCCGTATGGCTTGCTGGTGATTGATCATAATGTCAGTCTAGAGCTTGATTACGCCGATGAATTTGATGAATTGTATACCCTTGAGCTATTAGCTGAGTTGGGTGAGAAGAGTTTATGTCCCATTATTTTGGATGCGGATGACAGTTTTCTAGGTGCATCAGGTGAGATGTTTTTGTGTGATGTGCCAAAGTTAAACCGAGTGCTGGCAGACAATGATTTTGCGAGTTGGCACCGACTGCGAGAAAGTAGTAATAGCCATTTTTTAGGACTGACTTTTAATAAATCAGCGATTAGAAAGGCATATCGTTTTCACCCTTGTGGTTTCATCTTTGATGAAGACATTGCGGGAGACTTTGTATGGGGCAATGCCGCAACAACATTTTTAAAGAATGTGCTAATAGAGTTTAATCGTGTTCGTTGGTTTGGTTTTTTAAAATCTCGCAAACTAGATGCGTCAGGTGGTAGTGCAATTAATTGCTATGCAGATAAAGCGCAATTTGACACTCAATTTAAAACGCGAATTTCAGCGTCGACAGCCGCGTATTTATCTCAGCAAGGGTTGATCCCCATTTTTTATAACCCGCTAAACGGCAAATACTTTTTCCAATCGAATAGCTCTGTTAAAACTGAAATGCAGGGAGAAAATCGTTTTCTAATTCAAACTACATTAATGATCAGCCGTATTGCACATTATTTAAAAGTACAGCTTCGAGAAATGATAGGCTCAGCTTTAGAGCCCCATGATTGTGAAAACAGGTTGAGTCATTGGTTAGAGCAGTATTGTTCCAATTCGGTCGTTTCAGACGAAATGACACTGGCGGGTATGCCATTGAAGTCAGCCAAAGTACGCGTGACTGAAGAAAGCAGCGATACCACTCGATACACCTGCCATATTGATTTAGTTCCACAATATCAATATGACCGAGTGGCAAGCATGGTGAGTTTATCTACGGCGGTAGAAAAATGAGCTTTTTCAGTGCGTTTTACATGGACAAAGATTCAACATCGAACAATACAACCGATGAGTTGGTGCAATCAATTCATCATAATATTGGGCTTATTTTAAAAACGGAAGCTGCGTTTTTACCTGACGACAAAGATAACTTGACGAGTGAATCGAATATTTGTTTTGGATTGGAAGACATAGCCTTGTTTAGTCGACTTAACTCTGGTGAGCAAATAGCGATAAGAATAAAAAACAAAATTAGTCAGTTTGAACCTCGTTTACATGGGGTTAAAGCGATTTATATTGAGAATGAACAACAAGATTTATTATCGAATACCATGAAATTTGAGATCTCGGCGATGCTCACTGTCAATGGTAAAGAAGAGATATTGCAATTCGATACAGACATTAATTTAAGTCAAATGACCGTACTGATAGAGAACGAAAGCCAATATGATTAATCGTATGTTGAAACATTTTGAAGATGAACTTGCCAGCATACGCAATGGTTTGGAAGGCTTTCGTACACGCTTTCGTCGTGAAGCAGAGCATATTAATCTCAACGATAAAGGGCGGGAAGACCCAAATGTAACTCGGCTAATAGACAGCTTTGCGTGGGTTGCCGCAAAGAATGCGATGGAAATAGATTCTTTGCGGACTAAGCATATTGAAGAGTTTAGTGACATAGTGTCTCCAAACTTATTTAAAACATTGCCGACAGTCGTTAAAGCACAGTTTCAGCCCAGTGCAGATGACTTTAATAAGCCTGTTTTATTAGACAAACATGTTGAAGTTGAACTTGATGTGCTTAAAGCGGGGCAAGAAAGCGTTAATATTAAATTGTCTAACTCTTTGCCTATTACGTTTAGTCCATTACTAGTGAGCGGCTTTGCACTTGAGCAAACGCCATTTGAGCATGCGATGCCCACACAGCTTGATACTAAACATGCGCTATATTGTCTGCGTGTAGCACTTGAACCTGTAAGCGATGAAGTTGATGTCAGTCAGGCGCTGATGCAGCCGATTCAATTGCATTTTAGTAATGAGTCTATTGGCCGAAATGTCGCTGATATTATTAATCAAGCAGTTATCAAAGTGGCACTGTGCGTTGAGCAAGGTGAACAAGCGCATGATGTCGGTGCGGGGAACTTTAAGTCACTTTTATCTGATGAAGACTCCCTTATTTCCCCGATTAAGAGCAATGAGATCCCTGTTTATTTTAAATTAAAAGAGTATTTTGCGATTCCAGATAAACGGCACTTTTTTATTTTACGTAATGACAAAGAAATCGCAGTATCATCAGGACAGACCGTGTTTTTGGATTTGTATTTGAATGAGCTCGGAGCGGCCTTACTTGATGAAAAAAACTTGTCTGTAAAAATAAACAAAACACTGTTCAGTAATTTGTTTCATCAAACATCAGAGCCGGTTCGGGTGAATTATCAAGAGTTGTCGTATCCCATTTTTGCAGATGCAAGCCAAAGTAATATTCATATCTACTCTATCGATCGCGTTTATCAGGTGTCTTCCAGTGGGCAAAATGAAATCCAACCGGTGATAGGGACACAAACGGTTGATTTTCAAGAGCAGTTATATTGGTCAAAAATGACCAAGCTGGCTGCCGTTGGTGCAACCCAGTCGATAGATGCTATTGATGAAGTGCAACATTTAGTGCTACCCATTAATAATGCGACCAAAGCTTACCCAAATGGATTTACTGCGTATGCGGAAATTACCTGTTTCGATGCAGAGCTTGCCAGTAAAGTTCATGTGGGTAATCGTATTGTTGTTAATACAGAAGAAGCTTTAGCTGGGGAGTTTAATGTGGGTGGGGTGACCATTCAGCCCATTGGTACGGTGACAGATGAACGTAACTATTGGAATATGTTGCGGCTGTTATCATTTAATTTGTCGCAGTTATTGGAAGCGGATGATGCGAAAGAAACATTGAAAGGTTTCTTGCGCTTATTTGTTAATTCAAATGCGACTCACCAAGAGCTCAATGCCATTTATCATGTGCAGGCTGATAAGATTAACGCGCCGTTTCAGGTGCAAGGCAGGATGATATTTGTGCCGGGGCTAAGTTTAACGATTAAACTGGATAACTCTGAATTGACAGCCGACTTTTCATTATTTAGCGAATTATTGAATGATTTTTTCATGGCGCAGACGCCATTTGATCGTTGTTGCCAATTGCATGTTGAATACACCAGCTTTAATTGGCCAACGAAAGTGTTTGATGCGCAGCTCGGAGTGCGAACATGCAGCTAAGTAAGCGAGTATTCACTAAGGTGAGTTCAGCTTTGCATTTTACGCGGCTGGCGAGGCTTTTTGGCGCCAAGAAAGTCAGTTTTAAACAAGAGCTATTTTCTGATCATTATACAGATAGACATATTAAATATGATGAATTAGCGGATCGCCACTATGTTGTTAGCGCGCATGAGGCGACCTTATTCGGCCCAAATGGTGGCTTGCCGAATTTCATTTTAGATTGGTTGAAAGAAGCCTACCTTAGATTAAATCGGGCGTATTTGCGTTTTCTTGCTATTTTTGACAATACCTTTGTGCATCAATCACTGCAGTTAAAGTCATATTCTTCAGTGGTATTGCGGGCTGAAAAAGCACAAACTGCCTATGAAGCATTAACCTTAAAAAGGTCTTATTTTTATTCACTTACGGCACAGTACGATGAGTTGGCGATGTTGCCGGCTACATTGGTGGTACGTAGTGAACATTACTGTTTAAATAATTTGGTGTTATTACTTAAGCATTATTTTCCAAATGATGTATCGGTGTCATTAACTGCATTGGAAGAAAAACAGATCCCCGACCAAGCCCGTAGTCGAGTTGGGCGGTGTAAGTTAGGCCAAGGTGCGGTATTAGGGCGGAAGTTCCCGCAGTTAGGTCGAAAAGTTATAGTGAGTGTGAAATTTGAATCAGCAATCTGTTTTGCCAAATTAGAGCGTCAAGACAGTGAACTAATGGGCAGGTTGCGCGCGATAAAAACGCTATGTAATTACTATGTTAATCATGAGGTTGTTGTTGATGTAGAAGCGGAATATACCGGTTCACAAGTCGAAAGCTTATATCTGACTAAACAGCAATCACAAGCCATTGTGTTGGGCGTAAATTCTAATTTGGCAACACGTGGTGGTATTTTTAAACGAATTGTAAGGGCTCGTTAGAGTAGAGGGAATCGTATGTCACAAGTATCTATTTCAAAGTTAATTTCATATTTAGATGGCAATTTAAAAAATGCGCTTGAATATGCGGCTGCAGATGCAATGAAGTCGCAAGTTGGCGCGATTGAAGTTGAGCATTGGTTGATGTCGCTTTTACAAGGGCGAGACCCTAAATTACAACAGTTTCTAGAATCACAAAAGGTCGATATTGCTGGGTTTTTACAAGAGCTAGAACAGAAAATTAATAAATTAGAGAAAGTACATTCAGGGCAACCAACAATTAGCCCAGAATTAATTGAAACCGTTAAATCAGCATGGTTAGTTGCATCTGTAGAGTTTTCTCATAACAGCGTTGCAGGCTTACATTTATTATTAAGTATTTTACAGCCAGACCCGTTGGCATTTAATAATAAAGACTTCAAAGCGTTGAAAAATGTGTCACTGGAAAGTTTAAAAGAACATATAAAGACATTGGCCGTGACGACGAAGGGCAAAAGCGCTGGCAGTGCTCCGGCTGCGGTGGTCACTGGCGCGTTAGATAAATTTACGGTTAACTTAACGGAAGCGGCGAAAAATGGTGAATTGGATATTATTTCTGGCCGGTCAGAGGAAGTGCGTCAAGCGATCGATATTTTGTGTCGAAAACGTCAAAATAATCCGATTTTTGTGGGGGAGCCAGGCGTTGGTAAGACAGCTGTTGTGGAGGGACTTGCACAGAAAATAGCGAATAATGAAGTGCCAGCGGTACTGGCGGGTGTACAAATTCATACCCTTGATCTTGGTTTATTACAGGCTGGGGCAAGTGTTAAAGGAGAATTTGAAAATCGACTTAAGGATGTGATAAACGAAGTGAAAACCTCTGAAGTGCCTATTGTCGTGTTTATTGATGAAGCGCATACACTTATTGGAGCGGGTGGTGCTGAAGGACAGAATGATGCAGCAAATTTATTAAAGCCAGCCCTTGCACGAGGTGAATTTCGAACTTTAGCGGCCACAACGTGGGAAGAATACAAAAAGTATTTTGAAAAAGATCCCGCATTAACTCGTCGTTTTCAAGTCGTGAAAATAGATGAACCTAATGAAGAAGATGCATTACAAATGCTGCGTGGTGTCGCCGAGTCTCTAAAATCACACCATAATGTATTTATTACAGAAGCGGCCCTAGAAGCAGCGGTCAATTTATCTATCCGTTATTTACCCAGTCGAAAGTTACCAGACAAAGCCATTAGTATTTTAGACACATCTTGTGCGCGTATTGCATTGACGCAAAGTGCTAAGCCGGCACAAATTGAATCTGTTGAACAGCGCATTCGCTATTTAGAAAATGAGATTGTTTCGTTGAACAAAGAAGATGATATGCTCTCGAATCAGCAACAGGCGATTGTTGAAAAAGAACACTCTAAAATAGGGTTTGAGCAACAGTTAGTGGATTTAACAACGCAATGGGATAAGGAGAAAGTACTTGCGAAGCAACTAGCTGAAATTCAAAAGGGTGAGGCGCAGGGGGATTTTGCGGAGCTACTGGCGCAGTTAAAGTCTTTGCAAGGCGAAGATCCGATGATCCATGCGATTGTTGATGAACAAACGATCGCCGAAGTAATAGGGGCCTGGACCGGGATCCCAGTTGGTAATTTGCTAAAAGATGAAGTCGCCAAGTTACTATCATTAGAAGATTCCTTGCATCAGCGGATAATAGGCCAATCACATGCCATGAATGAACTGGCAAAGAGTATTCGGGTGTCACGAGCAGGGTTAACAGATAAGCGCAAACCAGTTGGCGTCTTTTTGATGTGCGGACCAAGCGGGGTTGGTAAATCAGAAACCGCTTTGACTTTGGCCGATCAGCTATTTGGTGGTGAGCAGGACATGACCATCATTAATATGACGGAATTTAAAGAAGCCCATAAAGTATCTATGTTGTTAGGTTCACCTGCGGGTTATGTTGGTTATGGAAAAGGCGGTGTGCTAACGGAAGCCATTCGTCGCAACCCATACTGCGTTTTGTTGCTTGATGAAATGGAAAAAGCGCACCCAAGCGTACATGATATTTTTTATCAAATTTTTGATAAAGGCTGTATTCAAGACAGTGAAGGGCGCAACATTGATTTTCGTAATACCCTGATCATCATGACGTCAAATGCCGCAGATAGTGCGATTGTTGATTACTGCAATGACCAAGCAGATCGCCCTGATATGATTTCATTGGTTGATAATGTTCGACCAGCATTACAAGAATTCTTTAAACCTGCATTTTTAGGACGTTGCAATATCATTCCTTATTACCCACTTAATGAACAAGAATTAGCGCAGATCACTGAAATATCGTTACAGCGGGTTGCGAATAAGCTTAAGGAAACATATGAGGCGACACTTCAGTATGATCAACAGTTTGTGGATTATGTTGTCACTAAAGGGAATGAACCTACGATAGGTGGTAGAGCGATTGAACAAATTATTAATCGTCATTTAATGCCTTTGTTGGCTGAGCGTTGTATTGAAAAAATAAGCCAAGGTGAAGTTATTTCGACGGTCGATATTTGTGGCCACGCTGATACAAGCGGTTTTGATTTATCGATAAGTTAACGTGTTCATGCTGAAATACATAGTACAATTAGCATTGATTGTAGGCATGGCAGCTATGAGCGAGCGCGCAGTGGCGAAAGATCTACTGCGTTTGGCAACGCATGATGCTTATCCATATCATTACATTGAGAATGGCAGCGTAAAAGGGACTGTGATCCGACAAATTAAATGTGCGTTTAACCGATTGGAAACACCATATAGAGCCGAATTTAGTGATTGGGTTGATGTTGAATTGCGTTTGAGAACCGGTAATCTGGATGGTATTTTTGCGGTAGCGCAAAGTGAAGCCCGTAGTGAGTTCGGTCAGGTATCAGTTGCTGTTGCAGCAAAGCATCTTTACTGGTACTTCGCGGGTAACAAAATTGATATTGAGACCACGAATCCATTATATCAGCGATATAAAGTTGCAGCGGAATTTGGTTCTGATGAATGGCTTGATTTGAAACGCAAAAGTTATAATGTGAGAATGAAGCCTCGTAATGCACGTGCGTTAGTGCAGTTACTATTAAGTCATGAGGTCGATGCTATTTTGTTAGATGAGCATGAGTTTGAACATGAAATAGCAAAATTACGTTTGCAAGATACGGTTTTTTCACGCACAGAACATGGAACAATTGATCTGGGGGTGCTTTTTTCAAAGGCATTTTTAAATGACAGGCCAACTTTTTTAGATGCATTTAATACCGCAGTATCGAATTGTATTGTGCCTAATAGTGGAAGTCAGTAAATGAATACGGCGATTTTACAAGTAACAGAGTGCCCTGACGATATCCGTCTTCTGTCACGTATGGCAACGATATCTGAGCAAGGAGTGGTATTGGGCAGCTCAATTGAATGCGATCTTATTTTGCCGGCTATCGATGCCAGTGAGGATGAGAGTGAGCAGTTGATTAAGGTCTTAGTGGACAAGGACTCAGCGCAGTACAAACTCATCGCTTTAATTGAAGGGGTGAAAATGAACGGCCGTGCTCAGCTTGCTAATTCATCGGCGCTATTATCTGATGGTGATGTGATTACATTCAATGGATATACATTGCTATTTTCGAATGACAATGAAATAACGCATGACCAAGGTGAAGTCACGCAAAATGATGCACAAGCACATTTATTTGAAAGCGTTGATGACATTGAGTTTGATGCGAGCAATATTTTTGCCGATTTAGAAAATGAATTAGACCAAGCTTTCACACGTGATAAAAGTGTCAACGACGATTTCTCGGAACTGCCACGCTCAGAAAGCATAGACTTGCCAGTAAGCAAAGACAGTAGTCAGCGTGTTATTGAACAGAAGTTAGATCAACTTATTGCCGTAACGCAAAACCCATGGCAACAGCAAAAACAATTGCTCATGATGATGGATGATGTGGTTGATGAGTTTGTGAAAGAGTTTGACCCACAATTAATTGACGAAATGGTTGGACCGCCTTCAATGTTGAGTTCAAAACATTGGAATGCTTATAAAAGTTATTATCAAAGAAAAATTAAAGAAGGGCATTTTAAACGTCAGTTTAAAGCGTTATTAATTGAATGCATGCAAAAATAATATTAATACTCTCATGCTTGTTACTTGTAAGTTGTTCAAGTGGCGACGCGCTGCAACGGTATTCATTGCCGATTAAGTTGCGCTTAGAAACCAATGAACAACTTAATTGGGCGAATAATACGGCAAATCCAGTTGCGGTACGTATTTACCAACTCGCCAAGAAAGAACGCTTTTTACAAAGTAATTTTATTACGTTGTTTAATGGCGACACACAAGTGTTGTCCGAACAATTGATTGAGAAGAAGCGTTTGTATCCCGTGATGCCAAACACCAGTGAAGATATTACGGTGAAGTTATTACCTGGGGTTAGATATTTGGCTGTGCTGGTTGAGTTTACCCAGTATCAAGCTGGGGCAACTAAGGCAGTGATTGAATTACCTGAAGATGTATCTGAAGAAACGGTAGTCTGGCTTGGGATCAATGGTACGGGTGTCAAGTTTAATGAAATCCCAGAGAAAAGCCTGTTAGACAACTTATTTAGTTGGGGAGCTTAATTTGAGCAACAAGATTGTATGGCGTGAAGGGGCATTTTTATACCCTCAGCATTTTCAACAAATGGAAGCCCACCTCGAAGGGATCACACAACGCTATAGTGCACTCACAACCAGTGAGTTTGCACCCCATTGTGGATTAACACAGCTCAGTATTAATGAATCACTGTTACAGCTTGGGCAGTTTTCTATACGTGCATGTGAAGGTATATTACCTGATGGTCAATATTTCAAAATAGCCAAAGAAATCGCAATGAGTATCCCACCAGGGAGCGTTGATCAAATGGTATACCTTGTGGTCCCTGCGCTATTAGGTGGCAATAACAGCTTTGAAAATAATTCGACCACCTCACGTTATAAAACAGCTTTCACAAAAATCTATGATTTCACTTCTAATGAACAAGAAGAAATTGAAGTTGAAACGGCTTCGCTTAACGCAACGTTAAAGCTGGAACAAGATAACTTGGATGGCTTTGTAAAGTTAGCGGTTGGCAAAGTACTAGAAGTAGATGGTAATGGTGCGGTGATTATTGACCGCTCATTTATTCCTGATAGTTTGAGTATTGGTGCTGCTGATATTTTACTTGAACGGGTTAAAGAATTAGAAACGTTGGCGAACGCCAAAGCAAACCAATTGTTACTGCGCTTAAATACGGCTGTAGAAACGCAAAGCAATGCTGCTTTATTTAAGGAGCAGCAATTACTCAGCACTATTTATCATTGGCTGCCTTGGCTTGAAGCGACTCAAAAGACTCAGCATTATAAATTAGGACGTTTCTTCTTTGAGTTAAAGCAATTTGAGGCGGCACTATTGAGTGTGGAGTATGAGCAGCGCTTACCTTGGACGCCTTTAACATTTGAAAACCTTTTCAAACAGTTTCACGGTGTGTTGTCGTGCATAAAAGACAAACTGTCTATTACTCAGCAACAGAACGTGGTTGAGTACTTTTGGGATAAATCGTTATTTGATAGTCGTAGAATGTTACTGGCAAAAGTGAAACAGGCCGATGTATTGCAATCTCAGCGTATTGTTATTGCGGTGATTGCATCGCAAGGGTATATCTCTAAAGAGGTGTTTAAAACAGGATTTAAGCTGGCAGGGAATAAGAGCATTGTTAACTGTATAAAAAATGCAACTCAGGGCGTCATGGTTAAAGCGTTACCCTTCCCACCGGCAGAGTTGAAAGAACAAGCAGATGCCACGTATTTTGAGGTTGATGTGGAAGATGCACTATGGCTGCAAATTATCGAAAATAAAGAAATGTTAGCGTTACATATTGATGCGCGCATTCATGTTGATGACGTTAAACTATTTATGATCAATTAATATGAATACAGCCAGTTATACCGTCAATCAATTCTCTCTCGTTGATGAGAGAAATGCCGCACTTAAAGACTTGTTGAGCGAATTTTCGTGGCAAGGTGAAGAGCTAATGCGCTTGAGCCTACCTTTGATGCCAATGATTGATGCGATCAAGTCACTTGATGATCCCGTGTCACTTGATAATTATCGAGCGCACTTAGTACTAGAGTTAAAAAATATAAAACAACGTGGACACGAGTTGGAGGTTTCGCCTGCATTACTTGATAAGCTGTGCTTTATTTGGGCGGCCTACTTTGATGAACGTGTCAGTTATGAAAGTACACTCGATACCACGCAATGGCAAAATAAAACGTTGGTAAGCCAGTTGTTTGGAGTTCGCAATAGCGGCGAGACATTCTTTAATCTTATTAAGCAATTGATGGGCTTTCCTAAAAAGCATTTAGCACTTCTGAAAGTGTGTTACGTTATTTTACAACTGGGGTTTAAAGGGAAGTATCACAACCACCATGGTGCTCAGTTAAAACAAATTATCGCAGAGATAAATTACGCATTATCTGAACTCGGTGCGTTTAAGATTTATGCTGAAGAACAACCGCGTAAAGTCAGGGTGTTTCGTAGGCGGTTTGGTTTGTTTAAAGGGATTAAGCCACTTTATTTTTGGCTAACCATGCTGCTGATATTGTTAACAAGTTTATTTAGTTACAATCATTATTTAGGTGAAATGTACCAACAGCAAAATTTAGAGTATCAAGTAATGGCTGATGATACTTATCAACATCTGAAAAAGTTACAGCCACCGAAGATGTTTATGGAGAATACCCAGTTTTTTGAACAGGCGAAATATGAGCAATCAGCAATAGGCGCTGTGGCAACAGTAAATAACGAAGTCACCACTTCAGCTCTTGGGCCATCAAAAGCACTTAAAAGTGACCCTCTTGAGCTTGCAACGGCGGAGTTCAATGAAGCGCCCATAGACACAGCATCCGCTGCACAAATAGTTAGATATTTAGTGCAGATTGGGGCGTTTAAGAACCGCCAGCGTGCAGAGAATTTACAAAAAACATGCGCAAACTCACAGTATCCTTTACAGATCATTGAGCAGCAGGAACGCCAACTTGTTGGTGTTATTACACGCGGTTTCGCACAGGCAAAAACAGTAAGTGATTACTTTACTGAGTTTTGCAAAATCATTCCTTATATTAAGAAATATCAATGAGTCGAGTCATGTTACGAATAGTTCTCGCAGGTGTGTTAGTTGTTATTGGTATTGTGCTAGCGGGGCTCAATGGTTGGTTTAACTATGGCAGTATGATGTATTGGGTGAGTGCACTTATTATACTGTTAGGTATAACAAGTTATTTTTTCCCCGCTTTGCGTGCGTTTGTGGGGAGACGATATACCCGTAGTAGTCGATTCAAACAATATTCACAGCTATATAGGCGTATCGAAAAGAAAATAAAACTCAGTCCTAATATTTATGATACCGCATGGTACCTTGCAGCATCAGAGGAGAGTATTACAGATACATTCGCGCAGTTTAATCGTGTAACGCTTGCTAACATGCCGTCGAATATTGCGGTTTATCATGTGCAGGGGGCATTAATTTGGCATGTTAAATCGAGCCATAAAGCGGAACGCGCACATTTTTTATCTTGGTTGACGCATATACGGGCGAAGCAGCCACTTAATGGCATGCTCTTACTGAATGACGCATTTAGCTTAATTCAGCGTGCTCAAAAGGCAAAGCAGGCACATATCGCAGATGTGAAAGCACAGTTAGAATCACTTTATTTATTAACCGGGTATAAAATTCCTTTACACTTGTTTTTGTGTGGTGTGAATAAGTTAGATGGTATTGCCGAATCTTTACATGAGCAACGTGATTTAAGTGAGTTATCATTCTTCTTAAAGGGTAATAACCAAAACCTAAGCGGCGAATTATCACAGGCGTACGATGAGCTGTTTAAACGTTTATTTACCAGTAATGTGCACCAAGTTTCACTGCAATTAGATGAAGACTTTAAACGCAAGCAGCTGCTTGGACCTATGCAACTTCAATACTTAAAATTAGCTGTCTCAGGCTTTGTTGACGAGTTATTAGACTTTAATGGTTTAGCGGTGCCGTTTCAGCTTGAAAGTTTCCATTTGGTTGAATCAGAGACTGCGACTCAACGTGTCAATTTGGCGACGGCTCATGCGCTTATTGAGATTAATCAAACATTACTGCCAGTCGTGCAAGAGTCAAATTTAAAGCCTAAGGCGCAATTAACAAAAACATTTGCAGCCTACGTATTGCCTTCATCTCACGGGGCGCCCGCAAATCATTGGCAAATGTGGAAACATGGTATTAAACAAGCTGCGATGATTTTTGTGGGCACAGCCATACTAACTTTGGCCAGTTGGGTTGGCTGGCAAGCTTATTTATATAACGAGGTACTTCACAGTGAATTTAGACAAGTACATCGTGATTATAAAGATAATCTTGATAAATCCGCATTTAATATAGATGAGCCCTCTAGCATTATTGAGCCTCTCACTTTGTTGAGAACGGCGTATGTAAAATTCAATCAGGCACAAAGCTCCCAACCGTGGTATGTATTAGGCATTTTTACTTCGATAGAACGTGCCGAACATTATCAAACCTTGTATAAAAGTCAGCTGTTATTAGCGATTGAACCGAGTTTGAAAAAATACTTGGAAGAGGAGTTATTTGTTTATCTTGAACTAGAAGATTACCTCAAAGTGATTAATGTAAAAGATGTTTATTTATCTTTTTCGAAACGAGAAAATAAACAAATTGTACTGAATTACGTTGCTATGTCACTGCTAGAAAGTGGCGTAATGGATGAAGTACAAACAGGTGACTTTATAGCGTTACTCAATGATTTTTATGACTTAGGTTATCAAGGTGTTGATACGAATGATGAGTTATTGGCGATTGTGGATAGCCAATTGGCACTGCAAGATACCAATCAATTGATGTACAAGTATGTTAAACAACTTCCTGAGTTTACTCGGCTTATCGATATACGTAAGGCCCTGTTAGGAGATGAGTTAAAAAATACCATTTTATTTGAGATTCAGGGTGAGCAATCGAGCTTTTTGGTACCTGCGTTATATACCCCGGAGGCTATGCAGAAATTGTCATTTGTGCCTGAATCCGTGTTTATGCAGCAGTTAGTAGAAAAAAATCATGGATTATTTCAAGTGCCACCGAGTGAAAGGGAGCTGACACGCATCGGGAATTATTTGAAGTATAGTTATATTAATGATTACACGCGCTTTTGGCGGCAGTATTATCAACGTATTGAATTGAAAAAGTCACTCACATTGGAAGATGTGATGACGGCATTAACTGCAAACGAAAAGTCACCTTTAATGCTGCTATATAGCACGTTACGAAATTATTTACTGATCCCCAAAGTGGACGTACCTAAGGAAAACTCAGTCGTTGATGTGACACAGCAAGCACCTGCAAGAGTGGCTGTGAAGGTGGCAAAAGCGGGCAAGTTAGCACAGATAGCAAGCGCAAAACTAGACAAGCACAAGCAATTAGAAATTGCACAGTCGCGAGAGCATAATGAGATAAGCGAAAAAATTCAGCAGTCATTTTCTCAATACCAGCTTTTAATTGGCGAACAAGCGACCATGCGAGATGAATACCAAGTGTTTTTACAGCAATTGATTGCGTTGAAAAAATGGATGAGTCAAGCGGATGATGATGTCATTCCTGGGTTAACGTACTTTAATCAAATTCAACAAAACAGCAACTTCGATGCATTTTCTGGGCTGTGGTTAAAGCCTTATTCAGAGCGTTTGATGCAAGGTTTAGCTAACTTAACTGTGGCGCAAACAACCCAGCATGTTAGAACGAAAGTGCAAACGTATTTGCAAAGCCGCTGGCAAAACTCGGTGTTACAACCTTATGACGACTCGATAGCCCCATACTATCCTTTTGCAGCAAATGGGGAAGATTTAAGCTTAAATGCATTAGCACTGTTTTTTGCATCTGACAGCAGTGTCAGTAAGTTTGAGTCTGAGGTTTTATCGCGTTTTTTGGCTGTGGATGAACAATATCAGATGGCTATTTTTAACCGTAAGGCAGTGATTTCGCTCAATGATAACGTTGTGACCTTTTTTAAATTATTTAAACGGATGCAGCGCCAGCTATATGGTCAAGGTGAACAATTGCAAGCGAAAGTGACTTTACAACCACTCTCACTTTCGCCAAAGTTGAATTCGTTTACGTTTAATTCTGGCGATACAAACATGCTATATACCCATGGTCCATTGGTTGCAACTTCTAGCATGTGGCCAAAAGATTTTTCAACAGAGCGTATTCAGGTAACTTTGCTTGATTTAAATAACCAGCCGCAAATAAAAGAGTATCGCGGGGTTTGGGGGTTATTACGTTTAGTGAGTGAAAATCAAGTTGCATCAAATAAAGACACGTTGATGTTTGCATATCAAAAAGAAGCTGGGGCCACCGTCACTATCCGTGGTGTCGACAGCATACAAAGCTTACTTAACCCACTATTTTACTCACAATTGACGGTGCCGCTGCATTTTTCGCAGCCACTGAAATAAGACGCTGGAGCACACTTATGGAAACCTATATTGCGGGTGAAACCAGCTACTTGATTGCGACGACAGCACAAGGTAAAGAATATCGACTCAACCGTTGCAACGTGTCTGACACCTTATGCAAAGGGGTATCAATTGATATCGATTTGGTAAGTGATGGTGATGATGTCTCGAGTGCTTTGGGCGAAACAATGTCGGTGAGTTGGTATCAAGATGTTGCTGGAAGGCCTAATAAATTACTAGATTACCACGCATATGTTGTTGAGGTTGAGGAGCAAGAAGCAAATGCTGAGAATATTCGTGCATTTAACCTCAAACTAGAGTCATGGCTATGGTTATTAAGATTTAGCCGTACCTATCGTATTTATCAAGCGCAATCCCTCAAAGATATTTTGTCTGATATTTTCGACAATGCAGGCTTCAAAGGTTTATATAAATTTGGCTCGATGCCGACGGGGAAAAAAGAATATTGTACTCAATATGATGAAACAGATCTCGAATTCGTGACGCGATTGATGGCCGAAGCTGGGGTGATTTTTTTCTTTTCGCAAAGCGATGCAAAGCACACCTTAGAGGTGCAACTGGCGTCTTCGCCTCTAGATGACAATAAATTGGCAAAATTTGATCATGCATTAGTTAAATCAGCTAAAAACTTATTAATACAAAGTTTTGAACCTCAGCAGCGTTTAGCGAAAAAATCACTGTCGTTATCAGGTTATAACTATGACAAAGCGAAATCTGAAAGTGCGGTGGCTCAGCAGTCTAATAGTGGTATTACCACGGTAACGAATAAAAGCTTTGAACACTATGCGCTCAATAGTGACGCCGGAGATTTTACCGATGTGAGTGCTTTAGCCACTGTACTTAATAATGCCCAAGAAGCACAAGCCAGTAATATAAAAATAATCACAGATGCCAATGTCGTGATAGTTGGGAACACTCTGTCGGTTGAGAATCATATAAATACTCAGCAGCAAGGGCAATATAATACTTTGGCAGTGGAGCACCATATTGATGTCACTCAAACACAGGTTGATACCAGCTATGTATGCCATGTTATATGTAGAAACAGTAAGTTGGCGCTGACTCCTGAATTCCCTATTAAACCTGTCGTACGCGGAATAACCAGTGCGTTGGTGGTAACTGATGCAGGTTCCTTTGACAGTAAAGGGGAAATTAATCAGGATAAAGATGGCCGTATTAAAGTGCACTTTATGTGGGATGTGAGTGATAGCAAATCGACAAGTTGTTATCTCAGAGTGATGCAGCAAACAGCAGGCGCTAAAGCGGGTATGCAGTTTATCCCTCGGATAGGTGACGAAGTCTTAGTTGATTTTATCAATGGCGATATAGATCAGCCCATTGTAGTAGGGAGCGTGTATAACGGCGGCACGCAACCACCTTACCCACAAAAAGATGCAACGCAATCCTGTATTAAAACAGGGTTAGCAGAAGATACGGGCCATGAAATTTGCTTCGATGATAAAAAAGGTGAGGAAAAGCTCTCTATTAGCTCAGGAAAAGATTTTGATCTAACGGTGACAAATAATGCTACGACGTTAATTAATGCCGAAGATGCACTAACAGTGAAAAAGTCACAAACCACTACGATAGAAGAATCACAAACAGTGACTGTGACAAAAAACTATGGGTTAAAGGCGGATAAAATTTCCTTGGAAGGGGACTCACAAATTGAGCTTAAAGTGGGCAGTAATAAAATAACCATTAGCAGCTCAGGTATTAAAATCGAAGGAAGTAACATTGAGCTTAAGTCGAGCCAAGATACTAAAATATCAGCCTTGAATTTAACGACTGCAAGTAGCGCATCGACCAAAATGAGTGCAAATGCAAATATTGATATCAAAGCAACGGCACAAGCTAACTTGGAAGGTACGGCGGGCGCGAATGTTAAGTCAACCGCAATCGCAAAACTTGAAGGTACCGCTGGAGCGCAAGTAACTTCAACGGCAATGGCCAAATTGAGTGGTGCAGCAATGACTGAAATCACAGGTGCATTGGTTAAGATTAATTAAAGGTGGGATGATTTTGGAGATTATCGACGTACATATAGTCAATGAGTTAAAGCAATGTTCTATCGCTCAGATTTTATCAAAGTATCAAGCATCTAAAGAAGCACTCGCGGTATTAGATCTGGATTGGTCCCCAGAGCATGCTGTTGCCGTATTGTGTGAAAAAGACCTAGAGAGAGATGCAATTCAGTTGATTGCACATGGTTTACCCGTGATGGTGGCAATTCGTTGGGGCGTACGGGTACTCAAACAAAAGGGGGAATTAACGCGCGATCATGAGAAATTACTCACGTGTGTCGAAAGTTGGCTACAATCTCCAAATGAAACTTTGCGTATAAGATCGCAGCAATTAGCAGAGCGAATAGGGTTAGATGTTGATATAGGCTGGCTTGGCTATGCGGTATTTTGGTCTGGTACTGGCTCAATTGTGGCACCAGAGCTGCCAGTTGTTATGCCTCCAGATAATATGGTAGGTCATGCTATTAACGCTGCCATTTTATTGTCTATGATTGATAGAGCGTAATTTTTTAGAGGTACTTATGCCATTTGCAACGACACACATTTTAAATACATGGAAGTCTGATACGAATATACGGTTAGCGGCCCGTGGAAAATTACTTAGAAAAGTAGATTCGAAAGTGGCAGCCTATTCGAGTACGCCGACACCTGAGTTTTTTAAAGAGCTTAAAAGTGCTTACTTTTTATGGCAAATCAGTAAAGAAGACAAGTATTTAAATTTAGATG
Organism: Pseudoalteromonas sp. MMG005; assembly: GCF_018101015.1. NCBI lineage: Bacteria > Pseudomonadati > Pseudomonadota > Gammaproteobacteria > Alteromonadales > Pseudoalteromonadaceae > Pseudoalteromonas > Pseudoalteromonas sp. MMG005. The sequence goes on along the minus strand of NZ_JAGJEK010000001.1, from coordinate 295,676 downwards.
GCTGGCGCTCAAGCCAACGAAATCAATCAGATAAGAACTTTCCAGTAGAACGATTACATAACTTTTTATTCCCTGTCGAAGAGGATCAGCAAGTTGATGACTTTTCTTTACTATTGGCGAAAGAAGCAAAGCGTGACTGCGTACGTATATTATATGGCAGTAAAGCCAAATTTCTTTACAAAGATGATTTAAAGGAAATGGTCAAACAGGCCAAAAAAGATATTACAGAATCACGACGTGAAAAAACAGAAAATGACCGGCAAACACGTGCTAATTATAATGAAGAGCAACAAAGTGAGTCATCGGAAGTTAATCAAATAGCCAACTCTATTGCTGCGCAAATGAGAACGGGTAATGTGATGGCAACAAAGGTAAAGCGAGGGTATGAATGGATCAAAGACATTGCTCAAACTATCTTTGAATTTTTAAAAGGTATTGCAGAAGACTTTGTGAAGTTTTTGAGTGATTGTTGGGCGAGTATTCGTAGTTTATTGATTAGTTTGGTTGCGGAAATTTGTATTGCTTTAGTACCCGGTATTAACTCGATTGTGTCGGCTGGCAAGTCAGTAAAAGAATACACAGACGCAGTGAAGTTAGCGGCAAAAGGCTGCTATCAAAGATACAAAGACAGTAAAACCATGACGCTTGCTAGTAAAACGTATCAGCTTAGAACGGCATTGATGACGTTCGCAAATAATCAGTTCTTGCTAGCAATGAGAGACGCAGCTGTACAATTAGTGAAAGCATTGGAAAATAGTTTTTCAGTTATGTCAGGGATCATGGTGCCTGGTAATGTAAGCAAGGTTTTAACGTTAACTGCATTTTATATTCAGAAAATAGCCGTGTTAGCAAAAGAGTATTATTTTACGCGCAAGCTCAATCGGCATTTATCAAAAATAAATAAATATAACCCTTATGTATCCGATGAGCTATTAAAGGACCCACTCATTGCAGCATATCTCATTGTTAACGCGACTGATTCCACTTTATTTGCCACCGTTCGTGACAATGATGATATGGCCGTGTGGTTAGATTATTGTTCTGAACACGTCTCTGAGTTTGAGTCATTGAAAAAGCGGGCTCAAGAGTATATAGAGTCTCGAAAAATTCGTTTAAAAGGACTGAAGACTAAATCGGATGAAGTTGGACCCGCGCCATTTTTGCTCACAGTGCAAAACTTTGATAAATCAACCTTAAGCAAAGTTGAGTTGAGTAAGCCCAATTCATTACTCGATGACATTCGACAATTTGATAAGTCTTCGTTAAAAAAAGTGGATACGGAAGTTAAACGGGGTAAAGGGTTATTGGATGAAATTGAGCTTCACAACAATAGTGGGTTGCGCAAAACCAAAACTATTGAAAAACAGGGTATTGGGGTCCTAGATCAAATTACTCGGTTTAATAAAAAAGAGCTAGAGCAGGTTGAGACAGAGGTTAAATCTGGCACCAGTGTACTTGATCAAGTTGAATTGTTTAACCGCAAGAAGCTTGGAAAAACCACAACGGTTGTGAAGCGTGGTATGAGTACGCTAGATCAAATAGAGTTATTTAATAAAAAGACTTTGGCGCAGCAAAATACAGCGGAATTTGATTACTTGGCGCAAATTAAAAAATTAGAAATGGCATTGCAGGGGGTCGATTTTAAAATGATCAATCGCACCCTGATTGGCAATAAATCATTACGAGAATCATTGAATGCCTTGGAAAATCAGCCGGTTTCAGTTGCTCAGTGGAAAAAGCTTACTTGGGTTAAATTTGGCCGCCGTCATGAGATAACAAAATCAATAGATGCAGGTGTTGGTATTTATTTCAAATTCTTCACGCAACGAGCACAAGGCATGCTAAGGCCTAAAAACTGCCAGGCAATCGATGGGTGTTTAAAGCAAATTTCGCAAAGGTTAGAAATTCTACAGCGTGATGTACTGTACCCAGTGCAAGCATGGTTAATGCAGTTGGATGCAACTCACCGAACCAGCCCGAGGAGGCCGGCAATGACTCGACTCAATGCCGCGGCTCAGTCTGAGCGCAATGCTTTACAAACATTGGCCATGGAACTTGAGAAATTGAACAGCAGTTATACTGTGATTGCAGGACAAAAGCATTAAGCATGTATAAATGCGATGTAATATTAAGGTCATGGTGTTTTTTACAGGCATTACTATAGTTAGTTTTCGAAAAACGTAGATGACCTTTGAGTGTGTTAAATTAAATGAAAGTAAAAACGAACAATGACGATTAGCCCCCAAGAAAGTATCAAAGCGGCGAAAAGTATTGGTAGTCAGTTAGCAACGCCAGTTTTAGCTGTTTGCCTTATATTTAGTGTGCTGAGCGCGCTGTACTGTACTTTTATTATTTATCAAAAACATAGTCGGTTTCAGAGTGAGATCCGGGCACAAGTGCAGCAACAGACTTTTTCCGCAGCCCAACAAGTGGGAGATAAGTTAGCAGCGACTATGAGTGCAGTAGATAATTTCGCACAAAGTATAACAGCTTTGGAAGATAAGCAGTTGGTGCCACAAATGGTCGAGCAAGAGTTCAATGACAATTTGGATTTATTCTCTCTCAATGTTACGTTTCACCCCTATAAGTTTGAACGCTACACTCGCTATTTTAGCCCTTATTTTGAACGCTTAACGGGCGTCGACCGTCAATTTAATTTGGTGGATTATGATAAACCGGACATTGAGTTTAGTTGGTACCATCGTCCATTAAAAGAAGGTCCTATTTGGACGGAGCCTTATTACGAACCGCAGAATAGCGTGTTAATGAGTACTTACTCAGTTCCTTTCTTTGCATCAGTCGAGGCGCAGCGCAATGGTGATGCACCCATTGGGGTGGTGCCTTCCGACGTGTCTTTAGATTATTTAACAACGTCATTAAAGAAGTTAAAGTTTGGCTTAGGTGGCTACGGCACTATTTTTTCGACTCAGCAAAATTTGATTTCTCATCCGGTATTTTCGTTTGTACGTGAAGGGGAAAATGCTGCGAGTTTATCTGAACATTCAGAGTTTAAATTTTTAAAAAAAGTACAAGGTTGTTTTGCCAAAGATTTGACGTATTTATTTTTTAATGGCGAAACCATGGATAATGATGAACATTACGCCGCGTGTACCAAGATCCCCCATACTGATTGGGTTTTGATCACACGTATGTCGGCGGATATGTTCGAAATGGATAAAGATGCTAGGCGGCAAATGAATATTGTTGCGGTCAGTTGTTATGCCGCGGCATTGATGTTTGCTATCTTTCTATTGACTCGCCAGCGTAAAATTAATTGGACGCAGAATAATATTTCAGTGTCACTCATATTGGTTTTTAGCACCGTGACTGTGCTGGAGTTTGCACGGAGCTTTAACTCGATAGAAGAAGACAGTACGGTGGTGATTACATCAACCGCACAACGAGAAGCACTTGAGACCAGTTATCGTAATCGCATGTTGCAAATGCGCATTGCTGAGCCTAACTATGTGGCGACAGGTATTTATGTCGAATCTATTGAGTTTGTAAATGCCAATAATGTTCACTTAACGGGGTTAGTATGGCAAAAATTGACGGCGAAGCAACGCGATGTGATCCCGGCCAGCGTGAACTTCAATGAAGCAATAGAATCAACGATAACAGAGCAATACCGCAAAGAGTTAAATGATGGTGGTTTGGTTGTTGGTTGGTACTTTTCAGTGATTACGCGTCAGCAATTTGATTACTCTAAATATCCATTTGACCATAAAAATATCGTATTGAGGCTTAAAGGAGCGGATTTGGGCAGCAGTATTGTATTGGTACCAGACTTAGAAGCTTATGAAAAGTTAGGAAAAAGAGATAATCCTGCCATGGCTAAAGATATTGTGATGGAAGAATGGCGCCTCAAGCAAAGTTACTTTAAGTATACGTTTCAAAACTACAATACGAACTTTGGAATGGATAGCTTTGTCAATCAAGATATTAGCCCTGAACTTAATTACAGTATTAACATTGAACGCGAATTCTTAGGCCCATTTGTTACGACGCTATTACCAGTCATGGTGATGGTGTGCTTATTGTATGCATGTATTGTGAGTATGGCATATACCCCATATGGCGACTTGAGGAACAATATTACAGCAGTTGTATTTACCATATTGCTAGCGCATTACAGCATCCGTGAACACTTACAAATAGATGAAGTGGTGTACTTTGAAATATTCTATTTTCTGCTGTATTTCTTAGCGTCAATCTTCATGTTTATCGCGCACAAATACTATAAAGCGCAAGCGACACGCGGTAATGCCAAACTTTACAAAAAAATTGCTGGTATATGGTTTTGGCCAGTGCTGACAACACTGATTTTTATGACAACAATTTCGACATATTATTAAGGAGAACCTGTGAAGAGTGGCAGTGAAAATGCAGAGTTATTGGCGGGTGTACCTGAGGCACACTCTGCAGTGTTTGCAAAGGTTGCAGAAGAAACAAACTGTGTTGTTTCAACCCGTGCAGTGGGGATCTATGCCACACAGTTGATTAATGAAGGTTATGCGACCAAGGGCTATCATGTAAAAGCGAAATCATGTGATTGGGGTCCGATGTCAGGTTTTGTACTAGCCGATCCTGCGCTTGGGAAGAAAGGCACAGGAGGCAGCGCAATTGGGTGGCAAGAAAATAAAGTTGCAGAGGCGATAAATAAGTATGGTGCGATGGCGATTCCATTGTATATATCTGAAGTGCGTCGCAGTGGGTTGCCAGCATTGATGATCCGAGCGAAAAAACACTACAAAGAAGAGAAAGTCAGTGATGATATGTATAACATTACGGCTGCGGCAAAAGACGGGCAGCATCATAAATTTGTTTTGATTAAGGTCGCCACATTACAACAAGGCTCAAAAGCGTATAGCCCAGGGAACGGGGATTGGGCGGTATGTTATGCACCAGATAACGCCTTAGCTCAAGCGTGCACGGGTGCCAGAAAGCAGGTTATTACGCTCGAGTCAGGGCAAACTTACACTCAGTTGTGTGGGCTAACAAACCCTTTGGGATATGGTGCTAAAGCGCCTTCTAATTTTAAAGGTGTTCAGACTGGAGATTATGACTTATGGGGGGTTTTCCCTAAAGAGCGCTTTTTCTCTGAAGAAGAGCAGCAAGTTGTAAGGGCTGCAACCAACGGTAAAAAAGATAACTTCTTACAACGCGATGTAGATGGCAGTGATAGATTTATTCGTACTTATGATGAATACGGCCGCCAGGAAGGTGCACACACGGGCAATTTGTCCCTACTATTGGAAGAAATTGCAGTACGGGTAAATGCTGGATGCATGAAAGCCGGCAGTGGTGGTTGGGTGGTGCATCACAGCGACGAGGCTGGCCGCCCTATGGTAGATGAAATTGATTATGAAGCGGTTGTGTATTTTCCTGATGGGCGCATTTGGATCATGGAAAGTGAGCAAGATGTGAGGACGCTACGTGCTCAGTTGGTGCAAATGCAATATGTTCCGTTATTTAATCCTATCTGGAACTTCAAGTTGGGTTACCAATGGATGAAAATTTTGGTCGAGTGGCTTGATAGGCACGGTTCAATGAAGGGTTTTCCATTGAAAGAGTATCAAAATCTGACTTTGGGGTTGTAAATAGAAGAAATGGCTGTTTTAACAGCCATTGCTACGCACAAAAATCAGCCAATCAGTACGTTAGGCATCCCTAATATGATATTGCCTCCATGGCTTGTCATGTCGCCCATTCTTACAGCTGGTCGGCCACTGATCAGAACGGTGACACTGCCTTTTACGATACTATCGGGAGGTCCAACACAGACCGCTAAGTCACCGACTACAGCAGCAGGCATGCTACCAATTAATACATTTGGTACACTTGGTCCAGAAATCGGGCCTCCAACGTGAGGCACTATACCGGTGACCATAGGGCAAACATGCATATCCGTGATTCTCGCAGCGGGTAATCCTGGCATCTTTATTCGCTTGTATTGTTTATGTTATACAGAATGAGTGTACGTAATTTAGCGTGAACTGCAATCTATTGACCTATATTTTGTCACACATCAGGCGGAGCTGAATGTCGTTTTTTGCAGATGCCGTAGTGCCATACTAGCGTATAACACTGCGTCCATTAAGTTTGCGGGGAAAATACCGAAGTCTGTCTATATAAATATCTTTTTAGTATTCGCTACCATCAATAAATTACAGTAAAATAGTTAGACTAACTTCCATCACTCGGCAGACTGTAAAAACAACTGTCCTGACATTGAGATCATCATGAAAAAAACTTTTGCTTTGACACACCCTAAGTTGAAACCTGCGCGTTTAGTTGACGCAATCAAATATGAAGTGAAGAAATACCTTCGTCGAGAGCGCAATAAGACATTGCCAGCAGGGGTTGATTATTGGGACTTCGATTGTCGATTTGGTCACACTGAGTCGCAAGCAGATGTTATCAAAGTACATGAAATTAATAAGTGTATCGATGAAGCAGCACGTTTAGAACAGCCGTCATTTTATTTAGAAGTGCTCGTAAAGGAAGGTTTTAAAACATCTTCTGATGATATTGATTATGATGAATAATTACTAACATATTATTTGATGATAAAAAACCAGTGCTTTGTCACTGGTTTTTTTTATGTGTACAACAGAGCCATATATCGCTTTATAGGGACATACTGGCGCGTTGCAATAAAAACGTCATACAACCTTGGTAGCTTGTTCGATTATCACTCAATAACTTGGTCTGAATTCAGTGGACAATGCGCCAAATAGAACGTTGCTTGATTTACAAGCGTTAGAAGATATATTGCAGCAGGGCGCTGTGCGTACTTTATTTCAGCCAATATATGATATTTCTAAGCAGAATATTCTTGGCTTTGAAGCCTTGAGTCGTGGGATTTCTGGAACGAGTTTAGAGTTTCCAGAGCGTCTATTCTGTATAGCCAGTGAACAAGGAAAACTGTCGGAATTAGAACTGTTGTGTCGTGAAAAGGCTATCGCACGGTTTGTTGAGCAGGATTTACCAGGCAAGCTGTTTATCAATGTTAGCCCTAATACGCTATTAGATCCAAGCCACCCCAAAGGTGAGACGTTACACTTAGTTGAAAAATATGGCTTGTCTGCAAATCGAGTCGTCATTGAAGTAACAGAGCAAGATAAAGTAGACGATGGATTTTTGTTACTCAAAACCATCGAGCATTATCGTCAATTAGGCTTTAGTATTGCCATTGATGATTTAGGGGCGGGTTACTCGGGATTAAAGCAGTGGTCAGAATTACGTCCAGATTTTGTTAAAGTTGATCGATACTTTATCGATTATTGTGATCAAAGTATTGTTAAGAAAGAGTTTTTAAAATCAATTATAGAGCTGGCAAAAGTCACTAAAACATCAGTGATTGCAGAGGGTATTGAGCGGTTAGAAGAGCTCACTCTACTCGAAAAACTGGGCATAGTGCATGCACAAGGTTTTCTGTTGGCAAAACCCGCTCGCCAACCCCCACGTGCATTAGAAGCCAGTCAAGTCACTCAATTGAACTTACGTTCTCAAAGTAATCATAACGAAATGTCGATGTCGGTTGGGTGTTTAGCGCAAATTGAAGATGCAATAGGGCAAAGTACGCGCTGTAAAGACGCTCATAAACGGTTTGAACAGAATAAATCACTGATGAGCCTAGCAGTTATCAATGCGAAACAACAGCCTGTTGGGTTGTTGCATCGAGATCAGCTGACAGAAGTTTTTGCTGCGCCTTATGGTCACGCATTGTATGCTAAAAAGTCGGTTGTTGAACTGATGGATAAGCAGCCCCTTGTTGTCGATGAAAACGCCAAGCTTGATGTCGTAAGTCAGCAGATCACAGAACAAGAATTTGATATTCGACGCCATATTATTGTTACGAGAGATCTCAAGTACCTAGGACTTGCACCGCTGCGAGATATTTTAAAGCACATAACCGAAGAAAAAATACGTCATGCTCAACATGCAAACCCTTTGACTATGCTACCAGGCAACGTAGCCATTAATGAAGCAATTGAACAACGTTTACGCAGACAAAATACCTTTTCATTGGCCTATGTGGATTTAAATCATTTTAAGCAATTCAATGATTTATATGGTTATGCAAGCGGTGATAGTGTGATCAAGTTATTGGCCGATGTGACGGTTCAAGTGTGCGATCAAAGCAGCTGTTTTGTGGGGCATATAGGGGGAGACGACTTTATGGTGGTATTTGATGGTGATGATGCTGAGCGCTTATGTCATCAGATAATTAATCAGTTTGAGTTGCAGTCGAAAGCATTTTTTACATCTGAGCATGTTGAAGCTGGGGGGTATTGGGCGACAAATAGGGAAGGCCAAAAGCAATTTGTGCCTTTATTAACACTGTCAATCGGGTTAGTCAGACCTGATTTAGAAAGTTGTAATAACAGCCATCAGGTAGCTGCATTGGCGACGGATGCCAAAAAAGAAGCGAAACGCTACCGCAATAGTTATTTGTTTGTTTGCAATCGTCGTAAACCAGCGGCCCCGGTAGTGAGAATAAAAACGACAGTACACGAGTGTTCCGTTTAAATAGCTGTGTCGTCCTTAGAATGCATGATGACAGTTGATATATACTTTAGTAGGTAAATTCGATTTTTTATTCAATGCAGTCGATAAGCCTTGAGTAAATGTGACCTAACGTGTAGCTTAAATGAAAACAATTTTGGAGCGAGCATATGGGGAGATTCATATGGCTTTGCCTATTGTGTAGTTGGGCTAATACATCTTATGCGGTGTCGACTTTATATGTAGCGAAAGAGCAGCGCGTGCTTTATGACCGCGATTTATATTTGTATGAGTTACTTGATAGAGCATTAATTGCAGCGCAATTTGACACGAAAGTAGAGCATATTCAAGTTCACCCGCATCAACAGCGAACTTTACTTGCTTTAAGCCGAGGAGAGGTGGATTTACATTGGAGTATGACCAGTCCTGAACGAGAGCAACTGGCGATTGCTATACAGGTCCCGTTATTTAAAGGTTTTATTGGTAAACGAGCGCTATTGGTGAACCGTGCGCATTTGTCACGCTTTGAAAAAATACAAACAAAGGCTCAGTTAGCAAAATTGACCGCTGTTCAAGGGCATGACTGGCCTGATACGAAAATACTGGCATTTAATGATTTACCAGTACGGCCTATGTCTAAATACCAAGCTATGTTTGCTATGGTAGCGCGTGGTAAAGTTGATTATTTTCCACGCTCTTTTATTGAAGTAGGATCTGAGCTTGCTGAGCGACAGAGTGATGACCTCGTTATATTGCCCAATTTATATTTGTATTACCCGAGTGCATTTTATTTTTTTGTAAGTAAAAAGAAACCTGAGGTTGCTGACGCCTTGAAAAAAGGATTGGCGTTGATGCAACAAAATGGTGAATTTGACATGCTATTTGAGCAGTATTTTGCCGCTAAATTTAACGCATTACCAATGCAAGATGCACGAGTAATAACGTTGAGAAACCCGTACTTTGAAAATAATTAAACGTGCCATATTAAAGACAATAAAAAAGGAGGCAATTGCCTCCTTTTTTGAATATCTATTTCATTAGCACAGTAGTGATTCTGTCAGTACTGGACGAATTTCTTTAACCACTAGTTGGCAAAGCTTAGGTGAGCCACAAATAACGTTACCACTTTGGTTATAACCTGCACCACCAGCGAAGTCCATTACCATACCTCCCGCTTCTTTAACGAGTAGTTCACCTGCTGCGGTGTTCCACGGCTTTAAGCCTAGTTCAAAGAAACCATCAACACGACCTGCAGCAACATAAGCCATATCTAATGCAGGTGAACCTGCACGACGAATGTCAGCTGTATGAATAAACAATGTTTTGAACGCTTCTGTGTATGCGTCTAGGTGATGTTTTTGTCTGAATGGGAAGCCAGTGGCTAATACAGAACCTGCAATTTCGTTACTTTTAGTAACGCGGATGCGGGTATTGTTTAATTGTGCGCCTTGTCCACGTGATGCTGTGAATAATTCACTACGAATAGGATCGTAGATAACAGCTTGGTCTACGCGACCTTTTACTTTTAATGCAATTGAGACTGCAAAGTGAGGAATACCCTTGATGAAGTTAGTTGTGCCATCAAGTGGATCGATAACCCATTGGTAATCTGCATCAGAACCTGTAATTACACCTAATTCTTCACCCACTAAAGAGTGATCAGGGAAGGCTTTTAAAATCGTATCGCGGATGATCGCTTCAGCGTCTTTGTCGATGTTAGTTACAAAGTCATTGCTGCCTTTTTGTTGGGCTTCGACTTTTGATAAATCTTCACATGCACGTAAGATCACTTTACCTGCATTACGCGCAGCGCGTACCGCAATGTTTAACATTGGATGCATAGCATTACCTTTGGGTTGTAAAAGAACAGTATTATTTCAAGCCGGCGTATTTTAGCGACTTTTGATACAAAGTAAACAATAATTGTGAAATTAAATTGATGGTTTTTTGTACGCCCATGATCTTGTGGAACTAATTTTTTTACTGCGGGTTTTACTATGGAGCTGTTCACAAGCTGTGATAAACTCCCGCATTATTTTTCTCAGGGCTTATTAACATGGCATTAGAAGACATTCGCATTGTATTAGTAAATACATCTCACTCAGGCAATATTGGCTCAGTCGCACGGGCGATGAAAACAATGGGATTATCCAAACTCTATTTGGTAGACCCTGCTTGTGAAGTTGATAGTCATGCGAGTGCTTTAGCTGCGGGGGCAACTGATGTGCTTGGTGCTGCGAAAACCGTCAGTACGTTATCAGAAGCCATTGATGGTTGTGCATTAACGATTGGTACCAGTGCACGTTCGCGGACACTGTCATGGCCAATGGTAAACCCTCGTGAATGCGCCGAGAAATTAGTTCAAGAGTCAAATACAGGCCCTGTAGCCTTGGTTTTTGGTCGAGAGAATAGTGGCTTAACAAATGAAGAGCTACAGCTATGTAACTTCCATGTGTGTATTCCAGCAAACCCAGAGTACAGCTCTTTAAACTTAGCTATGGCAGTACAAACGTTAACATATGAAACACGTATGGCATTTCTTGCCACCCAAGATGCGGTAGTTGAAGAGGACGACGTAGTTTATCCGAGCGCAAAGCAAATGGAACTATTTTATGAGCATTTAGAAAGTACGCTCAATGAAACTAATTTTATTGTAAAGCAGCACCCAGGTATGGTTATGACTAAATTGAAGCGTTTATTTAATCGTGCACGTCCTGAAGATCAAGAGCTTAATATTTTGCGTGGTATTTTAACCTCGATAAATAAATCGACACAAAAATAACCATTGTGAGTAGGCTGTTCAGTCGAACACGATTTGCACAAGATAATACTTGACTAAATTACTCGGGTAATTACAATGTGATAATACTTGAGTACTTTGGTCGGGTATTTGGGCAATACCTGTGATTAGACTGGTATTACAAGTGAGTAATACTTGACTATCTTAGTCAGGTAATTAAAATTTGCGCTTTGGTAATCAAGCTCGGGGGCTTTATGAAATTAACATCGAAAGGCAGATATGCGGTAACAGCAATGTTAGACGTTGCGTTGCATACTAAAGCTGGTCCAGTCCCTCTTGCTGATATTTCTGGTCGTCAGGAAATATCTTTATCTTACCTAGAACAATTATTTGCTCGATTACGTAAACATGGGTTAGTGAGCTCAGTACGAGGTCCGGGCGGCGGCTATTTACTTGGTCGTGATGCGCAAGCAATCTCTGTAGGGGATGTGATAAATGCGGTCGATGAGTCAGTCGACGCGACACGTTGTCACGGAGAAGGGGGCGGTTGCCAAAGTGGGATGCGATGTTTAACGCACACACTGTGGTCTGATTTAAGCCAGCGTATCGAAGATTTTTTAAAAAACATTTCCCTTGCCGAATTAGTCGCGAATTCTGAGGTGCAATCTGTTGCATTACGTCAGGATAACAGCGTCAATAGTGCGATGAAGCAATTAGACAATATTCAAGTGAGCTGTCAACTTTAAGGTTGGCGTCAAGCGGAGAAACAAATGAAGTTACCGATTTATTTAGATTATGCAGCAACCACTCCGGTTGATCAGCGTGTTGCCGATGAAATGATGCAATGCCTGACAATGGAAGGGAATTTTGGCAACCCAGCATCTCGCTCGCACCGTTTTGGGTGGCAGGCAGAAGAACTTGTTGACCAAGCGCGTAATGATATCGCTGATTTAATTAACGCGGATCCGCGTGAAATTGTATTCACTTCTGGCGCTACAGAGTCAAACAACCTTGCAATTAAAGGTGCGGCTAACTTTTATCAGAAAAAAGGTAAGCATGTCATCACGGTAAAAACCGAGCATAAAGCGGTTATTGATACATGTCGTGAGCTTGAGCGACAAGGGTTTGAAGTAACCTATATGGAAGTTGAAGAAAATGGCTTGCTTGACCTTAAAAAGTTAGAAGCGACAATGCGCGAAGACACTATTTTAGTGAGCGTAATGCATGTAAATAACGAGCTAGGTGTTATTCAAGACATTGCCACTATTGGTGATATGTGCCGTGAACGCAAGATTATGTTTCATGTTGATGGCGCACAAAGTGCAGGTAAAGTTAAAATTGACCTGAAAGAGTTGAAAGTTGATTTTATGTCTTTCTCTGGTCACAAAGCATACGGGCCTAAAGGTGTTGGTGCACTATATGTTCGCCGTAAACCACGTGCTCGTCTTGAAGCACAAATGCATGGTGGTGGTCATGAACGCGGTATGCGCTCTGGTACTTTGGCAACACACCAGTTAGTTGGAATGGGCACAGCATTTCGTATTGCAAAACAAGATTTCGAAAAAGATCACGCACACATCAGTGCGCTTCGTCAGCGTTTGATTGATGGTGTGATGGGTGAAGATGGCATGGATGAAGTTTACTTCAATGGCTGTATTGAACAGTCGGTACCAGGTATCGTAAACATCAGTTTTAACTTTGTTGAAGGTGAGTCTTTGTTAATGGCCGTTAAAGATATTGCGGTATCATCAGGATCAGCCTGTACTTCAGCGAGCCTTGAGCCTTCATATGTATTAAGAGCATTAGGTCGTAACGATGAACTTGCACATAGTTCAATTCGTTTCAGTATTGGCCGCTTCACAACAGAAGAAGAAATCGACTATACCGTCAAGCTAATGAAAGAGTCGATTGGCCGCTTACGTGAAATGTCACCGCTTTGGGAAATGCATCAAGAGGGCATAGACCTAGACAGCGTTGAATGGGCACACCATTAAGCATTAAGCAATTTTTGTTTGTAGCTTAGTGCTATGAGCATATAGTGAGGAAAGTATTATGGCGTATAGTGATAAAGTAATTGACCACGTAGAGAACCCACGTAACGTAGGTTCTTTAGACAAAAATGATCCAAATGTTGCAACTGGTATGGTTGGTGCACCAGCATGTGGTGACGTAATGAAATTGCAAATCAAAGTATCTGATGGCGGTATTATTGAAGATGCTAAGTTCAAAACGTATGGCTGTGGTAGCGCCATTGCGTCTTCATCATTGGTGACTGAATGGGTTAAAGGTAAATCGCTAGATGAAGCTGCTGAAATTAAAAATACCGATATCACTGCTGAGCTAGAATTACCACCAGTGAAAATTCACTGTTCAATCCTAGCAGAAGATGCAATTCAAGCAGCAATTGCTGATTACAAAAGTAAACAAGCAAAGTAAGAGTAAATAGTTATGGCAGTGACATTAACAGACGCGGCAGCAGATCGAGTTAGAACCTTTTTAGATAATCGTGGCAAAGGGCTAGGTTTGCGTGTTGGCATAAAAACCACGGGCTGTTCAGGTCTTGCTTATGTACTCGAATTTGTTGATGAGTTAAGTGAAGGTGATGAAGTTTTCGAACACCAAGATGTGAAGGTCATTATTGATGCTAAGAGCTTAGTATATATTGATGGCACAGAACTAGACTACACAAAGGAAGGGTTAAATGAAGGGTTTAAATTCGTTAACCCTAACCAGAAAGATGAATGTGGTTGTGGAGAAAGCTTTACCGTTTAACTTATTCGTTTTACGGATGTAACATACCTGAAGAAATATTTTTGGGTATAGAGCCCTACTTTGGTGGGGCTTTATTGTATTTTAGCAAAGCCTTTTATAAGTGAATAAGTGATATGCGTTACTTTGAGTTGTTCGATATTCCAGTAGCCTACGATGTTGATTTAGTTAAAATTAATAAACAGTATTTAGATTTACAGCGTGTTATACATCCTGACAAATTTGCCGGAAAGAGCGAACGTGAAAAGCTACTTGCAGTGCAAAAAACAGCTGAAATTAACGATGCATTGGCTGTGTTAAAACACCCTCTGAAGCGTGCTGAATATATGCTTAGCGAGCGTGGCGTTGATATTCGAGCGGAACAACAAACATTGCAAGACCCGCTCTTTTTAATGCAGCAAATGGAATTACGTGAAATGCTCTCAGAGTTACCTGATAGCAGTGATGTTGAACAAGCCATTGAAGACTTCGAAGTTGAAATTGACGCATTAGATAAACAATATAGTGCGCAGCTATTTACGCAATTAGCCGATGACGCCAATGAAAGTGCATTGCAGGAAGCTGCTGACAACATTCGTAAACTTAAGTTTGTATTTAAATTACGTGACGAACTCGCACGTATTGAAGACAGTTTATTTGATTAATTTTACAGGCTGACCTTTTCGAAGGTGAGCTGCAAAGTGAAGAGCATAATGGCCTTATTGCAAATTGCTGAGCCGGGGCAGAGCGCGGCACCACATGAACATAAACTCGCGATTGGTATAGATTTAGGAACTACTAACTCATTAGTTGCTACGGTACAAAGCGGTGAAGCTAAAACGCTGACTGATGTATCTGGTGCAGCTATGTTACCTTCTGTGGTTAGGTATCACCAGCAGCAGATCGTTGTTGGTCAGCAAGCTCAGCAGGCATCTGTTGAAGACCCAACTAATACCTTAATTTCAGTGAAGCGTTTTTTAGGTAAAACGTTAGCAGAAATCGAGCAAAGTTACGGTCAGTTGCCTTATGAGTTTATTGAGCAAAGCGGTAACGTTGCGATTAATACTGTCGCCGGTGCAGTTAACCCAGTTCAAGCATCAGCAGAAATACTCAAAACATTGAATCAACGTGCAGTTGAAAGTTTTGCTGGTCAAGATATTCTGGGCGCAGTGATCACGGTGCCGGCCTATTTTGATGATGCACAACGTCAAAGTACCAAAGATGCAGCTGAACTTGCTGGGCTCAGTGTATTAAGGCTACTAAATGAACCTACGGCAGCTGCAGTGGCTTATGGCTTAGATTCAGGCCAAGAAGGCGTTATTGCGGTTTATGATTTAGGCGGCGGAACGTTTGATATTTCTATTTTGCGCTTAAACCAAGGCGTTTTTGAAGTCTTGGCAACAGGCGGTGATTCTAGTTTAGGTGGCGATGATTTTGACTCTATGCTGGTGTCATTGTTTAAATCAAAAGTGGGTATTGATGATTTAGACGCGCACGAATTACGCTTATTTATGAACAAAGCCAAAGCATGCAAAGAAGCGCTTAGTGGTTATAAAACGGTTAACGTTAAATTAGATATTAGACAGCAAACTCACACCGTAGCAGTGACACAAGGCGAATTTGCAGAATTAGTAATGCCGTTGGTGAAGAAAACCTTACGTGCTTGTCGTCGTGCTGTTAAAGACGCCGGTGTGACTAACGAAGAAGTACTGCAGGTTGTCATGGTGGGTGGCTCGACACGGATGCCGGTTATTCGTGAAAACGTGGAAAGCTTTTTTGCAAAACAGCCATTGACCTCTATCGATCCAGATAGGGTGGTTGCATTAGGCGCGGCTATTCAAGCTGATATTTTAGTCGGTAACAAGCCTGACTCAGATATGTTGCTATTGGATGTATTACCCTTGTCGCTTGGTCTAGAAACGATGGGTGGCTTAGTTGAGAAGATAATCCCGCGAAATACCACAATTCCAGTCGCGAGAGCGCAAGAGTTCACCACCTTTAAAGATGGTCAAACGGCGATGTCTCTGCATGTACTCCAAGGTGAGCGAGAATTAGTTGATGATTGCCGCTCTTTGGCTAAATTCAGCTTAAAAGGCATACCGCCAATGGCTGCGGGTGCAGCTCACATTCGTGTTACTTTTAAAGTGGATGCGGATGGCTTACTGAGCGTCTCAGCCACAGAAAAATCAACTGGTGTCCAAGCTGACATCCAAGTTAAACCTTCGTTTGGTTTATCTGATGATCAAGTTGCTCAAATGCTCAAAGACTCAATGAGTAACGCCAAAGAAGATATGCAAGCGCGTATGCTAAAAGAGCAGCAAGTAGAAGCGCTCAGAGTACTTGAAGCTTTGGAAGCCTCTTTGCTAACAGACAATAATTTATTAAATGAGCAAGAACTTGCTGATTTACGTGAAGCGATGACGAAGTTGACAAGCATGCGTGAGCAAGCAACGTCACCGGATCAAATTAAGAGTGCCATTGAACATGTTGATGCCGCAAGTAGCGAATTTGCATCACGTCGTATGGATGTATCAATTAAACAAGCACTGCAAGGGCAGTCTGTAGACGAGGTGTAATATGCCACAAATCATCTTTTTACCCCATGAAGAATTATGTCCTGAAGGCGCGGCTATTGAAGCACCTAAAGGGGAAACTGTATTAAACGTGGCATTGAAAAATGGCATTAGCATTCCCCATGCATGTGAGAAATCGTGTGCATGTACCACTTGCCACATTGTGGTACGTGAAGGGTTTGACTCATTAGATGAAAGTGACGAATTAGAAGATGACATGCTGGATAAAGCATGGGGATTAGAGCCCGAATCTCGCTTAGGGTGTCAGGCTATTATCACGGATGAAGATCTGGTGGTTGAAATTCCCAAGTATAATTTAAACATCGTAAATGAAGATCATTAATAGTTAGGGGCTGTTGATCTTTTAGGTTCATTTTTGCAGCAGTTTGATTGGCTTTTATACAAGGCAGAGGCTGCGTAGCATGGTTATTCCATGTGAGTCAGCCGATAACATAGTAGAAAAGCCAATCAAGCGCTGCCTACTGGTTCTTTTGAGCGCCCTTTTCTCTTTGTTGCTTAATATTCGCTTAGATCACTAAGCCACACATTAAGCGCCGCGATAAAAGCACGCTCAAAGAGAACAAAAATAGAACAGCAAAGATCAACAGCCCCTAGTCTCTGTCATTTATTATGATGAAAACCGTAGCCCATGAGCTGCGGTTTTTTGTTTGTAGCACTATAACTATGACATATTGACGGTCATAGGTAGATTGAAGGAATACCCGAATGCAATTGCTTCTTGAACATGAACACTCTTTTATCAATGGTACATCTTATCAAACGACTAATATATTTACCGTATTAAATCCGGCGAATCAAAATGTCGTGAAAGTGGTCTCGTCAGTGGATGAGAAAGGCAGTCAATTAGCTTTGCACGGTGCACAGCAAGCACTGAGGCAATTACGGTGTACGTCAGCTATACAGCGCGCTGAGGTTTTGAAGAAATGGTATGCTTTAATTTTGTCGCATGAACAAGCTTTGGCTGAGTTAATGGTATCTGAGCAAGGCAAACCTTTGCATGAAGCCATAGGTGAAGTACGTTATGCGGCGAGTTTTGTGGATTGGTTTGCACAAGAAGCAACGCGCAGTTACGGTGAAGTTATCCCAGCACCGGATGGTAAGCACCAATTAATGACGATAAAGGAAGCGGTGGGCGTGGTACTGGGCGTAACGCCTTGGAACTTTCCGTTAGCAATGATCACCCGTAAAGTCGCGCCAGCGTATGCCGCGGGGTGTAGTTTTATATTAAAGCCTTCGGAAGAAACGCCATTAAGTGCGATAGCGTTAGCTAAGCTCGCAAATCAGGCTGGTATGGAAGCTGGTGCTTTGCAGGTTTTATTAACGCAAGAACCTGCAGCGCTTATCGCTAAATACTGCCAGCACACAGCGGTTCGTAAGTTAACCTTTACTGGCTCAACCACAATCGGGCGAATTTTATTGGCACAATCTGCTGCAACGGTAAAACGGACATCCATGGAGTTAGGTGGTAATGCGCCTTTTATTGTATATAAAACAGCAAATATTAAAAGTGCTGTGTCTGGCTTAATGACTGCGAAGTTTCGCAATAACGGACAGGCATGTGTGGCAGCCAATCGGGTGTTAGTTGAACAAAGTTGTATGGTGCCCTTTATAGAGGAGTTAACTGAGGCGACGAAGAGGCTACGGGTAGGTGAGGGGATGGACCCAGCTACAGATTTAGGCCCTTTAATTACTTTAAAAGCGAAAAATAAAGTCATGGCACTGGTTGAGGCAGCTCTTGGCCAAGGAGCGAAATTACATTATAAAGGAGATGAACTAGGCGGCTTATTTATGTCACCTATTATTTTGACTGATGTATTGCCAGAAATGGATATTGCGCGACAGGAAATTTTTGGACCGGTTGTAACTGTGATGTCATTCGTAGATGAACAGCAAAGTGTGGCATTGGCGAACAATGTAGAGGAGGGGCTCGCGGCGTATTTTTACTCACAAGATGTTGCGCAGATCCACCGAGTGTCACGAAGGCTTGAGTATGGCATGATAGGTATTAATGAAGGGATGATCTCTAATTCAGCCACACCGTTTGGTGGTATAAAGCAGTCTGGATTAGGGCGTGAAGGTGCAAAACAAGGACTAGATGAATACTTAGAAGTGAAATATCTTAGCCAAAAGTTTGATTAACGCAAATTTTGCAATGACTTTCTATTATTTTAAAAGCGCTGTAAACTTGTTCGCCTGTTTATATTTTGTGGTCACATATGGTTGTTGGGAATACAAGAAAAAAAGGGCACTTACCGCTACTCGTTGTACTTGCAGGAGGTTTAGGCAGTCGTTTTGGTGGTAACAAGCAGATTGCAGAAATTCCTGGTTTAGGGCGATCTATCATGGAACTCAGCATTATCGATGCGCATAATGCTGGGATCTCTGAAATTGTATTAGTGATCAATGCTGCAATTAAACCTATTGTACAGGCGCATATTGTCCCGCGCTTGCCGCAATCATTAACAATCCACTTAGTTGAACAGTGCATTACCGATGTACCTACTCAGTACTTGGAATTAGTCGATAAACGGAAAAAGCCTTGGGGTACCGGCCATGCTTTGTTAGCAGCCAGAGCCTATATTACCAAGCCTGCCATTGTAATAACTGCGGATGATTATTATGGGCCACAAGCATACCATCAATTAGTCGCGCATTTTGCTAGCACATGTGGTGATGAGCAGCATATGGCTATGGTGGGATATCCGATTGGACTCACGCTGTCGAATCAGGGCGGAGTTAATCGTGGTTTATGCAAGCTGGATCGAGGCTCACTTTCATCCGTGGTTGAATGTCTTAACATCAGTAAACAAGGTAGTAAGCTTATTGGTGAGTGTGCGGGTCAGGTTACCGAGATTAGCAAAAGTACACTTGCCTCCATGACATTTTGGGGGATCACACCTATACTCATGATGCATTTGGCGGACGGGTTTTCACGGTTTTTAGATATTCATGACAACGTTGTCAAAAAAGAGTATTATCTGCCAGATTGTATTCAAGCCTGTATATCCTCGAATCAAGCTCACGTAACGGTTTATTCAGCCATGGATCATTGGTATGGCATTACATTTAAAGAAGAATTAGACACAGTGGCAGGAAAATTAAATGAATTACGTCAAGGATGAGGGGATCTCAGCCGCTTCAGAAACGCAGTTAATTAATGAGGTACGCATGAATAATACTGCGATAGCGCAATATTTATCGCAACAGTTTGGTTTAAACAGTGAGCTAGCTGTCATGAATCCGATTGGCAACGGTCATATCAATACCACAATGTTATTAAAAGATGGTCGGCGAGCGATAGTCGTGCAAAAGCTCAATACCGAGGTTTTTCCAAAACCAGAGCAGCTTGTTGAAAATGCTCGAGCAATAGAACAGCACTTATCGATTAAATCTGAGAAGGGTGAGTACCAATTAAATATAATTAAACACTTACCAACTATCGATGAAGGTTATTTGGTTGTACATAATGGTGATGTATGGCGTGCGTTAGAGTTTATTGGCGGCAGTTATAGCGAAGATGTGGTCAATAGTGCTTCTAAAGCACAAACAGCAGCGAATGCATTTGGTCAATTTGCGCAAGCTTTAGAGGACTTTAATGCGAGTGAACTGCATCATGTGATCCCTGATTTTCATAATTTAGCAAAGCGTATCGAGATGTTTGAAGAAGTGCTTGCACAAGACAAGCATAATCGAGCGCATAGCTGCTTAGCTGATATAGTATTTTGCCAAAGCCAATTTGACCTCGCCGATGAACTAAAAGCACTTTCTGGCGCTATTCCGCTGCGACCTTGTCATAACGATACTAAAATTAACAATATGCTGTTTTGTAATCAAAATGATTCAGGTAAAGCGGTTATTGATTTAGATACTTGTATGCCAGGTTACTGGTTGTTTGATTTTGGTGATATGGTGCGCACCTTTTGCTCTCCAGAAGCTGAAGATTCGACAAATTTAAATCGTGTTAAGGTAAGAGAAGATATTTTTGAAGCGATTGTAAAGGGTTATGTAACACCTTTGTCTAGCTTGATAACTGAACAGGAAAAACACAGTTTTTTATTAGGTGCTAAAGTGATGCCATTTATGATAGGCCTTCGTTTTTTAACCGATTATCTAGACGGCGACAATTATTTTGCAACGAAGCATGAAAACCATAATTTAGAGCGGGCTCAAAATCAGTTTACGCTTTATCAAGATGTGGTCGCGAAAGAGTTGACATTACAGAGTATAATTACTCAAAATTAAAAAAAGCGCTTCGGCGCTTTTTTTAATGTTTACCTGATTTGCTGGTCGCATCAGCTTACCCGTAATATATGGTCAAATGTAGTGGTAATATCAAAGGATAATAATAATGAAAAAATTTAACCGCCGTGATTTTTTAAAAGCAGCGAGCGCAACCGCCGCTGCAAGTGTGGTGGCTGGGTGTGCGCAAAAAAATCATACCTTACCAGAATTACCACCAGCACATGGTCAGTCAGTGATGGGGCTCGTTGTACCAAAAATGCCAATTGTTCGAGTTGGCTTTATTGGTGTTGGGCAGCGGGGTTATGGCCATGTGAAGCGTATGAGCCATATTGAAGGCACAAAAATTGTTGCGATCTGTGACACACATGATGCGGTTTTGGAACGTTCTTCTTATTATTTAGAGGAGAAAGGGTTGGAAAAGCCGTCGTTATACACAGGAACTGAGCACGCCTATCAGCAGATGCTAGCACGTGATGATATAGATATAGTGATCATTTCTACACCTTGGGCATGGCATGCACCGATGGCCATAGATACTATGAATAGCGGAAAACACGCATTTGTTGAAGTTCCTCTGGCATTGACTGTCGAAGAGATGTGGCAAATAGTCGACACAGCTGAGAGAACGCAGAAAAACTGTATGATGATGGAAAATGTCAACTACGGTCGCGATGAACTCATGGTTTTGAATATGGTTAGGCAAGGCCTATTTGGCGAACTTTTGCATGCAGAAGCGGCCTATATTCACGAGTTGCGCTGGCAAATGAAAGAGATTGATCATAAAACAGGATCATGGCGTACGGCATGGCATGCGAAACGAGATGGGAATTTGTACCCAACGCATGGGTTAGGTCCCGTGTCACAGTATATGAATATTAACCGTGGCGATCGTTTTGATTATCTAACTTCAATGAGCTCACCAGCATTGGGGCGCCGCGCATATGCACAACGTGAATTTTCTGCTGATCATCGGCGCAATCAGTTGGATTATATTGCGGGAGATATGAATACAACGATGATCAAGACAGTTAAAGGGCGCAGCATTATGGTGCAACATGATACAACAACACCGCGACCTTATTCTCGTCATAATTTGATTCAGGGAACGAATGGGGTGTTTGCTGGTTTTCCTAATCGCATTGCTTTGGAAAAAAATGGCACTAAGAGTTATCATGCATGGGATCACGAGATGGGATCGTGGTATGAGCAATATGATCATCCTTTGTGGCTGAAAATGGGTGAGGAAGCACAGCGTAATGGGGGCCATGGTGGTATGGATTTCCTGATGTTTTGGCGTATGATTTACTGTTTGCGTAATGGCGAGCCACTAGACCAGGATGTTTATGATGGTGCTGCATGGTCAGTGATATCGCCATTATCAGCAAAATCGGTAGCCGATCGAAGTAATGCAGTGGATGTACCTGATTTTACTCGGGGAGCGTGGAAAACGGCGAAGCCATTAGGTATCGTGAACATTTAAACAGTGTAGGGTGAAAATACCAATGACATATCATTTCAGAGCATACTTCGGTCTTGTCATGATGTGTTTATTGAGTGCTTGTGCGTCACGACCAAGCACTTCGGCGCTTTCCGTCATTGTTGACGATTATATTCAAGTGTACGGAGAACGTACTGATTTTGTACGCTTTATCGATTTTTATGCAACGGATGCCAAATTTGAGGATATGGTATATGGTCATACTGCATCCAATAGAAAAGCAATAGCAAATTTCTTTGATTGGACAGCAAATAAAGTAATAGTACTTGATAATAAAGCCGTTTTGGTGGTAACTGACAAACTTATAGATGTGCATTCAAAACACGTGATTTTGAGTGGGTATTTTAATCGTTTTCGTTACCAAGGCAATGAATTGGGCCCATGGCGGTTTTTGATCAAATTACAATTTGGATCTGACGGTAAAATTTTATATCAACAAGATTGGATAAACTACACGCCAAAGTCGCAATTTATGACGGGTGTTAATTTAAACCACCCATAGTAGTGGTCGCTAAAGAAGGTTACGACAGCTACAATAACTTTGTTTATGCCCCTAGAGAGAATACCAATGAAATTGTCAGTTGAGATCAGTAAGTACCCGCTTCACAACGATTACATTCCTTTTATTAAAGACTTTATTGAGCGCTTGAATCAACATTCAGGACTAAAGGTGATAACAAATAATATGTCAACGCAGGTCTTCGGAGATTACGATGACGTGATGCAAGTCCTGCAACGAGAAATGAAACGTTCATATATAGAATACGGAAAAATAGTCTTTGTATGTAAATTTATTTCGGGTGATTTGTCAGCCAATGATTGAATTTATAAGTAAAGCATTTTCAGGTTTTGTTGCGATGTCATACTGGGAATATATTGCGGTCTTTTTGTCTTTGGCTTATTTGCAATTAGCCATCAAAGAGAGTAGCTGGTGTTGGCCTGCCGCGTTTATTAGTACGTTTATCTATACAGTAATGTATTGGAATGGCGCATTATTGATGGAGTCTGCACTGAACTTTTATTATATGATCATGGCTGTAGTCGGTTGGCGAATGTGGCGGAAAACCGCAGAACAATCAGTGGTGCCAATTGTGTCTTGGTCGCTTCAGCGGCACGTGAAAATTATTATTATAACGGCAAGTGTAGCAATATTACTAGGGTATTTAACAGACACGTATACCCATGCAGAACTCGCATATTTAGATAGCTTTACAACGTGTTTCGCCGTTGTGACAACATACTTGGTGGCCAAAAAGGTGCTTGAGAATTTCCTTTATTGGATTGTGATCGATGCAGCGTCGATTTACCTTTATTTTGCGAAAGGTTATTACCCAACGTTAGTGTTATTTGTGTTTTATACCATTATGGTTTGCTGGGGCTATAAGCGCTGGTATGACGAGCACGAGCAACGTGAAGGGAAGTCACTACATCAATTAGAATATGACTGATAAGTATCTCAGAGCCCAACTGGAGGCGTTATTACCTGGTATACGAATTGATAACATTGTTCGCCTGCATAAAGGCTTCAATAATGATAACTTTTTGTTCAGTTCTGATCGAGGGGCATTGCTGATGAAGTGTTATAGAGGTGGCTTATCACAGCCTTTGTTAGACGCACAACATGCGCTAGCCGCACAAGGAATTACGCAAGCTGTGATAGCTTATAGCACAGAGGTGCATACTGCGATATTTGAATTCTTTACTCAAAAAAAACCATTTGTAAATCTAGATGAAAAAATAGTGAGGAGTTTAGTTAAACTTCATGAGTACCAAGGCTTTTTGGATCACGAGAAGCTGGATATAGTGCAACAAGTTATGCAACTAGACATGTGTCAGCTTATGTATGCAAAGGAGCAATGTGATAGGGCTGTATCAGTCATTAATTTACTGCCAGAAGATTTGGCATTTTGTCACAATGATTTGGTATATGACAACTTAATTAATGCAGACACCGGCGCGAAGATAATTGATTTTGAATATGCACAATACAATGATATTTATTTTGACTTAGCGGCATTGAGTTGTAGTTTTGATTTAGGTGAGATTGAGTGTGCGGTATTGCTACAGCAATACTACATGTTGCGTAATATCCATATGCCTGAATATGCGGGTACGAAATTAAAAGCTTACCAAATTGCGTATTTATTACTAAGCATCAATTGGTACCAAAACAAGGGAGCTCACACACATGCAAGCCCCTTAGAGAATAAACTAATGAGTCTACTAGATTAGATCCCGCCTAACCTTTGCGCCAGTTCTTTGTATTTTTCAACATCTGTTTTATCAAAGATAGGCTGACCATCAGCATCGTTATCTTTTGCGACAAGTAAATTCTCTCTAGCAAGTCTTTTTACACGCTCAACTTTTACGCCTAGAAATTCAGCAACTTGTTCAGTGGTCATCGGGGTCATAATAATAATCCTCTTGATATTTTTTAAGCACAATGCGGTTGTTGTTATCGAGTTACGACTTTATTGCACATTGCTCGATGAACATAAAAGGCATGTTACATCGACGAAGGTATAACTAAGCATAGTTAAATATCGTGTTTTTTGTGCAATGTATAGTGTTTTTTTGATTTTTAGATTAAAAATTAAGCATATAGCTCACAAACGCTAGTATTTAGCTATCGATAGCATTATTATAAACGCGATCAAAGAATACTGTGCTGCTCTCGTGGTGAAATGGATATCACGTGGCCCTCCGGAGGCTAAGTTGAAGGTTCGATCCCTTCCGAGAGCGCCATTGTATTTTGTTTTTTCGTATCATCCCCATTGCAATGTTGAAATCAGTGTTTCAAACCGTCGGTAGCTGAATCCAGCCCTTTAATCTATACCGGCGAAAATACGTTAATTTATCTAAGCAAGCGTGCTGTCTGCGTTTTTATTTACGCTTCTGTCACCATGTGAATATCTTTACGCTTGATATGATTGTATTTTACCCAGCTCAAAATGTATGCTTTAGTTAATGTGGTGGCAATTCTTAAGCGTTTACATTTTTTGAGCGAGTAACATGCAGTATTTAAAAACAGTTATTTATGTGGATAATGTGGAAGAGGTACTTGATTTCTATTATCAGGCGTTTGGCTTAAATGCGACGGAGTTAACTGAGTCGGCTGATTATGGTGAATTGAATACCGGAGAAGTTAAGCTCGGGTTTGCAAGTCATCCTTTTGCGCAAGCGCAATTTAAGCAAAGTTATATTCGAGCTCAGCCAAAGCAGCCTGCATTGGGGTTTGAATTAGCCATGCGATGTAAAAATGTGAGTGAGAGTTATGATAAAGCAGTGAATGCGGGCGCGGAGCCTTTAATGCCACCTTGCAATAAGAATGAGCACACACAAGCTTATGTGCGTGCTATTGACGGAACACTTATTGCGCTAGTCAGTGAGTGCACGCGCTAAGCCGGTAGGCTCAATCTCAAGACACACATTCTCATCGTTCCAATTTAGGCCTAGTAGTGCTTGGTCTTCATTTAAGTCTTCTACCCACTCATCTAGAAATTCATCAAGTGCGATAGGGGTTGGAGTATAACCTTGCCATTCATCTTTACATTGGTTTTGTGCTTTCTCTGCGCTATCCCAAACCAATAACACATCAGTTGTTTCAAATTGGTTTGATTCACACACAACCACACCACCATCGTCAGCCCCAAGTGCCCATACTTGAGCGCCGAGGCGAACTTTTTCAACGAAGGTGACAAGTTCTGATTCAATTTCAATGTCGCTCATGGTGTATACCTTATTAAATATGTTTATTTATGTGCGAGGATCGCTTTCTTGTACGCCAACACGCTCATTTTGATTCTTATGAAAGTGTAATAGGGCGGCAAAAGGATTTAGATCGGTTAGATCTCTAAATATTATCCAGTCTAGCAGGCAGTATAAACTGATCTGCAAGTACTGGCAGTCTAAAAATTCATTTTTAACACATTGTTCATTTAAGTCAGTTAATACTTCGCGAATACGCTCTCGCTGTAAGTTAAAGAACAGTACATCACTGTTGGTATCAAGCCCAGAGCGCTGAAAAATAAGAATTTCCACGAGAGAATCATTACATGCATTGATATTAGTCAATTGATTCTCTTGCCACCAGGTAAGCGTGGGCAGCGCATATTGTGTCGTTAAATAACGAAAAATGACGTTAGAATCGCTCACCTGGATATCACCATTCACTAAAAATGGGATTTTTCTAGCTGGGTTATGTTCGATAAGTTTAGCTCTACCTTGTACAGAAAAAATATCGAGATGGATATATTCAATATCGAGCTTATGTAAGGCAATAAAGAGTCGAATACGTCGAGCATAGGGAGATGAGTCTGAGCCAAAAAGTTGCATGGTAATGTTCCTTTAAAATATTCACAAAAAAAGCCGCATTTAGCGGCTTACTCTAATGTGCAACAGCTTTATTCAGTGCGACTGGTTACTTCTAGCAAGTGGTAACCAAATTGAGTCTGTACAGGACCTTGCACATCGTTCAGTGGTGCCGAGAATACCACAGTATCAAATTCAGGTACCATCATGCCAGGGCCAAATTCACCAAGAGCCCCACCATCTTGTCCTGACGGGCAGCTAGAGTATTGTTTTGCTAGTTCAGCAAAGTCTTCACCGGCAGCGATTCGTGACTTTAGGTCTAAACATTCCGCTTCACTATCTACTAAGATGTGCCTTGCGCTTGCAACTGTCATAACTTCTCCATATTTCGCTTGTGATTAGTTTTTATTCAGAATTTATTCTAATACAGATGTATTAAAAACTCACGATATCATTGTAATGCTTTTTCAACTGCACTCACCATTTCGTCTGATAAAGGCTTAGTGCGACTGTTAAAGCGAGTAATTGATTTTCTATCGGCGGAGACAAGGTACTTGTAGAAGTTCCACTTTGGTGAACTTGTTTGGTTTCCAAGATGTTTAAAAATAGGGTTAGCACTATCCCCTCGTACATCAGATGTTGCAAACATATTGAACGTCACGCCGTAGTTTACAAAGCAGACTTTTGCAGTATCTTGCTCATCGTCTTCTTCTTGAAAAAAATCGTCCGAAGGAAAACCAAGCACAACCAAACCTTGGTCTTTATACTTTTTATGGAGCTTTTCTAAATCCTCAAATTGGCCCGTAAAACCACAATTGCTGGCTGTATTTACGATAAGCAATGGTTTGTCTTTAAACTGGCATAAATTGAGGGTTTCTTTAGAACGCAATTTTCTTAATTCAACGTTAGTAAAGTCATCACAAGTAGAAGACAGCGTATAGGTGCTCATTAAGAGGCTGGATGCAAGTAGGCTCAGTTGCAGTAGTTTGTTAAGCATTGGCTTTCCTTTGTTAGTTGAACTTGCTTATGATACGTCAATAGACCTTAAATTGATCAATTTTATTACACTATGAATATACGAGTTGCTCGCGAGATAGATCTACCTGCTATTGTGTCAATTTATAATGAGACAATAGCCAGTCGAATGGTCACTGCTGAGACCGAGCCTACGACGGTTGAAGCGCGTAAAGCCTGGTTTTTTAGCCATAATGTTGAACGTCCACTTTTTGTGTATGAAGAGGCGGGAGAGGTGCTAGCTTGGCTAAGCTTTAAATCATTCTATGGTCGACCTGCTTATATTGGAACGTGTGAACTGAGTATTTATATTACCGCGCATACTCAAGGCAATGGACTTGGTACAACATTACTGCAATTTGCTGAACAGCATGCAAGGAATATTGCAGTAGATACATTACTTGGGTTTATTTTTTCTCATAATGAGCCCAGTATAAAACTGTTCGAGCGACAAGGTTATAGCCGTTGGGGAGAATTACCCGATATAGCTAAAATGGACCAAAAACGCTATAGCTTAGCTATATTTGGTAAACAATTATCTTTACCTTAAATCGCAAGTATTAAAATTCGACTACACTTTTGTGTGTTAGAACACGGAAATAGAAATAGACTATGTCGAATAAAGTACTAATTATAGACAGTAACAGCGTGCTTGCGATGCGCTTAAAAGTACTCTTTGAGCTGTTAGGTGGGGAAGTAGAACATATTCATTACAATATGCTCGATGAAGGTGTTCAATTCTCTAGTTATGATGTCATCGCGATTGCTCATGGGATCCCCAGTGACTATTTAACGGTTTTATTACCCTTAAAAGAACACTGTAAGTTAATTCTTTTAGCCCCAAAGCCTGATAACACTGAACATTTAGAGGTCTTTAGTCAGTTTAATAAAGCTTTGCCTAATGGTATTGTGATTTATCCGTTCTTTGCAAATAAGGAAATCACACATTTGCTAGAGCGGGTCTTAGAAGTGGGGGCCAATCAGCGTTTAGTCTTGCCAACTGTGCTGCTGGTGGATCACGCAGATGACCGCTTAGATGAGTTAGCGACTAGCTTAAGAGGGGCTCAATTGGTGGTATTTACAGCATGCTCTTTAGAAGAAGCTGTTACTGTCGCAGAAAAACAACATATTGATTTATTGATCAGTGACTTCAATCTTCAAGTGGGAACGGGTGTTGAGATATTCGTACAATTGAAAACACTGAACCCAAACTGTCGATGCCTACTGTTTACATCCCGAGCGAGCCAAGTTGATATGATGGAAGCAATTCGTCAAGGGGCTGAAGATGTCTTAACTAAGCCCTTTGATGAAAGTGAATTATTACAATCATTGCATAAGCTTTGGCAAACTGAGTTGCTACGGCGGCATAATCAAGAGCTTGTTGAACGATTGCAAGAAACCGTTGATGCATTAATTGAGCGCGACAGCTTATTGCGGGTGATTTATAAACATACACCGGATCCCATTGTATTATTTAAACGAAATGGCGCCATCATTGAAGCAAATGATGCTTCGATGCGGTTACTTAAATTGTCACAAAGCGAGATACAAGCGCGTTCTATCTATGATCTGTTTGCAACAGACTGTACTGACACATTAAAAGTAGCAATTAAGGAAGTTGGTATCCAGCGACATTTTAATTGTGAGTTAGTTTTGCCGCAAACATCGGGGGATATCCCCTTGATGGGCACGTTTAATGAAATTGACCACCATGGAGAGATTGCTTTTGCTGTTATTTTTAAAAATGTTGCGCATTTAAAGAAAAAACAACAAGTGCTTGAAGAAGCTAAAGAAGTTTTAGAAGCTGAAGTCCAGGCACGCACAGCACAACTGCAAAGTGCAAAAGAGGCCGCCGAAGCTGCGAATTTAAGTAAATCCGAATTTTTAGCGAATATGTCTCATGAATTACGCACGCCTATGCATTCAATTTTGAGTTTCGCTCGATTTGGTTTAGACAAGTTAAATTCTGGAGAGGCACCACTTGAAAAGCTACAGAAATACTTGTCGAGGATAGAGACCAGCGGTGAGCGACTGCTGCTTTTGTTGAACAATTTACTGGATTTATCTCGTTTAGATGCTGGGCGCTTTCCATTTAATCCCAGTAACCATAATTTCACAGGCATTTTGAAAACAGGCATTGATGATGTTGCAGGGAGCGCCTTAGCAAAGAAAATACAGGTCGAATTAAATGTGCCTGAAGCACCTATTTTATTGTATTGCGATCAAGAGCAAATAAATCAAATAGTCCGTAATGTGCTAGGAAATGCGTTGAAATTTAGTCCTGAGAATAGTCAAGTGATTGTTGATGTTACGCTTTCAGATAATAAGGTAAACGTTGCAATTAGTGATCAAGGAATGGGAATTCCTGACGATGAATTAGAGCAGGTTTTTTCTAAGTTTGTGCAAAGTAGTAAAACGAATAGTGGTGCTGGTGGTACAGGTTTAGGCCTGGCGATATGCAAAGAGTTTGTGTTGCTTCATAAAGGCTGTATTTATGTCAATAACAACGCATGTGGTGGTGCAACTGTGTTTATTGAATTGCCATTAAGCCAACATTAAACAGTTGAAGTAGTTAGCAATCACGAAAATCACGACTATAACTAAAGTTAGTGACAAACATACAAAAGGAATAGACATATGGCCCTTCAGCGTATTTTAGCCGTCGATGATGAACCGTTTAATTTAGAAATACTGGAAGAAATTCTAGAAGACCTGAATTTTGATTTGCTGACAGCCAGTAGCGGACCTGAGTGTTTAGAGATCATTGAAACATTTGACCCTCAGGTAATATTGCTCGATGTGAGCATGCCCCAAATGAATGGATATGATGTTTGTCGGGCGATCAAAGCGAATCCGGAGACTCACCATATTGTGGTTATGTTTGTTTCTGCAAGAGGTTCTGTCGAAGAGCGTATGGAAGGGTATGCTGTTGGTGCTGAAGATTATATCGTTAAGCCATTTGGCCAAGGCGAGCTCAAAAGTAAGCTGATGAACTTAAGTCAAATGTTATTAGATAAAGACATATTGGAACAGCAAGTAGAAGATGCGACATCAACCGCATTTGATGCAATGGCTACCAGTAGTGAAATGGGGCAAATCGTTAATTATATCGAACAAATTTCACAGGTTGATGATGTTTCCACATTAATTAATGCGATGATAAAGTGCTTATCTAGTTTTGGCTTGAACTGCAATGCTGAGGTGCGAGTTGATACACAACGTCACCACTTTGCCACCAGTGGCTTATGTTCACCAATTGTGGTGGAGTTATTTGATATATTAAAGTCAAAAGGACGCCTTCATGAATTCACCAGTCGTATACTGGTAAACTACGATTTGGTGAGTGTTTTGATTCTAAATATGCCTAGCGATGAAAATAAGCATGGTCGTATTCGTGACCATATTTGTTTTTTGGTTAGTGTGACAGAGCAGCAGCTACTTGCAATTATGACGCGCAAAGAACTTAACACACAAAAAGACAATTTAGATAATGCCCTCACAATGATCAATGGTAAATTTAAAAGTCTTATGGGTATGCTTAACACAAACCGGCGACAAAATGAGTCTGTGTTTAGATCACTACAAGAGCGTTTTGAATCTAAGATCCCGACAATGGGTTTAGATGAGGACCAAGAAATTTTCATTTTTAGTAATGTAGATGAGGCAATTCAAAATTCAGTGGCGCGTGAGGAGGCGATTGAAATGGTGCAAAGCGCTTTTAAAGAGATTGAAGGGGACTTATCATTATTAACTGATAAGTCTTAGCGCTATGCGTCTCGAGGCAGGCCTTTTTCAATAATCCTTATCAGGCGTGCTTGTTTTCGCTCGGTATTAACTTGTTTTTCATTCTGCTGGGAAATAGCCCACTCAATATGTTCTTGTACGAGCGGCGATGAGTGCTGATGCCGCTCAGTTAGTAGCTGAATGATAGCGGGGTTGTAGTCTGCATTACCCAACCCTACTGCAATATTACGGAGCCAGCGTTCATGCCCAATACGTCTGATCGGGCTGCCTTCAGTATTTTTTAAGAATGTTGCTTCGTCCCAAGAGAATAAGGTTATTAGATCTTGGTCTTTGATATTTTGACGAGGGTGAAAGTCTTGTTCATCAGTGAGTAGGCCAAAGCGGTTCCACGGACAAACTAATTGGCAGTCATCACAGCCATAAATTCGATTACCTAATAGTGCCCTATACTGTTCTGGGATTGCGCCTTGTAGCTCAATTGTAAGGTAAGAAATACATTTTCGAGCGTCAACCACATAAGGTTCAACGATTGCGCCTGTTGGGCATAAAGTGATGCAGGCATTA
Organism: Pseudoalteromonas sp. MMG005; assembly: GCF_018101015.1. Lineage (NCBI taxonomy): Bacteria > Pseudomonadati > Pseudomonadota > Gammaproteobacteria > Alteromonadales > Pseudoalteromonadaceae > Pseudoalteromonas > Pseudoalteromonas sp. MMG005. Next base: position 263,710 of record NZ_JAGJEK010000001.1, on the reverse strand, counting down.
CATTTTCCACAGCCTTCAGATTCGTTGGGATTATCAATGGGTAATGGGATACTGACAAACAACTCACCTAAGAAAAACCATGACCCAGCTTTTTTATTGATCAGTAAACTATTTTTCCCGCGCCAGCCAAGCCCCGCTTTTTCAGCAAGTTGGCGTTCAAGGACTGGTGCAGAGTCGACAAAAGGTCGGTATCCCAATTGTTCAACTTCACGTTCAATTTTTTGGCCTAGTTTTTTTAACCTGCTGCGCATTACTTTATGATAATCGCGACCGAGCGCATAGCGGCTGATGTAAGCTGTTTGTTTATTATTGAGCGCCTTGGCAAAACTGGCATCGGGAGGTAGATAATTCATTTTGACTGAGATGACGCGTTGGGTACCTGGCACAAGTTCCGCAGGGCGTGCTCGTTTCATACCGTGTGCGGCCATATACGCCATTTCCCCGTGGTACCCATTGTCTAACCAACGCTGCAACTGCGCTTCATGTTGGCTGAGATCAATGTCAGTGATACCAACTTCAGCGAAGCCAAGCTCTACGCCCCATTGCTTAATTTTTTTTGCGAGTTCAATATAGTCAATATGAGTGATAGTCACAGGAAATCGATCTTGGAAGCTAAATACCATGGTAATTTACCACAGTTTGCGTATACGGCCCAGCAAGTAAAGGACAATGAAGGTCAGGCTGCCAGCGAGATAGGCATTAGCTTATCGCACCTGATGGAGCGAGCCGCAGATGCGGTATTTTCTTTATTTGATCATGAGTTGCTGAATGCTGAACGCATTCTTATTCTTGCGGGTAAAGGAAATAATGCCGGAGATGCCTATTTATTGGCGCGTTTACTTCATATGACGGGCAGAGTCGTTTCGGTGATGAGTCTGTTTTCTCCGCAGTTATTAACTGGAGATGCACAGAGTGCTTATGAGAAAGCTGTATCCGCTAAAGTGCCTTTTATAGCAAACTTTGCTGAAAGAGGCAGCTATGATGTGATAGTTGATGGTGTTTTTGGCACGGGTTATTCTGGTGAATTGAGTGCATCAATCAAGACGATATTTGATTATTGCAATTGTAGCTCGGCAATGCGTTTAAGTATTGATGTGCCTAGTGGCATTGATGCGTCTTCTGGAGTGGTCGCTGAGGGCGCTTTTGAAGCCACAATTACGATGACTTTCATCGCGTTAAAACAAGGTATGTTGACAGGGAGAGCAAAACATTTTTGTGGAAAACTGCTATTTGCACCCCTTGGCATTGCGGAAATTTTTTCAGCACGTGTAAAAGCTGCCGTTCATTACAGTGCTCAGCAAACCTTTATGGCGCAGAGGCTAAATCGGGACCCAGATTGTTATAAAAACCAATGTGGTCATGTTTTACTCATTGGTGGGAATAAAGGGATGGGTGGCGCGATTCGATTGGCTAGTGAGGCATGTTTAAGAGCGGGTGCAGGTTTAGTGAGTGTATTAACACACGCTGATAATGTCGCATTGGTACAACAAGGACGTTACGAACTTATGGTTCATGGAGTGAGATCATTGAACAACGAGCAAGAAGCAATTGATAATTTATTTATCAAAGCTGATGTGTTGGTGGTAGGTCCAGGTTTAGGACAAGATGCATGGGCACAAACGCTGTTTAAGAGGTGTTTCGAATTTGAGCGGACGATCGTATGCGATGCAGATGGACTTAACTTATTAGCAAATACTCAGCAGCGTTTTAGTGATAGCGTGATCACACCGCATATTGGCGAAGCCAAGCGACTGATAGAAAATGATTCAGACATAGAACTGTCGGATAGATTCACGACAACGTCATTTTTAGCGCATGCATATCACAGTACGGTTGTACTCAAAGGTCCAGGCAGCATAGTTTATCACTGTGGCCGTATGAATATTAACCGTTCGGGAAGTTCAGCAATGGCCAGTGCTGGGATGGGGGATGTGTTATCTGGTATAATTGCGGGCTTACTTGCACAAGGTATGGAGAAATTTGCCGCAACGAGTTTGGCTGTGTATATTCATGGATTAGCAGCAGAAAAAGCGGCAACCGATGGTGAAAAAGGACTACTTGCCAGTGATTTATTTGAGCATATTAGACGTTTACTGGGGTGAACATGAATGATGTTTTTTGCCTACATTTAGCTGATGAAGCGGCAACGGTTAAAATGGGACAATGCTTGTCTCAAGTAATAAATAAAGGGGCTGTATTGTTCCTCCATGGTGACTTAGGTGCAGGGAAAACCACACTAAGTCGAGGTATCGTTCAGGGCTTAGGTCACACAGGTAAAGTGAAAAGCCCAACATATACGTTGGTTGAACCCTATGAGCTCAAAGATGTCTCAGTATATCATTTTGATCTATATCGACTTGGTGACCCAGAAGAGTTGGAATATATGGGGATTCGAGATTATTTTGCTGAAAGTGCAATTTGTATTATTGAATGGCCTGAAAAAGGGGTCGGCTTTATTCCAACCCCAGATTTAAATATAGAGATGAAATATCAAGATCAACAGCGCAGCGTGACAATTACAGCACAGAGTGAGCGCGGTAAAAATATTATCAGTAATTTGGAATAAAATGAGACGCTTTGTACATCATATTGTAGTGCTATGTGCTTTATTACTGTGTTTTATGAACAGTGCGGTAGTGTTAGCTAAAAATAAAATGGAAGGCGTTCGTGTATGGCCCTCACCAGATAGTACCCGAGTGGTTTTCGACATGTCGTCTAAGCCTGACTTTAGTTATTTTATGCTGAAAAACCCGTTGCGCTTAGTCGTTGATTTGCAAGGTACGCAGCAGGCAAAGTATTTACCGACTGTACCAAAAAAACATAAGTTAATTAGTAAATTGCGCTACAGTAAGCCAAAGAAAAAGAACAGTACACGAGTGGTGTTTGAACTAAGTGGTGCGGTTAAGCCTGTGATTTTTGCGTTGGCACCGACAGGGCCTTATAAAAATAGATTAGTTGTCGATTTATATTCAACAAATACAACTTCACGCAGTGCTGATAAAATCAATGCAAAGAAACGTACCCGCGTTGCTGACAGAGATATTGTCATTGCGATTGATGCAGGACATGGTGGAGAAGATCCTGGTTCGATAGGGCCCTCGGGCACGTATGAAAAAAATGTAACATTACAAATTGCCAAAAGGATTGCCCGATTAGTTGATAAAGAGCCAGGAATGAAAGCGCGTTTAATTCGTACAGGGGATTACTATTTAAAGTTAAATACCCGAACGGCACGAGCAAGAGAAAAACGCGCTGACTTCTTTGTCTCGGTACATGCAGACGCATTTTCGAGTCCTGGCCCTAACGGCACTTCTGTATGGGTTTTGTCATTGCGACGCGCGAATTCTGAAATAGGTAAGTGGTTAGAAGATAAAGAAAAGCATTCCCAATTATTGGGAGGTGCTGCTGGGCTAATTAAAGACACTGCTAATGAGAAATATTTGGCAAAAGCTTTGTTAGATATGTCGATGGATCATTCTATGAAAACAGCATTTCAAGTGGCTGATGAAGTTGTAAAAGAGTTAAGAAGTGTTTCTAAATTACATAAAAAGAAGCCACAAGCTGCTAACTTTGGTGTACTAAAATCACCAGATATACCTTCTATTTTGGTCGAGACTGGTTTTATTTCTAATCCGCGAGAAGAGCGGAAGTTGAATACGGCAGAGCATCAACAAAAGCTTGCTAGCGCTATATTTGTTTCTATTCGTAATTACTACAAACGAAACCCGCCAGATAATTCCTTATTTGCAAGTTTAAAAAATAATACACCGGTTAAGCATAAAGTGAAAAGAGGAGAATCTTTGAGTGTGTTGGCGAGTCGTTATGGCACCACCGTGACGGCCTTGAAAAAACACAACCGTTTGAAGAAAAATACCTTATACATTGGCCAAATTCTGACTATCCCAAAAGCGTAGAGTATGAGTATAGAAATCCTTCCAGCCCGTTTAGCGAACCAAATAGCCGCCGGTGAGGTGGTTGAGCGTCCAGCGTCAGTGGTTAAAGAGCTGGTTGAAAATAGTATAGATGCTGGCGCGACCAAAATTCATATTGATATTGAACGAGGTGGTCATAAGCTCATTCGAATTCGAGATAATGGTCAAGGGATCTATAAGGATGAGCTAACATTAGCGTTATCGCGACACGCAACCAGTAAGCTAAAAAGTCTTGATGACTTAGAGTGTATATCATCGCTGGGTTTCCGCGGAGAAGCGCTTGCATCGATTAGTTCGGTTTCACGGCTGACATTAAGCTCTAAACCACAGGAACAAGAAACGGCGTGGCAAGCATTTGCTGAAGGCCGAGATATGGCGGTTAAAATCCAACCCACGGCTCACCCCGCAGGAACGACCATTGAAGTGAAAGACCTTTTCTTTAATACGCCAGCTCGTCGTAAATTTTTACGAACAGAAAAAACAGAGTTTAGCCACATTGACGAGTTACTCAAACGGATAGCTCTGAGTCGATTTGATATTTCATTGACGTTAACCCATAACCAAAAGGTTGTGCGGCAATACCGTGCTAGAGAGAGCGCACACGGTGTTAAACGGGTGGCGCAAGTTGCTGGGAAAGAGTTTGAACAGTGTGCATCATTTATTGAGTCAGGTTCAGATGGCTTAAAACTGAATGGTTGGGTTATGCCTGTCGGCAGTAGTAATACCACGCAATACAGCTATGTAAATGGGCGTATGATGCGCGACAAACTGATACTGCATGCTATTCGACAAGCTTTTGAAGAGGTGGTTGGTGAACTGGCTTTGCCGGGGTTTGTGATTTATGTTGATATTGATCCACGACAGGTGGATGTCAACGTACACCCGGCCAAACATGAAGTACGTTTTCATCAGGCGAGATTAGTGCATGACTTTATTGTGCAAGCGATTAAGCAAGTTGTATTGCCCGCTGACCAAGCAGGGTCTTTGGAAGGCGAACAGGTTGGATTGGGTGATGAACCTTACGCTATGCAAACGCAGCATCAAGAGGATGAACAGCACCAAGCATATCGTAGTTCGCTGCAAAGCGTTAATGAAACGAATGGCGATTACGCTGATTTAGTGGGGAATCACAATTCTACAGACATGAGTATGAGCCAAAAGGGCTCAGAAGGTAGTTATCGTTCTGGTAGTGAACGAGGAGCAAGCGGAAAAAGTGATGAGGCGGGTTATGTCGCTCATTCTACGCAACCACAGCATAACGCTCGGAAATATAATGCAAATCAGCTTTATCAGGGGTTATCTCATCAACAGGCCAGCTATTTTGATAATGTTGTTGAGGTAGCAGAGTCAACGGTAAATTCCGTTAAGCCAATTTCTTGGTTGAGTATGCCCAATGGTGCGGTGTTAATTAAGCAAGGTAGCGATATCTGTATTTCGCACTTTGAATATGCTTTGACGATTTACTGGCAAAAAGTCATTGAGCAGGATGCTGCATTGTTGGGGAAAGCGTTGTTATTACCCGTTAGAGTTAACTTGGAAAAAGCGGACCTTGCAAAGTTGCATAACCAAAGTTCATGGTTAACCTTATTGGGGTTTGAAATTTCATTGTTTGAGCAATATGCAATGATAAAAAAAATGCCAATGAGCTTATACAGTGTTGATGTCGCAACATTTATGACGGAGCTATTGATTGGCTGTACAGCAGGCTCTGAGTCATTAGAGCAGTGGCTTGAATGGCTCAATAGCCATACACCCACACGCTATTTTGAATCGGAGCATTTTGCAAAGATTCAACCTGCAGTAGAAAAAAATACCGAATGTTTGGCGCGTATTCAGGAAAAAGCAGTTAAAATAGATCCCAGTATATTTTTGACGTTATTACAGCAAAGGTCTGAGAGTGAGTAATTTACCGGTTGTAACACTAATGGGCCCGACCGCCGCTGGAAAAACGGCGTTGGCCATAGCACTATGCCAACATTTAGATACACAAGTGATAAGTGTTGATTCAGCTTTGGTTTATAAAGGCATGAATATTGGCACCGCTAAACCTAACGCTGACGAATTATCTCTTGCGCCACATCACCTGATTGATATGTTAGATCCACTCGAAAGTTATTCTGTGGCCGATTTTCGTCGTGATGCGATTGAAAAAATCGATATGTTGCATAAGCAAGGAAAAGTACCTATCTTAGTTGGTGGTACTATGATGTATTTTAAGGGATTAATTGAAGGCTTATCACCATTGCCAGAGGCTGATACCGCAGTACGTAGAGAGCTAGAAGCGCAAGCAAAAGCGCATGGATGGGCTGCTTTACATCAAGAATTAACCAATATTGATCCTGATGCAGCAGCAAAAATCAGTGAAAATGATTCTCAGCGTATTAATCGTGCATTAGAAGTGTATAGGTTAACTGGGCAAACGATGACCGTTTTACAGAAGCAAAAACAGCCTACATTGCCGTATCAATTTCACCAATTCGCGATTGCACCACATGATCGTAAAGTATTGCACGGGCGAATAGAAAAAAGATTTAATATAATGTTAGATCAGGGGTTTAAAAATGAAGTTTTGACCTTATATCAGCGTGGAGACTTACACCCAGATTTACCATCGATACGCTGTGTTGGCTATCGACAGATGTGGGAGCATTTAGCGGGAAACTGCGATCATGACGAAATGGTATTCAAAGGGATTGCGGCAACCAGACAACTTGCGAAGCGCCAACTAACTTGGTTAAGAAGTTGGCCAAATGTGAATTGGTTAGAGACTGATGATCAAGAAAACTTGCAACGCGTACTAACTTCGCTAAGCTAATAGTAGTTGTTAAATCAATCTGTTCCGATTTGATGACAGCGAAATTATAATAACACCTAGAACGAAGGAAAAGAAAATGGCAAAAGGCCAATCGTTACAAGACCCATTTTTGAATGTCTTACGTCGTGAGCGCATTCCTGTTTCAATTTTTTTAGTTAACGGCATTAAATTACAGGGTAAAATTCAATCGTTTGACCAGTTTGTAATTTTGCTTGAAAATACAGTAAACCAAATGGTTTATAAGCACGCTATTTCTACCGTTGTGCCAGCGCGCGCGGTTAATTTTCAAAGTGCGCAAGGCAATGAAATTGCTGAGCAAGGCGATGAAGGTAGCTATCAATAAAAACTAGGAGCGTAATGCTTGTTTGACCGTTATGAAGCCGGCGAACAGGCAGTTTTAGTACATATCGAATTTCCTAATGAAGGAGATCGTGAAGATCTTCATGAATTGGAAATGTTGGTATCTTCTGCTGGTGTTAGTAGTTTGACGGTTGTGCAAGGCAGCCGTCAATCACCACATGCCAAACTATTCGTCGGTACGGGTAAAGCAGAAGAAATAGCTGAAACTGTCAAAATCCACAATGCAGACGTCATCATATTTAATCACCAACTCAGCCCTTCGCAAGAACGAAATTTAGAACGTATCTGCCAGTGTCGAGTGTTAGATAGAACGACGCTGATTTTAGATATTTTCGCCCAGCGTGCCAGAACGCACGAAGGTAAATTGCAAGTTGAGTTAGCTCAACTTCGTCATGTATCAACGCGATTAATTCGAGGGTGGACTCACTTAGAGCGCCAAAAAGGTGGTATTGGTTTACGAGGGCCAGGAGAAACTCAGCTGGAAACGGACCGTAGATTATTACGCGAACGAATTAAAAGTATTCGTAAACGCTTAGATAAAGTTGCGACTGTTCGAGAGCAGGGGCGCAGAGCGCGTACGAGAAATGAAGTGCCGACAGTCTCTTTGGTAGGCTATACCAATGCAGGTAAATCGACTTTGTTTAATCATATCACGGATGCTGACGTTTACGCTGCGGATCAATTGTTTGCAACACTTGATCCGACACTCAGGAAGCTACATATAGATGACATAGGTTCAGTGATATTAGCTGATACCGTTGGCTTTATTCGACATTTACCACATGACTTAGTTGCTGCGTTTAAGGCAACACTTACTGAGACGAGAGAAGCTGATTTACAAATTCATGTGATTGATGCGGCGGATAGTAGAAGAAAAGAGAATATAGAAGAGGTACAATCTGTTTTAACAGAGATTGAAGCAGATGAAATCCCGCAGTTATTAATATATAACAAGATAGATTTGTTGGATGATGTAAGGCCTCGAATCGATCGAAATGATGAAGGCATGCCGATTCGAGTATGGTTATCAGCACACAGCGGTGCTGGTGTTGAGCTACTTTCGCAAGCTATTTCAGAATTACTTGCGAAGAAGATTTTCTCAGAAAGTTTATGTATTCCAGCGAGTTTTGGGCGTCTACGTGGCGCACTGTTTAATCTCAGTGCGGTACAAAAAGAGAGCTTCGATGAGCATGGAAATTGGTTAATCGATGTGAGAGTACCGCATGTCGACTGGGAAAAGCTCAAGAAAGAGCAAGGCTCAGAGATAGAAAATTTTATCATAAAATAAAATTTTCACATTAAATTACAGTTTTGCACGCATTTTTGTATGAGATGCGTTCTATATTTGTTAGATTTATCTTAATTCATTTTAATTACAATGGAGTATAGCTATGGCCTGGAATGAACCGGGTAATAATGGCAATGATAACGACCCATGGAAAAACCGTGGTGGACGAGATCAGGGCCCACCTGACCTAGATGAAGTATTCCGTAAGTTCAGCAATAAATTTGGTGGTCTATTCGGTGGCAAATCCGGTGGCGGCGGCAATGGTGGCATTGGTGGTGCAGGGATTATTTTTGTTTTATTTATTGCGGCGCTTGTTTGGGCGTTGAGTGGAATGTACACCGTTAAAGAAGCTGAACGTGGCATAGTGTTACAATTTGGCAAATTTGATCGTATTGCTGAACCTGGTTTACGTTGGAAAATGACATTTATTGAACGTGTTATTCCGATTAATATTGAAGCGGTACGTTCATTATCAGCATCCGGCTTTATGCTTACAGAAGATGAAAATGTTGTGAGCGTTGAGTTTGAAGTGCAATATCGAGTGATGGATCCAACACTATATAAATTTAGTGTGACGGACGCGGACCACAGTTTACAGCAATCATTAGACAGTGCGCTTCGTTATGTTGTTGGTCATTCACGGATGGATCAAGTATTAACAACGGGTCGTGAATTGGTTCGTCAACGAACCTGGGATGAGCTAAACAAAATCATCGAACCCTATAACTTGGGTATCTTAGTCACAGATGTGAACTTTAAAGATTCGCGTCCACCATCAGAAGTGAAAGATGCTTTTGATGATGCAATCGCAGCACAAGAAGATGAAGAACGTTTTATTCGCGAAGCGGAGGCGTACGCACGTGAGATCGAACCAAGTGCACGTGGTCGTGTTACACGTATGACGCAAGAAGCTGAAGGTTATAGAGAACGTATTACTCTAGAAGCTCAGGGTGAGGTTGCTCGCTTTGAAAAGCTGTTACCTGAATATATTGCAGCGAAAGACGTAACACGCCAGCGTTTGTATATTGATGCAATGGAAGAAGTTTTAGGAAATAGCACTAAGGTGTTGGTTGACGTTGATGGGGGTAACAACATGATGTATTTACCACTAGATAAAATTATGAATCAATCAACGGGCACTAATCCAATGACCTTACCAAGTCAGAATGATATTAATCAACTTCGCAAGACCTTGGGTCAATCTCGTAACAGCACCGTGAATAGCAGTAATGATCGCTATACACAAGACAGATTCAACAATGGGAGGTAATCGCAATGAAGAACTTTAGTGTTGTGCTATTACTATTAGCGGTGATCATGTCTTTTTCATCTGTATTTGTGGTGACTGAGGGACAGCGAGCCATTGTTTTGTTGTTTAGTAAAGTACAAAAAGACAGTGATGATACAGCGGTAGTTTATGGGCCAGGGTTACATTTGAAAGTCCCATTCTTTAGCCAAGTTCGTCGTTTAGATGCGCGTATACAGACACTTGATGGTGCGCCAGATCGGTTTGTAACCAGTGAGAAAAAAGATTTGATCGTTGACTCGTTCGTTAAGTGGCGTGTTAATGACTTTAGCTCATTTTACTTGCGTGCTAGAGGGGATAAGCAGTATGCAGAAACCCTCCTTAAGCAAAAAGTAAATAATGGCTTAAGAACGAATTTTGGTTCTCGTACAATTCGTGAAATTGTTTCAGGTGAGCGAAGTGAGCTAATGGCTGAAGCATTGGTGCAAGCGTCTGAAAGTGCGCAAGAGCTGGGTATCGAAGTGTTAGATGTACGCGTTAAGCAAATTAACTTACCTAATGAAGTGAGCAACTCTATTTATCAACGTATGCGCGCAGAGCGTACTGCGGTGGCAAAAGAACACCGCTCTGAAGGTCAAGAAAAAGCGGAGACGATTCGTGCTGAGGTTGATCGCCGAGTGACGGTTATGCTGGCTGACGCAGAGCGAAATGCACGAGGCGTGCGTGGTGAAGGTGATGCCACAGCCGCTAAAATTTATGCGGATGCGTACAACAAAGATCCTGAATTTTTTGGTTTTGTCCGTTCTTTAGAGGCATATAAAAATACCTTTAGAAATAAAAATGATGTGATGGTGTTATCACCAAAAAGTGATTTCTTTAATTACTTAAAAGGGCCAAATGTGCAGTAGTACAAACTGACCTGAATAAAAAGCTCTGATTTTTTCAGAGCTTTTTTTGTTTTTAATTCAATGAGTTTTGCATATATAAAATTGAAAGAAGAAAAAATAATCTAAACAAGGTGATCTTGACCATGGTTTTCTGGTAAAATCTGCGCCTAATTTTTTCTAAGTGATTTTGCAATGGGTAAAAACGTCGTTGTATTAGGCACCCAATGGGGTGACGAAGGTAAAGGTAAGGTTGTTGACTTACTTACAGATAAGGCTTCTCTTGTTGTACGCTATCAAGGTGGCCACAATGCAGGCCATACATTGGTCATAAACGGTGAAAAAACCGTTTTACACTTGATCCCGTCAGGTGTGTTACGTGACAATGTACAGTGCGTTATCGGTAACGGTGTAGTTTTAGCGCCAGATGCGTTAATGAGAGAAATTGGCATGCTAGAAGAGCGTGGCGTACCAGTACGTGAGCGTTTGTTGATCAGTGAAGCTTGCCCTCTTATTTTGCCTTACCATGTAGCTTTAGACCAAGCACGTGAATTAGCGCGTGGTGAGAAAGCCATTGGTACAACTGGTCGTGGTATCGGTCCAGCATACGAAGATAAAGTTGCCCGTCGTGGATTACGTGTTGGTGACTTATTCAACCCAGAGCTATTCGCTTCGAAATTGAAAGAAGTTCTTGAGTACCATAACTTTGCCCTTGTTAATTACTATAAAGTTGACGCAGTAGACTTCCAAAAGACATATGATGATGCAATGGCTGTTGCTGAAATCCTAAAAGCAATGGTTGTTGATGTAACAGAATTACTTGATCAAAAGCGTGCTGCGGGCGAACACATCTTATTCGAGGGTGCACAAGGTACATTACTAGATATCGATCATGGTACGTACCCATATGTAACATCTTCAAATACCACTGCAGGTGGCGTTGCTACAGGCGCTGGTTTTGGTCCGTTAAACTTAGATTACGTACTTGGTATTGTAAAAGCATATACCACGCGTGTAGGTTCTGGTCCTTTCCCAACTGAACTATATGATGGTTTAGATAAGCAAGACCCTGTAGGTAAGCATTTAGGTGATAAAGGCCATGAGTTTGGTGCAACGACGGGTCGTTTACGTCGCACTGGTTGGTTTGATGCTGTTGCGATGCGTCGTGCAATTCAAATCAATAGCATTACCGGTTTTTGTTTAACCAAGCTTGATGTATTAGATGGCTTAGAAACAATTAAGATTTGTACTGGTTATCAGCTAGAAGATGGTACGGTAACAAATATCACACCATTGGCTGCTGAAGGTTATGACAAAGTAACGCCAGTTTATGAAGAAATGCCAGGTTGGACTGAGAATACATTCGGTGCAACGTCAGTTGAACAGCTTCCAGAAGCCGCTGTTAACTATGTTAAGCGTTTAGAAGAAATTACTGGTGTGCCAATTGATATTATTTCAACTGGCCCAGATCGCGTAGAAACCATGGTTTTACGTAACCCATTTGGCGAATAAACTTCACCAAATAAAAAAAGCTGCTTTTGCAGCTTTTTTTATACCTAAAATTTGATTGTTGGTATAGTCTTTGTATAAATATTTGAGTATGTGGTTATTGACGGCAAGGTACTTATGTTGAAAAAGTGGTGTAGTCTGAGCTTTTTACTCTGTTGGCAAGTGTATGCCGCGCAAGAACCAATTGAAGCGGTGCCCTTATATACACAAGCTGAGTTAATCGAACTCATAAAGAAAAATCAGCATTTACAGCGGGTAAAAAGCGATGAATGCCAATTAGTGCAAGATATCGAAGCAAGGGCTGAGACAATGGCGTTGCCTTCATACCAGTTCTTGTATGGCGATATGCTGGCATATGCAGTGTGTGTTGATAGAGACGTGGAGCTTGGCTTATATTACATGCGTAGCGCAGCTGAGCAAGGTTTAGCATCTGCGTTAGAGCAACTGGGTCGGTACTATGATGTGGGTCAGTTAGTTCAAGCAGACAAGGCAATGGCGATTACCTATTTACGAGAAGCTGCTGCACAGGGCAATTTAAAAGCGCAATTGCGTTTAGTCGGGCTATTTAATCAAGGGCATGGTAGCCCAAGAGATTATGAAGATGCTTACCGTTGGTTGTTTCATTCTGCTGTAGCAGATAAAGCCCAGCACAAGAAAATTGAGCGGGCGTTGAGTCAGCTTGCGCAGAAAATGCCACAGAGTGTCGTACGCCGAGCTCGATTACCTATGTGAGTATGAGTAAGCTCAGAAAAATCTAGCAATTATGAGATGTCTTCTGTCATATTTTAGCTTTCGATACTGGCTTGTTCATTCGTCTCCTTATTGATGCTTGGCTCTTTTAATATGGTCATTTTTGGAGGTTGCATCGCCACAATTTTCTCTCCTTCTTCAGGTGCTTTTTTCATATCCATAATAAAAGGTCTGATCATCAGAGGATCATCTTCTTTACTTCGCTCTGAAATTATAAATAGAGGGATTGCTTCTTTATTAACCTCAAGGTATTGATCCCAAGTGAACTCTTCAGACAATCGGGTGGCACTTACTTTACCTCCTTTCGCAATGAGGCTACTTAGTCGTGCATAATTTCCTTGTTCACCAAATAATATTTGCCGAGATAAAAAAGTAGCACTGTCTTTATTTGCTTTAGCGTGGTTAGTTGATGAGCGCAATGAAAATACGCTTTGCTCATTTAATAGGTGCGAAAAGTATTGCACTCCTAGCGCATTGTGGTGTCTGTTAGGTGAAAGTGCGATAACAGATTTTAGTTTAGTGAGAGGTAAGTATCTTTCAGCATGTTCTGACTGTGGGTTGCCGTAATAACATGGTAGTCCATCCATTCTTGCCATTTTACAGTTTTCCCAGGCAGGGTCTGATAGATGGACTTCAATGTTTTGATCCTTAAGACCACAAGCTATAGCTCTTGCAACGTGATTAGCCCCAATGATGAGTAAAGTATTAGGGCTAGGCTGTCGCACACCAAGTAATTTAGCCAAAGGGGTCGCGGTGAGGCTTTGTAAAACAACCGTGACAATAATCACCGTAAAGATCAATGGTACGATTTTATTCGCATCAGCGATACCGGATTCGTGCATGCTTAGAGCAAAAACAGATCCGACCGCAGCAGCAACAATGCCCCTGGGGGCAATCCACGAAAGTAGCAGGCGAGACTTGAATGGTAAGTCACTATTAAATGTTGAAATTGCAATACAGATTGGACGTGCGATAAATAGCACAATGGCTAAAAATATAAAAATATTGATATCTAACAGCATAAGGTCGCTGATCTGAAGTCGGGCGGCAAGCAAAATAAATAAACTAGAGATTAAGATCATCGATAGATCTTCTTTAAACTCTAATACAGAGTCGATTTCTAAATCATCTTGATTAGCAAGCCAGATCCCAAATACGGTGACTGCGAGTAATCCAGATTCATGGCTAAGAAAATTTGATAGCGAGAAACTAAAAAGTACGAGGGCCAAGATCCCAAATTTATGTAACTCATAAGGCAGCCACTCCCGCCTAATAAGTAAGCTTGTTAGCCAGCCGCTCACTATCCCAACGCTTAAACCGACGCCTAATGTGGTAAACAATGCAATCAATGTATGACTTAACACTTCTCCTTTACCCACAAAGCTAACCGCTTCAAATACTAATACGGCAAATAGCGCGCCAATAGGGTCGATCACAATGCCTTCCCAACGAAGGACTCGGTCAATATCTTGAGTTGGGCGCATTGCATTGAGCATTGGCGCTATAACCGTGGGCCCGGTCACTACGAGTACTGCACCTAACACACCTGCTACACGCCAGTCTAAATTTAATATAAAGTAACCACTGAGTGCGATTATTATAAACGTAGCAAGCATGCCGATAGAGCAAAGGTTCCGCACTATTTTCCCTATGCCTTTTAGCTCTCTAAAATGTAAAGTTAATGCGCCTTCGAAGAGAATTACGGCAACGGATAAAGAGACAATTGGAAACAGTAAATCGCCAAGCAAGTCGTCGGGGCTCAGTTGGCCAGAAATTGGACCAAGTAATAAGCCGACAAGTAACAGAAAAAGTATGGCTGGGACTTTAAATACCCACGCAAGCCACTGCGCAAAAACAGAACATAATGCGATTCCAGCAATATAAATAGCTGACATATCTTCTCCAGCTGACTTTAACTTCAGCAAAATTAATCATCAAACTTGCTAGCGGTTATAGCATAGTTAAGTGAATAGAAAACAATTTGATATTGTTTTTTTGAATAGATTCCTCCCTTTAACAATAGACCTTTTACTCGCACTTAGTAATGAAAATTCAAATGAAAATGGGGTTAAATGTATATTCAACTCAGGTGCAAGGTAAAGAAACGAAGATTTAACTATAAATAGGGACTAAGCCGTAGAGGGACAGCTGATTTTAAGATGAGTTTTTATCAGTTTGATATAGTTTCTCGTGATTTTAGCCGTTAACCAAGTTATAACTATAGGTCATTTGGTCGCCAGGCCTATGCTTTAGGGGAGATAGTCCGTAATTTTGGTGCAAAGCCATTATTAATTTGGGCGTTATTTTTTTGCATAAGGTCTTCATTACAAATAATAAACCGCTACAGTTAATTGATAAGTATCGGATGTAGCGTATTCAAAATTAGAGAAAGTATAATCATGAGCTTAATTACGGAGTTATCAGCAGAGGCTGCGTCGGCAGCAAAGCAATTGGCATTATTAAGTACAGAGAAAAAGAACACAGTCTTGTTAGATATGGCAGTAAGTCTACGACAGGAGCAAGCTGCTATTTTACTTGCTAATGAAGCTGATTTATCACGAGCAAGAGATAATCAATTACCGAATGCCATGATAGATAGACTCACCCTGACTCCTGAGCGGATAGAAAGTATGGCGCAAGGTATAGAAACGATTGCTGAATTAGAAGATCCGGTTGGGCGCTTAAGAGAATTTGGCACCAGACCAAATGGTATTCAAATTAATAAAATGCGCGTTCCGCTGGGTGTAATATGTATGATTTATGAAGCTCGGCCTAATGTGACAGCTGACGCGGGTGCGCTGTGCTTTAAATCTGGAAATGGCGTTATTTTACGTGGTGGTAGAGAGGCTTTAGGCAGCTCTCAAGCAATTGCGTCGGTAATGCATGACGTGTTAATACGACACGGACTACCTGCAGCCCTTATTTCGATTGTCCCAGACTCAGACCGAGCCTTGCTTATGGAGCTTATGCAACAAAAAGGACTGATAGACTTGATCATCCCAAGAGGTGGAGAGGGGTTGATAAATTTTGTGACGGAAAATAGTACAGTACCTGTTATTCAACACTTCAAAGGGGTGTGTCACTTATACATTGATAAAGCTGCTGATTTAGAAATAGCATTGAGCTTGGCTATAAATGGTAAGACACAAAGGACAGGTGTGTGTAACGCATTAGAAGCGATTATTGTTCATGAAGCCATCGCCACTCAGTTTATGCCGATGCTTGCCAGTGCTTTTGAGAAACAAAAGGTGAAAGTGAATGCTGGTGCGTCAGCAGCAAAGTACTTTAAACAGGCGGTAGTGATTAATGATGATGAATTTGGACAAGAGTATTTAAGTTTAGAAGTTGCCATTCGTATTGTCCCAGACTTTGCTGGTGCAATTGCACATATAGCACAGTTTGGCAGCAATCACACAGAAGTAATTTGTACTGAAGATAATACCGCGGCAGTATTGTTCCAAAGAAGTGTCGATGCATCGGTTGTGATGGTTAATGCGTCATCTCGTTTTTCCGATGGGGCAGAGCTTGGACTAGGTGCTGAAATTGGCATTGCCACTACAAAATTGCATGCGTACGGGCCAATGGGTTTAGAATCATTAACAACTGAAAAGTTCTTAGTTACAGGAACTGGGCAAATAAGAGAGTAGTTTTGAATAGTAGCTAAAAGGAGTTAGCTTATATTGAAATTTAAACGGAAAGTGGTGGAGCTAAGCAGGATCGAACTGCTGACCTCCTGCGTGCAAGGCAGGCGCTCTCCCAGCTGAGCTATAGCCCCACATTCCGTCAAAAGACGAAGCGAAATTTATAGCGTTTCTCTATAATAGTCAAGCGATTTCAATATTAAAAAATTGATATTTTTTACGTGAGCTTTGTTAGACTGCTATAAGCAGTTAATGGAGTAGATAATTTTGACTAAAAATCTGTTTGTTATTTTCAGTTGCATTGTATTAATGTTGGGTTGTAGTAGTGCACCAAAAGAAAGTTACAGTATCGAAAAACAAGTTTTGCATACTAAGAAATCTAAACAAGGTGATGAACTCTTTGCGTTCATAGTCACTGTTGCCGCAACTCCCATGATGAAAGTGAATAGCCAAAAACCAATGACGCGTAGAGAGTTAAAACGTTTCGCAGAGCATGAGCGAGTAGAGGACTCACCAGCATTAAAGTTAGCGCTTGAAGAAGAAGCCGTGACGTTGCTAGAAGCTGAACTTGAAACGCAGCAATATTGCCAGAGAGGGTACGAAGTGCATCAGGTATTTTGGCGAAATAGAAGTGTACAATTACGTGGTGCGTGTTCATGAATAAAGAACAGGTCAAGTTAAAAGCTTTATTGAGTACACTGAGTATTGAATTCAAAAGTTATGAGCATGAACCGCTACCTACTTGTACTGACGCACAGAGATTAGGGCTTAAGCGTTCAGGAGTGCAGATAAAAAACTTATTTTTACGTGATAATCGAGGTAAACAACATATTCTTTGTTTGACTCGAGCACAATTGAAAGTCAATCTTAAAGCGTTATCTAGCCAACAGAAGTTATCTCGCTTAGGGTTAGCATCACCAGAAAGGTTAGACAAATACCTAGGTGTTAAACCGGGTTGTGTCTCGGCTCTGTCGTTGGTAAATGATATTAACAATTCAGTAGAATTGTGGTTAGACAGTGGTTTATTGAATGAATTAGAATGGCAATGCCACCCATTAGAAAATGATAAAACATGGGTGATACAGCAATATGATTTGTATACATTTTGGCGTCATACAGGCCACTACCCCAAAGTGGTTGATATTCCTTGTTTATAGTTTTTATGAATCAAAAGAAGACCACATAGGCACAAAACAAATAAATTGATTATAAAGGCATGATACCCCAAATGTTCTATGACTAACCCTGGGAAATAAGAACCAAGCGCTCCTCCTGTATAATAAAACGACACATACGCACCATTGGTTACCGAAACGGGCGCTGTACTCAATACATTTGCTAACGGTGCCGCTGTAGCATGGATCATAAACATACACGCGCAGAAAAGTGTAAAAGCGCTGACAAAAATGCTGATGCTAGTCGTATCTAATAAGATAATTGAGCCACTATATACTGAAAAAATAACAGTTAGAAATAGCCAGTTATTGTACAGGTGGCGTTTTAGTAGTGGAGTAGTAAGTGACAATATAGCACCTACAAAATAGCCGCTATAAATCCAACCAATAAGCCGACTATCTATAATACTGAACTGTGTTGAAAGTATAAATGGGAGGTAATTTAGTAATGCGGAGAAACAGAAAAACATACAAAAGACAGCTAGGTACAACCTCAATAGAGTCGGTTCTTTAAGTGGTTTTAAGTACTCTCTAGGTGATGAAATACGGGGTGTGTGTTTTTCAAAAAGATGTACATTGATTGTTATCGCGAGCACGGTTAAAGCAGCGGCAATAACATAATAAAAACTTTCCCAACTGTAAAAACTAGCAAAGTTTGCTGCGAGCATCCGACCGAAATACCCTCCTATAATCGTACTGGCAATATAACGAGTCATATTTTTATGCAGCGTTTTACCTTGATACTGCTGACCAATATAGCTTGTCAGTGCTGTTAAAATAGCAGGTAAAATCAAGCCCTGAAGAAATCGTGTGAGCAACAGTAACTCAAAGTTTGGGACGTAAACGAATATGATGCATGTGGCTGCCAGCATCAGCATTGCATATTTCAGTATGTGTAAAGCATTGTGATGGGCAAATAATAGCCCATAAAAGATAGGGGCTATTGCCAAAGGGAGCATAGTAATAGACATTAAACTGCCACTGCTGGCAACACTCACCCCAAATTGTGTGGCAAACACCATGAGTAATGGTTGGGGAGCGTACAGTACAAAAAATGTAAAAATTGAGCAGCAAAGTAGCAATAATATGGGCATACATAAACCTAACAATTAAGTCGGTGGGGGAGTGCTCTCTAAAAGCATTGAGTGGCTATGATAACTTTAAATTAAATAGTAACCAATTAGTTGCGCTAAATCATAGTGTCAGGCATTGAACTTGTTAAATTATTGGCTGTGCCCAATATTGCAAATAAGCCGCAGAAAATTATATTTTGCGTCTGGTGAAAAAAATCAACTAGGTTAAAATATAGCGCATTATATTTTCATGGAGCATAGGATTATGGGGTCATTACAAGATCAGCTTTTGAAAGCAGGTTTAACATCAGAGCATAAAGCGAAAGTGGCTAAGTCTGAAAAGCGCAAAGCGCAAAAGAAAAAGAAGAAAGGGGCAACCAGCGACCCGAGTGATTTACAAAAACACATCGCGCAAACAAAATTAGAACAACAGCAAAAAGCTGAAGAGCAAAATGAGGCGAGAAAAGCTGAAATTAAAGAGCGTGAGCAAGTTGCACGGGTAAAACAAATCTTAGAGCATCATAATCAAGATAAAATCCGTGGTGAGCTAACATTTAACTTCACTTACAACAAGAAAGTAAAAGAACTCGATGTTGATGAGCCAACTAAAAATGCGTTATCAAAAGGGCGTTTGGCTATTTGTGTTTTAGAAGGGCAGTTTTTTGTTTTACAAGATGAACCTGCTAGAAAAGTTGCAGAGGTTGATGAGAAATACATCGTGTTTCATGTTGAAGATGATAGTCAAGGGCCAGATGAAAACGACCCATATGCAGATTATGAAATTCCAGATGATTTAGTCTGGTAATGCTTTAAGTCCCTGTATCTATGTTTCAAAGCGACATATTTTAATGCTGAGCTGTTAGGCCTTAACCTTTCTTGATAGACACAAAAGGCTGTAATTGAATGCTGCTGTGATGACCTTTTAACTTGATGTGTGCGTATGTGTAGTGAAAGTTATTGGTCTACACTATAAAAGATTTATCCGTTTATTAATAAAAAGAGTAAAGTTATGAGTAAGATGAAGCAAGTGATTATAGGGGCTGGTATCGCGATATTGACAATGGGGTCAGCGGGAGTAAATGCAGCTGACGGTGCCGCTTTGTATACAGCGAAAATGTGCCAAACATGTCACGGTGCAGAAGGGAAAGCACCTATTATGGGGATGTATCCAAAGTTGAATGGTCAAAACAAAGACTACTTAGTTGCGCAAATGAAAGACATCAAGTCGGGCAAACGTAATAACGGGATGTCTATGGCTATGAAAGCCATGGTAGCCAATGTGTCTGATGCAGAAATTGACGCGATTGCAGAGTATTTATCAAAAGTTAAGTAGCACTTAATTTAGTAAAAAATAAAAACCACCGCACGTCGGTGGTTTTTATTTTTAATTGAACAAAAGGCGCTAGTCATTTAGACTTCTAAACATCTATATATGGGTGTATTATTGAACGAAAAGGAACGTACATGTTTGAGCTACCAAAACTTGATCTTAAAGGTAAGGTAACTGAACAAGAGTGGCGGTTGAGAATTGACTTAGCTGCATGTTATCGACTGGTTGAGCACATGCGGTGGGGAGACTTAATCTACACGCATATGTCAGCAAGATTACCCGGTACAGATCACTATCTTGTTAATGCCTTTGGTTTAAGCTTTGATGAGGTCACTGCGTCTAACCTAGTGAAAGTTGATTTATCGGGTAATATTATTGATGACACGCCATTTGAAATAAACCCAGCTGGATTTACCATTCACAGTGCGATACATGAAGTTCGTGAAGATGCACATTGCGTGATTCATTTGCATACTAAAGAAACGATAGCTGTTGCAAGCTGTGAAGGAGGACTGTTGCCCTTAAGTCAGCACTCAATGTTTTCTCTTCCCTCATTGTCTTATCATGGCTATGAAGGGTTAGCAGTGAATGATGATGAAAGGCAACGCTTACAAGATGATTTAGGGTTAACAAACCACATGTTACTCGTCAATCATGGTGGTTTAACGGTTGGTCCCACTGTTGGAGATGCGTTTATGCGTTTTTATGATTTACAACGAGCGTGTGAAATCCAAGTGGCTATCCAGGCAACTGGACAGCGATCAGTACAAGTACCACAGCCCATTATTGACAATATTTATAAACAAGCAAGCGTAGTACATAGCGGCAGTACCGGAGGGCAGTTAGCCTGGCCTGCTATGCTAAGAAAGGCATATCGTCTTGACTCAGGCTTTGCTAAATAGGAGTTTACATGAAAGTTAATCGCGTCGAAGTATTTGATATTTATTGTCCAGAACGACCTGCTTGGACCCCTGTCTTTATTCGTATTCATACAGACGAAGGTATCTCAGGAGTAGGGGAGGCAGGGCTCGCGTATGATTTAGGGCACAGTGCTGCCGCTAGTATGATTAAAGAGATGGCTGAAGCTTTTCTGATCGGTCATGACCCATTTCAAACTGAATTACTCTGGTCGCGTATGCTTCGAGAGAGTTTTTGGGGATTAGGAGGGGGACCTGTCGTTTATGCAGCGATGAGCGCAATTGATATCGCCCTATGGGACATTAAAGGTAAGGCATTGAAATTACCTGTATACCAACTATTGGGCGGTAAGGTAAACCCTGAGTTACGAACCTATGCATCACAGCTACAGTTTGATTGGGATGATGAATTCAAGGCGCTTGTGCAACCTCAAGAGTATGCTGAAGCTGCTTTAAAAGCAGTCGCACAAGGGTATGATGCGGTTAAAGTTGATCCAATTATGTATGACAAGGCGGGTAACACGTATTATGACCGTACTAAGCTTATTTCACGTCCTGAGATGAAATTGTATCGGGCGCGTATGCAAGCAATACGTGAGGCTGTTGGTGATGAAGTTGACATAATATTTGAGTGTCATAGCTTACCAGGTGCAACCTCTGCGATTCAAATTGGGGAAATTGCACAAGAATTTGATTGTATGTTCTACGAAGAGCCGGTTAATTATCTTAATCACTCTTTACATGCAAAAGTGGCAGATAAAGTTGCTGTGCCAATTGCTGGTGGCGAACGTCTATATAATCGCTGGGGAGTTCGACCGTACTTTGAAGATCAAAGTATTGACGTATTGCAGCCTGATGTTGGCTTATGTGGTGGCTTTACTGAAACGAAAAAAGTATGTGATTATGCTGATATTTTTGATGTTCGTGTACAAGCGCATGTATGCGGTGGACCTGTTGCGACTGCTGCATCGCTACATTTAGAAACAGCGATTCCAAACTTTTTAATTCACGAGCACCATACCTATGCGATTAAAAAGTGGAATAGAGAGCTATGTATTCAAGACCCACAACCTGAGAAAGGGGTTTTCAAAGTATCAGAAGAGCCTGGAATTGGTATTGAGTTGAATGATGAAATCGTCATGCGTTCACAAAGGGTTGAAATTAAATAGCGATAGCAAAGTTTAAATAACGGGCCTGTTAGGCCCTTTATTTATCACAATCGCTTAGACGACCTTGATAGTAGGGTTGGTGTCTTAAAGCCATAATAGTCTTTGTAAGCCATTGCTAACAAGATGGTTATTAAAATAGCAGAGAAAGAATACACGATGTAACCGGATATCGAAAAAGAATAAAAGAAGAAAGCAATATCATAGTCTTTTGCATTTCGTAAATAATTTTCCACTAATGCAAAAACGCTGACGAATATACCAATAAGTTGTACCCACGGTAACAAGCTATCAGCAATGTTGTATTTAATTTTTGCTATTGGAAATAGTTTTTTAGATATTTCAACGCGATAAGTCATAGGTACTAGGACAATGACATCAATTACAAAGTGGGTACCAAAAATAATGCTGTTTTGTATTAAGCGATCACCATCCGATGACCTTAAATCAACTAGTCCAAAGCCAAAAATAATGAGCTCAGCCAGTGGTGATAGTGCGACTAAAACAATAATTGTGGCAATGTTAACATCACCAATTCTAAGAGCTAGAAATAAGGCCAATACACCCAGTGCAAACAGTGAATAGGTGAAAATAGCAGGGTCGTCCTTTACGATAAACAAAGTAACTATTGATACTGCATAAATCAATAGTAGTCGGTACAAGCTTTTCTCAGATTTCATCGTATTTAGCCACGTTTTTGACCGAGGTTACATTTCACTGGTTTGTGCGCTACGATTGGTTTCTCCGGAGCCCATATATTTGCGCCGCAGACTTTTTTACATAGATCTGTTGATAGTGTTTTCATCTTCGATATTCCTTCTAAAAAAGTTTAGCGCGAAAAGGTGGTTTTAAGTTACATAAAATCCCAAAATACTTAAATCAATCAGAATTACTGGTAGTATTGATATTTTTAAAATGAATAATATGTAACAACGACCTTCAAGCTTATAAGAATTTAACACTAAATAAACAAAAATAAAAATGAATTAATTAAACTTTTTTAGAAATGCCTATCTTTTTGATGAGCATTAATAAATATGTATTTAATCATTTGATTTTTTTTATTTTTTTCTAATAAGCTAAAGCACTACAATGTTAGCAGTGCTTTTATTCTGTCGGTAGTTGGTTAGGGGGCGCCAGTTTAATAACTGAATTTATCCATTTCTTGTTCTAATTTAGCCGTTAGCTCTTTGATGCTATCTGTTGCATGGTGAGCTTGCTGAGAAACGTTTGCTGTTTGCGAGGCGGTATCAGAAATAGTCACGATCCGTCTTGCAGTGTCCTCCCCTGCATCAAGTTGCTCTTTAGCTGCATGCGCAATTTGATGACTCATTTGTGATATTGCACCTAATGAGCTTGCAACACGACGTAACTCTTCGCTGGCTTCTTTAGACATAGTTACGGTTTTCTCACTTGTGGTAATACTCAATGATACTGAAGACTTGGCATCTTGCGTCGCTGTTTGAAGTTTACCAATCATAGTATGAATTTCTTCTGTACTCGTTTGCGTTCTTTGAGCAAGTTGCCTCACTTCATCTGCTACGACTGCAAATCCTCGCCCTTGTTCTCCAGCACGGGCGGCTTCAATCGCAGCATTCAATGCAAGTAAGTTGGTTTGTTCAGCAATACTCTGAATAACACTCAGTACATTGGCGATATTGTTCACTTCTTCATCTAGTAATTGGATGTTATTGCCGGCATTGTCAATTTGTTGCTCAAGCACTTCAATTGCCTCGGCTGCATTTGATGTCAACCTATCTGCATTTTGTCCCTGACTTTCAGCTTCTTGGACAGAATTAGCAGCTTGTTCAGCATGTTCCACTACCGTGTGGGCCGATGCCGTAAGCTCAGTAATTGCAGATGCAACCATTTGTGTTTCTTCGCTTAAGCTCTGTGTTAGCTGCTCTAGTTCATCTGAGCGTTTCTCACCATCAAAGCTCTGTACTTTAAGTGAATCACTGACAGTAACAATCCCCCCAACGACACCTTGTAAGCCTTTTTGCATATAATCCATCGCGGAAATCATACTGTCTCGATGCGCTGATAGCGTATTGATAGGTGATGTAAGGTTACCCCTAGAGACTTGATTGACGATCGTGAGTACATCATTTAGTTCACCGCCTAGCTTATTTGATAAGCCAATTCCGAATTTACTTAACGCAAATGTCAAAACCACCGCAATGATGAGTGAGAGTGTGAGTAACCATTGCGCGGTATTCCAGTACCTTTCATCGACTTCTTTATAACTGATGCCGGTACCGATATACCAGCCAAATTCAGTTGTTTTTTGTACTACAGAGGTAAGGTCAACTGTTTCATTATTGCGTACAGAATCCCAGTGATAGGTAATTATTTGATTGGTTTTTCTGCCAACAAGGCGTTCAACCATTTTTCCAATACTTTGCCCTTTGGCGTCTTTAAAGTCATTAAAGCTTGTGCCGTGTAATTGGGGATCATGTGGCGTTGCGATAAAATTCAGTTTTTCGTCAACAACATATACATATTCTGAATCATGATATTTGTTATTACGTAGCATTTCGATAGCGAGCTTTTTTGCGAGAGGTTCTGATAACTCGTTGCGCTTAACGTATTGCTCAAATTGCTCAACAATATTAACGGTGCTTTTCATTAGTTGATTGATGCGGGCAATATTATCGGCTTCACTTGCGTGACGTAATGATTGTAAGCCTAAAATTGCGACCAATAACAGTGAGAGAAAAAAAGCCGCTGCGAAAAATATTATTTTAATTCTTAAAGTAAATGATGAAAACACAAAAAACCCCTTTAAACATGCTTAGCTTTAACAACTATCATGTTTATCGTTATCATGTAAGTAAGATATAACGCATTTTTGGGGAAAATGAGATGATATTTACTCATAATCCCATAAAAATACGGTTACCTTGCATTGATTATGTTGACTTCATGCTCTGAAAGTAATCGGTATTCACCCGCTTCGAGTGTTGGATCAAGCTCGATGCCTGCAATATTTTCTCTATGTAATTCAACAACTTTATTACCAACAGCTGCTAACATTCTTTTCACTTGATGATACTTACCTTCATAAATAGAGAGGCGTAAGCTATAACTTGCAAGTTGTTCAACCAACGCTGGTGATGTTGGCATTTTTTCATTATGAAGTTGTACGCCATGGCGTAGCTGTTGTAATGAATCCTCGGTTATTACTTCTTTAGTTTCAACAAGGTAGGTTTTGTACTTTTGTTTTTTTGGGGACGTAATCTGATGCGACCATTCTCCGTCATTTGTTAGTAACACAAGTCCCGTTGTATCAAGATCGAGACGACCCGCAACATGAAAATCTTTTAAGTTTGTTTCATGTAATAAATCGAACACAGTTGCATGTAATTCGTCACTGTTTGCACACACATAACCTGCGGGTTTATTGAGCATAAAGTAGCGTTTTCCTAAGTACTTTATTTGCTCTCCTTGCCAAGTAATGACATCATCTTGAGTGATGGAATGGTCAAACTTAGTAATTGTTTCGCCGTTAACGGTGACTTTATTTTTTTTGATACCAGCTTTGACTTTAGTCCGTGGAAGCTCGGTTAGATGACTGACAAACTTGTCAATTCGACATGGAAATTTCATATAAACTCATTCGAAAATGTAACTAATGCTCTATTATACGATAGCTACCGACTCAGTTCAGTTTTTTCGATATATTTGTGGTATTAAATCGTAAATGTGAACACTTAATTGCCATTTGTCGGTCAGCTGTATTTGCAGTTGTTGAAATAAAGTGTCGCTGAGGTGCTGCTTTTGCTCGATAGTTCGACCAGTCATGATATGCGCTTGCACATGAACAAAACCGCACTTTTCATTACCAAGTTTGTATTGCTGAAATTGAATCAAGCGTGACTTTATCATGCTTGGGTCAAATAATAGCGTTGACGCAGCAGCATTATGTAGACTTTCTAATAGGTCATTGTCACAAATGGGCAAGTTATGAGAATGTTCAATGATCAGGTGTGGCATGATGACTTATTGTGTAGTTTATGCGTAAATGCCAATTATATTAAGTAAGTTAAGGAGCAAAGCCAAATGTTTAATTATAAACTGGTTGGGTTATTACTGTGCATTAGTACTTTATCTGCATGTTCAGATGATGCAGCGAAAGTAAGTCTAGGATTATTCACCACTAAAGATGTTGTTGTGTCAGCTCAGCAAGACCCGTTGGTCAGCGGCGTGACTTGTCATATTAGCCATGTTGAAGCAGATCTTGATTTTTCAGACCCCTCTGATATGTCTATTGCTTGCCGCCAAACAGGCCCAATAACTGCTGCGCAGTTACAGGAGATTGATTTGTCGAAAAGTGGTGAAATTGTCTTTAAAACTTCGAAAAGCATTTTATTTAAGTCACTCAAAGTGAGACGTATTTTTGACGCACCGACACGTAGTTTAATTTATTTATCGTATTCAACAAAAGAGACCAGTGGTAGTCACCACCATGCCCTGTCTACTGTACCATTGTACGGCACACAGGCATGGGAATGGGCAAATAAGGCAAAGTAAGTTATGTTGACACTTTTTAAATCACAACCATTATTAAGCGACTCAGAAGTTGAGTGGCTAATTGACACTTTTGTATGGGCATGTGAGCAGTTTGATGGCCAATATTTTATGACTGAAACTCAGATCATTGAGCCCACAGGCGCATTTTTTCCAGACCAAGTAACGAGTGTCGAACAGATGGCCAGTACCGTATTTAATCGAGTAAGCCATTATGCGGGCATGCAAGCATGGCCAATTAGTGTGGTTAACCCGCAACAACATATGCCGCAACAAAGTATGCCTATGTTTAGCTTTATTGATGAAATACGGGGTGAAAAAGCGAAATTAGTTAACCCCCCTGCACTGAATATGCAATTGTCTTATAACCCTAATCAGATCAATCAGCCACAAGATTTAGTTGCGAGCTTTGCTGGCTCGCTCGCCACTGTGATGATTTACCATCGAGGCGTGTTACCCCCAGGAGGTGAGGAGCAAATTGCCGCAGCAAGCGATGCGTTGGCTTGTTTTTTGGGGTTTGGTGTCATGATGAGTAATACGGTGTATCAGTTTAAGGGCGGATGTGGGTCATGTTATAATCCATATGCGAACCGTCAGGCAGCGTTGACTGAACCACAAACCGTTTTTATGCACGCGTTAATTTGTCATTTCAAACCTCAAGTTGATGGTAAAAAGCATTTGAAGCCTCACTTGCGCAGCGTTTACAAAAAAGCACAAAAGCAGTTGAAATTGTATATTAATGACACGCCAAACCCAATATTGTTGGCCCTTGAGGAGCAGCGTCATGCTCGCCTATCTTGATGAGTTTTTGCTGATAGCGATAGCGCATTTTTTTGCGGTAGCAAGCCCAGGTCCTGATTTTGCACTTGTGTTAAAACAAAGCGTCCAGCAAGGGCGCGCAAATGCTTTATGGACTAGTGCGGGGGTCGCACTGGGAATTCTTGTACATGTTACTTACTGTCTATTTGGTGTTGCTATTTTATTAGCTCAGTCAGAGACTGCCTTTAATGTTTTAAAATATGTCGCGGGTGCGTATTTAGCGTACATGGGGCTGCAAGCATTGCAGGCGCAAGCCAATACGAACTCTGTTGCACAGCCTCAGCATACTGCACATATTGAATCTAACTTTATGGCATTACGCCGCGGTTTTTTAGTGAATGCATTAAATCCTAAAGCAACCTTATTTTTCTTATCTTTGTTTACGTTAGTTATTTCCGCAGATACACCCAGTTATGTGCAGGCGATATATGGTGGCTATATGGCCATAGCCACATGGCTGTGGTTTTCTTTCTTATCGGTCATGCTAACTAAAGATACTGTACGGGCATTTTTTCACAAAGCGGGTCATTGGTTTGATAGAGGAATAGGCGTGATTTTAATTGCACTGGCGATTAGAGTCGTTATTTAATGAGTACTCAACAATGGAAATAGCGACTTATTATAATTTTGCGTTTGGCTCAAATATGTCGAGTAAACGACTGCTTGCGCGCTTGCCGCAGGCCAAAAAAGTGGGTGTCGCACAGTTGTATGGTTTTGAACTTAATTTTTCAATGTTAAGTACAGATGGTTCCGCAAAATGCAATATTCACCGAACCCATTCTGAGCATAGCGTGGTTTTTGGTGTGCTCTATGCCTTGAACGCGCAGGAACAATTGTTGCTTGATAATATTGAAGGGACTCGTTACGACCGAACTGAGATCTTGGTGCAGCTGATCTCAGGAGAACAGGTGAGCGCATATTGTTACATTGCAAATACGTTTATTGCGGATCAGCTGCCATTTGATTGGTATGTTCAGCATGTGTATACGGGCGCGTTGGAGCATGGCTTTCCGCTACCTTATTTAGAATACATTCAGCAACAGCGTAGTGTTGTTGATGTGCAAAAATGCCGTTCAGAGAATGAGCTTTCGATTTATAAAAATAAAGAAGTAAAAAATAATGAAACCTTTTAGAACGTTAGTCGCAACCGCTCTTCTGTTAGTGCAGAGCGAATTTGCAGAGGCGAAAGATCAGGTAACAGTGAATGTTGCCGATGTCGATAAAGCTGTTCATGCTGCGATGGCGCAATTTGATATTCCAGGTATTGCGATTGCTGTTGTGGAAAATGATCAGGTCGTATTGTCAAAAGGCTATGGTGTCAGAGATATCGTTTCGGGCGCTAAAGTAGATGAGTATACACTGTTCGGTATAGCTTCAAACTCTAAAGCATTTACTGCTGCTAGCATTGCTATGCTCATAGATGACGGAAAATTAAGTTGGGACGACAAAGTGACTCAACATGTACCTGAGTTTCGTCTGTACGATGAGTATGCAACAGCACATATGACTATCAGAGATTTATTAAGCCACCGTAGTGGGTTGGGGTTAGGTGCTGGCGATTTGATGATTTGGCCTGATACGGATAAATCAGTGCAAGATATTATCCAAGGGTTACAGCATATTCCTCCAGCTTCCAGCTTTCGTAGTGAATATGCATATAACAATTTAATGTTTGTTGTTGCAGGTGAAGTGATCGCTCGAGTATCTGGTGTAAGCTGGCGTGAATTTGTTGAGCGGCGCATTTTTAAAATATTAGGCATGCAAGCGTCGAAAGCGGGATTCTCACGTATCGAAAAGGATAATAAGAATTGGGCGACAGGTAATATCCCTGATAATGGCAAGCTAACGCCTTTTTTTGTCGACTATTTGCAAGACTTTCGTGGTGCCGGTGCAATTGCATCCAATGTAGATGATATGAGCAAGTGGTTGTTGACGCAATTAGCCGCTGGTAAAACACCACAAGGAGCGCAATTGTATAATGCCGAACATCAGGTGCAAATGTGGCACCCTCATATTATGAGGTTGCCCAAGCAGTCATCGTTTGATGCCTATCGTCAGCAGTTTCGAGGGTATGGTCTTGGCTGGGCTATCGAAGATTATTTTGGTTATAAAAAGCTAGGCCATGGTGGTGGGATCTTAGGGATGGTATCACAAGTGGCGATGATCCCAGAGAAAAAACTAGGTGTAGTGGTGTTATCAAATCAACAAGCATATCCAGCACTGACAGCGATAATCCATGAAGTATTTGAAGATGCTTTGGGGAGAACAGATAAAGATTGGGTTACATTATTAGCCACTGAATATAAGTCAGAGAAGGCGAAGTTGTACGCGGAGGCTGGGGTTGTTTCGCCAGCGGTAAAGCAAGCGCCATTACCGCTGCAATATTATACTGGGACGCTCACGAGCCAGTGGTATGGAGATGTTATTGTTGAATCACTGGACGGTAAGTTGCGTATCGATTTCACACATACCAAAATGTTAAAAGGCCAATTAGAACATGTTTCAGGCAATCAGTTTGTTATTCGGTGGGATGAGCAGCGCCTTGAAGCTGATGCCTATATTTATTTTCAACTGAATAAAGAGCAGACTGTCAGCCATGCCACAATGGAATTTGTGAATCCAGATATTTCGGATTTTAGCTTTGACTTTCACGATTTGAAGTTAAAGGCGAAATAAACTCGGGTCATTACACCAAAGTCGCAAAGTCCGGTGCAGGCGGCTTTGCTACACTGCATGTTAGAATATGAGTTGCTATCAAACTACTTAAAAGGAGCTAACATGCGTACAGCAGTGATCAGTCACCCATATTGCCGTAAACATAAGATGATAACTGAACATCCAGAATGTCCGGCTCGGTTAGATGCAATAGCTGATAGATTGTTGGCGTCAGGATTAGATATTGCTGTTGCACAAAAACAAGCACCTGCGGCAACGCTTGCACATATAGGCTTGGTGCATGATAGCGCGCTGATAGATAAAGTGTTGACGCAATTACCTACACAGGGTCTGAGTGAGTTAGATGGTGATACTTGGTTATGTCCGGATTCATTTAAAGCCATTGAGCGTGCTATTGGCGCAGGCCTTTTAGCTGTCGATGAAGTGTTAGCTGGTAATTTGGATGCTGCTTTTTGTAGTGTTCGCCCGCCAGGGCATCATGCTAACCAGCACACATCTGCTGGGTTTTGTGTATTTAACAATGTTGCCATAGCCGCTGCATATGCTAAACAACAGGGAGTAGAGCGGGTTGCGATTCTGGATATAGATGTTCATCACGGAAATGGCACACAAGATATTTTTAAAGCAGATCCAAATGTATTATTTTGCTCTTTGTTTCAATATCCTTTTTACCCAAATACAGCGATTGAAAATACAGATACAGTGTTAAATTCACCACTGCCAATTGCCAGTGATGGTCATGATTTACGTGCTTTATTTACTCAACAATGGTTGCCGAAACTGATTGAATTCTCTCCTCAGCTCATTTTTATTAGCGCGGGTTTTGATGCGCATTTAGAAGATGAGATGGGCAGCTTGAAGTTTATCGAGTCAGATTATCAATGGTTTACAGAGCAAGTTGTGCAATTTGTTAATGATAGTCATGCACTTGGTATCATCTCTTATCTAGAAGGTGGATATGATTTGTCAGCATTGGGGCGCAGTGCTGTCACGCATATTAAAGCGTTGGTTAATGGTTGAGTCAAAATAGAGAGATTACGAAATGCCTTTTAACAAAGGGAAAGCCTGAGAGGGTGAAGTTAAAAGTATTTTTTCAACGCAGCACTGACCTTCGTTAATAAGTGATTGTTGCACTAATTGGGTTAATGTGTCTAGGTTGATTGGGCTAACTAGTTGCTGTGATAAATTATAGCATTCGCCATTTTCGTATATCACAATTATATCTTTAAGTGTTTGTTTATCAATGTAATACAATGATATTTTCAAGCATTCTTCATTGTAAATAAAGTCAATACTCTCTGGAAAGCATAATATTAAAGGGTAGGATTTTATTGTCATTTTTTGTTCTTAATCAAAGTATGAATGATGAGCAACATTATACTGGTTCGGATTGCTAAAAAGCGAGACTGAGCTTATGGAAACTGATAACCGTCAATTACAAATTAAAGATATATTTTCTAATCGGTTACTCTCTTGTGGGCGAGACACACCTTTGGTTGATGCTGTAAAACTGATGAGAGCGGATAAAGTGAGTGCTATTTTTGTCACCGATAATGAGCGCATCGTTGGCATTTGGACGGAATCAGATAGTGTTAAATTGAACTTTGAGAATCCAACATTTTCTCTCACGCCGATAGGGGCATTGATGGCGTCGCCTGTGCACGACATTCGCATCAATAAAACCTTAGGAGAAGCGACAATCAAGTTTCACCAATTAGGGATAAGGCACCTTTTGGTGAAAGATGAAGATAATCAGGCCATAGGTGCGGTGTCTTTATCTGATATTGTGCGTAATCAGGGCTTAGATCACTACTTACATTTTCGATCGATCGCAGATCATTTTGAACGAAAAATTAGTGTACTAAAAAGCGATGACTGTATATCTGTCGCCATCAATGCAATGAAAGAAAAGCGTGATACTGCGGTGTTAGTGTTTAACGAAACACTAGCTGAATATGGCATTATTACACAACGAGATATCGCCTATATGGTGTTAAATCCTGACTGGCGAATGGTCTGTTGGCAACTAGCAAGTTACCCAATGTACTCTGTGACACCGGAAGACAGTTTGTTTGATGCCTACCGGTTAATGACATCTAAATCGATTCGGCACTTGGTTGTTAAAGATCCGAAAACAGAGTTAGTGATTGGATTGTTGGCACTTAAGAACGTTTTAACGGAAATTGAAACTGCTTATTGCAGTGAGCTTGAGAAGGTTTTAGCACAACGTGATGTTGCATTACAAAAATCAGAAAAGAACCTCTACTTAGCGAACCGCATCATTGATGCCTCATTAGATGGCATCATGATCACTCGATGTGATGGAGAGATCATTCAAGTAAACCCTGCATTTAGCATACTGACAGGTTATCAGGATTATGAAGTATTAGGTCAGAATCCGAGTTTGTTGAGTTCTGGGATACATGGTGCAGAGTATTACGAAAAAATGTGGATACAGCTTCATGATAAAGGAGTTTGGCAAGGTGAAATTTGTAACCGGAAAAAAAATGGCGATGTATATGTTGAATGGCTAACAATCATTGAGATCAAAGAGCCTTATAGCGAAGATGTTTTATATGCGGCGATTTTTAGTGATATTACCGAGCGTAAAAATGCAGAAGAAAAAATAGTAAGGTTGGCGTATTTTGATGAGCTAACGAGCTTACCAAATAGGCGTTTATTTCATGACCGCTTATCTATGGCGCTAGCCGGGGCGCATCGAGATAAGCAAACGTTAGCGGTTATGTTTATTGATCTTGATCGTTTTAAAGAAGTAAATGATTCATTAGGGCACAGTGCTGGGGATCAATTATTGATCCAAGTCAGTGAACGTATAAAGAAAAAACTCAGAGAAGGAGATACTCTGGCACGTTTAGGGGGAGATGAGTTTGTTATTTTGCTCACAGAAGTGAGTGATATTGACAGTGTTGTCGAGTTTGCAAATAAGATTTTAGAACAGTTGAGTGTGCCATTTGAACTGGGGGAAATATGTGTTACGGCTACCGCATCTATCGGCGCTGCAATTTACCCCGAAGATGGGTTGGACAGTGAAGCGCTACTGAAACATGCTGATGTTGCTATGTACCGTTCAAAAGAAATTGGTCGAAATTCTTTTCAATTATATAGGGCCTCAATGAATGCACGTTCGTTGGAACGCTTATCAATGCTTAGCCGGTTCCAGAGCGGACTTGATAACAATGAGTTTGAATTATATTTTCAACCATTGCAATGCTTAACAAGTAACAGGATCAGCAGTGTAGAGTGTTTACTGCGTTGGCATGATCCTAACTTGGGTATGATCTCACCAGCGCAGTTTATTCCGCTTGCCGAAGAATTGGGCCTTATAATACAGTTGGATAAATGGGTGATTAATCGAGCGTGTGAGCAAATGGCGTTTTGGCGATATCAGGGGGTAGATATTCGACGTATTGCAATCAATGTTTCCGCACAACATTTGTGTCAAGGGGACCTTACAATGACAGTTGCACATGCGTTAAATAAGCATAGTTTAAACGGTCGTTACGTGGAACTTGAGCTGACAGAGAGCAGCTTTATTAGCAACTTACATGATGCCAAAGCAGAGTTAAAAAAACTAAAAAACTTGGGGGTATCAATTGCTTTAGATGACTTTGGAACAGGCTATTCGGCGTTAAGTTATCTGACCAAGCTACCAATAGATATCTTAAAAATTGATGCCAGCTTTATTGCAAAAATCCCCGATGAATATGGCAATAGTGAAATTGTAAGCGCGATCATTGCGATGGCGAAAGCACTGAATTTACATGTTGTTGCAGAAGGAGTAGAAAAGCCAGAGCAACGTCAATTTCTACAAAAACTGGGTTGTCATACACTACAAGGCTTCTTGTTTTGTAAGCCTCTGGCTGCGACTAATTGGATTAATTTTTATAATTGCGCAAAGTTGACTTCATAAGAGGTGAACTTTCGAATATTGATCACTCCAGTGTCAAAGATTAAGTACTGTCCCTTGATCCCTTGTAACGTCCCACTGACCTCGGGGTTTTTGTCAAAGTTGAATGAGCTCACTTTTTTTGGGTATACGTCAACAGGAAATGAGAGGTCTACGATCTCTTCGTCGAGCAATTCAATGGCGGTTGCACCAAACAACTCGGCAAGTTCACTGAGTTTTTTCTGGATTTGTGGAATTAACTGTTCCGCTGCAGCTTTGAGATCGGCATCAACACTAATGCCTTTGAGCATGTTGCGCCAATTTGTTTTGTCCGCAATGAACTCTGCAAGTGCAACTTCTACCAGTCCTGATTGTAATCGGGTTTGTACTTTAAAAATCGGGAGAGCTTGTGTTGCGCCTTGATCTATCCAACGAGTAGGGATCTGGGTGTGTCGAGTAATACCCACTTTTAAACCTGATGTGTTGGCCAAATATACATAGTGAGGAGTGAAACAATTGTTTTCGCCCCACTCAGGCTCTCGGCAGGTTCCCTGATCATAATGGCAAGTTTCAGGCTTCATGATACACATGTCACAACTTGCGAGCTTTTTCATACATACAAAGCAATGCCCCTGAGAATAGCTCTTTTTGGTTTTTTTACCGCAATTGCTACAAAATATATTGCCTGTGTGGGTTAATGTAATATGCTTGCCGATAAACGGGTTAAGATCTATTAGTGCATCACCAACAGGTAATTGATACTGAATAGGATCTGTGAGTTGTGCTTTTAACTTACTCAAGGTACCTTGCATCTTTACGCCCCTAAAGATGTTATAAAAAAGCAATATTATCAAAGCGCAGGAGGGAGGGCCAACTTTCAGTTCGTTATTTATCGGAGCCAGTGTGAAAATGCATTAGCTAACATCTTCACACTTTTATATATCAATATTTTGCAGCTTCATCAGGATTAGGTAATGAAGATTGAATAAACTCACGCAATTCTTGATTTGATTTTTTAAGGTCAGCACGACGTAAGTACATCATATGCCCTGAACGATACCCTTTAAAACTTAATCTATCCCGCATTTTTCCACTGGGGTCTAGCTGCCAAAGAGTGTATTTAGCATCAAAATAATTAGTAGCGCCATCATAATAGCCAGCTTGAATCATCACATTCAAATAAGGGTTTTGAGCCATCGCTAATCTAAGTTGTTCACCTGTTTCATTATTACTGCGGTCCCAAGGGTAGACATCTCCAAACATATTATATTTAACGTCAGTTTTATAATTGAGCTCTTCTCTTAAGTAATAATTAATGGCTGGTGTAAATGAATGCAACCACGATGTCAGCTCTGGCCAATAGTCTGGACTGTCACCAGCATCTCGTTTATCAATACCTAAATAGCGCGAATCTAATCGGCCTAAGGTAAATCCTTTGCTCCTTAATAACTCTTTCCAAAAAGCGTCAGTGGGGATGTCTAGGTTATTTTGTGCTACGAACTTTTCAGATAGGCCACTGTATTTGGCTACCTGTGCTATGGTGCTTATTTTCTCTTTGGTACCAATAAAAGCGCCTTTGGCCAAAGCTGGTAAATATTGATTAATAGTATAAGTCTCTACCTCAGCTAATACTTCTAATAAATCTTTATTTTGTAAGCTGGGCTCCAATGCTTTGTGATACCACGCGGCTGCGGCAAAATACGGTAGGCGGTTAGCGGCTTTCATGGGGCCTTCGCGTTTGATGCCAATGTCAGTTGGTGATACTAAAACGACTCCATTAATATACATCCATTGTTGATTTTGTAATGCATGAGCTAACCCAGAAACACGGGTTGTGCCATAGCTTTCACCAATGAGAAATTTAGGTGAGCGAAAACGATTATGACGAGTGACAAAGGTGTTTAACCATTCACTGAGGTATTTAATGTCAGCATTGACCCCAAAAAACCATTTTTTCTGGTCCGCTTTGCTGGGCATAGTGCCATCTTTATTGGGGAGTACGCGAGAGTATCCGGTGTTGACTGGGTTTACGAACACAATATCTGCAACATCCAGCACTGAAAAAGGGTTGTCTTGTAAGCCATATGGCTGCACTGGGTACCCTTCATTATCTATTTTTAGAACTCTTGGCCCTGTATAAGCGATGTGCATCCAAACAGATGCAGAGCCCGGCCCGCCGTTGAATGAAATTAATAGCGGGCGTTTACTGTCATCTTTTACCTTGTCTTTTTTGTAGTAGGTATAATGTAATGTTGCAATGGGATGACCTTGTGTATTCCACACTGGCTGGGTGCCAGTGTTAACCGTATAATTTATTTTTTGATTATTAATAGTCGCTTTATGTTTAGTAATAATATGGCTATCAACATCAATAGCTCTGCTATTTTCAGTGGCTGATGCCACTGTGCTAATAAAGGTGACGATAAGCACCAATGCTTTAATGAGTTTCATATCAGTCCTACTTTTCACAATTGATCTATTAAATAAGGTTTGGGCCATTATTGCAAAGGATTTGAGTTTAATGGTGTGCTCAATGAGATTGTTGTAAGTAATAAAATAAGACTAGTTAAAAATGCTCAATTGATTGTAGTTTGTAACGTATTTGTGGTTTTTTTTGTAACAAAAATCGCGTATATTTACGACTTAATTATGTCGTATTAAAGTATTTATTTTCTTAAATTCTTGATCCGTTAAGTTTCTCTTAGTAGTAATAGAGCCTCATTCCCATGCAAAGAGTGTTAATTGTTGAAGACAGTAAAGTGGTGCAGCAAGTTCTGCGTCATTTGGCCAGCCTATATTTAGAGGTTGAGATAGATTTTGCTTGGTCTTTAAAAGAAAGCCAAGAATATTTAAACCAACATCAATATACATTGGCGTTAGTGGATCTCACATTACCAGATGCGATGGATGGAGAGGTTGTTCAACTGACATTAAGACAAAATGTACCTACCGTGGTTTTAACGTCTAAAATTGACGAATATAGTCGCCAACAAATGCTAGAACTGGGTGTGGTTGATTATGTAATCAAAGATAACCGAGACTCATACCTTTACGCCGTTAAACTGGTTTCGCGCTTGTTACGTAATCAAGGATGCAAGGCGTTGGTCGCAGATGATTCAATGATCAGCCGGGCAGTTATGAGGCAGATGCTGGAAAAGCAACTGTTTACTGTACTCGAAGCACAAGATGGTGAGCAAGCTTTGCATATGCTTAAAGAAGACTATGACATTAAGTTACTGCTTACGGATTATGCGATGCCAACGATGGATGGTTTTGAATTAGTGAAAGCTATTCGTAATAGCCGTGGACGTGATGAATTGGCCATAATCGGTTTATCAGGTGCGGGCAGTCATGGTCTCTCGGCTAAATTTATTAAATTTGGTGCTAATGATTTCTTAGCAAAACCTTTTATGAATGAAGAGTTCCATTGCCGCATTATGCAAACAATGGAGCAGCTAAATTTAATTGCTGAGATAAAAGAATATGCACACCGTGATTATTTAACAGGGCTTTATAACCGTCGGTTCTTTTGTCAACAAGCGGAAAAGTTATTTAAATCTAAACCTGAGCAATATATTTTAGCGTTACTTGATTTAGACTTATTTAAAAGCATTAATGATAAATATGGTCATGAGGGCGGAGATTCAATTTTAACTCAAGTTGCAGACTTATTAAAAAGTGCATTTAACCATTGTACGGTGGCGCGAATTGGTGGCGAGGAGTTTGCTGTTGTTTTACCTGGGAATAATATGCAAGTTGCAGAGCAAGCGATGAATGATTTTCGTCATAGGTTGGCAAAAACAGAGTTTGACATTAATGATGAAACCCTATTTTGTACTGTCAGTATAGGTTTGGCTTTTTGTAATTATGGCTCATTAAGCCAAATCATGCGTGCTGCGGATAAAGCCTTGTATCAAGCTAAGGCCCAGCAGCGTAATTGTGTTGTAGTGAACAGTTAATCTGTACGCACCAGTTCAGCCCAGCGATCTTAATAATGCACCTTACTGGTGCATTTTTTATGCAAATCATATTCCCTCGATAGTTAACTTAATGAAATAAAAAACAAAAAATTATTGGCATGAAGGTTGGATTGTTGTCACTACAGGATAAGCCTGTCCTAAGGGGACTAACAATGAAAATGATAAGTGCAATAATAAAACCATTTAAATTGGATGAAGTACGAGAAGCGCTGGCAGATCTGGGGGTGGAAGGGATGACTGTCATTGATGTAAAAGGCTTTGGCCGACAGCGAGGACATACTGAGCTCTATCGAGGTGCTGAATATCAGGTTGATTTTATTCCTAAAATTAAACTAGAGATTGCAACACACAGCGAAAATACACAACGTGTTGTTGATGTACTTACACGGGCTGCTCATACAGGGAAAATAGGTGATGGAAAAATATTTGTATACGAACTAGATCAGATTGTGCGGATCCGTACTGGTGAATTAGACGAAGAAGCTATTTGAGGACCAAACTATGGAAAACGCAATTATAGAACTTAAATTTTCGCTAAATACATTTTACTTTTTAATTTCAGGGGTACTGGTGATGTGGATGGCTGCTGGCTTTGCCATGCTCGAAGCTGGCTTAGTCCGCTCTAAGAACACCACAGAGATCTTGACCAAGAATATTGCATTATATGCCATAGCATGCACCATGTTTTTATTGATTGGGTACAATATTATGTATGTCGGTAACACGGAGGGTGGGGTAGTGCCTAGCTTTGGTGCTTTAATTGGTGCTGCGAGCGCTGAAGCAGATCATGCTTTAGAGGCCGACTTCTTTTTTCAGGTGGTGTTTGTTGCGACCGCGATGTCTATTGTATCGGGTGCTGTTGCTGAACGTATGAAATTATGGGCATTTCTTGCATTTACGGTGGTGCTGACAGGCTTTATCTATCCAGTTGAAGGCTATTGGACTTGGGGGGGAGGGTTTTTATCTAACTTAGGGTTCGTAGATTTTGCTGGCTCGGCTATTGTTCATGGAGCCGGAGCAGCAGCTGCATTAGCGGGGGTATTATTGTTAGGCGCAAGAAAAGGTAAATATGGTAAAAACGGTGAGATTTACCCTATACCGGGCTCAAATATGCCACTAGCAACATTGGGTACCTTTATTTTATGGATGGGTTGGTTTGGTTTTAATGGTGGCTCACAGTTATTCATCGCAGATAAAAATAATGCGATTGCGGTTAGCCAAATTTTGCTTAATACAAATGCAGCTGCTGCAACTGGCGCGATTGCAGCACTACTAGTGTGTAAGGCATTATGGCGAAAAGCGGACCTAACGATGGTGTTAAATGGTGCCTTGGCAGGTTTGGTTGTTATTACCGCCGAGCCAGCATCGCCGACCCCTTTACTGGCTTGTCTGTTAGGCGCATTGGGTGGTTCATTAGTGGTATTCAGTATTGTGTTTTTAGATAAGGCAAAAGTAGACGACCCTGTTGGTGCAATATCAGTTCATGGTACATGTGGCATGTTAGGTATTATGTTAGTTCCTCTTTCTAATTCAGATGCGACGTTTGGAATTCAGTTTATTGGCTTAATAAGTATTTTAGGGTTTGTATTTATTGTGTCGTATTTAGTATGGGCTTTACTAAAGAGCACGATAGGAATTCGTGTTGGAGAGGAAGAAGAAATCAATGGAATGGATCAGCATGACTGTGGTATTGACGCCTACCCAGAGTTTGTGAGTGTTCGCTCACAGTAACTTGCATCACGGTATCTCAAGATAACGGGCCTTTTAGGCCCGCAGTGTCTTTCAGGTCAGGTTAATCTGAGGTACTCTAGGCTTATCCACTATTTAACGCTCCCTCTAGTACGGTAGGCATGGCAGAAAAAAGCGCGGGTTCTAAAAAAAGCACTGATAAAACAGTTAAATCACCCAGTAAAAGAAACGTAAAAACGACAAAAGCAAAGCCTCGAAAAAAAGCGGCAAAAATGCCCTCTAAACACTCAACATTACAGCGTATTAAACAGCGCATTCTGAAAACAATCTGGAATCTAGTTTGGAAAGGCAGTTTGGCGTGTATTGTGATAGTTGCGTTTTATGTCGTGTATTTAGATGCCAAGATTACACGTCAGTTCGAGGGGAACAAATGGCAATTGCCGGTGCAGGTTTATGCGCGTTCAATGACGTTTTATCCCGACCAATACTTATCAGAGGACGAAGTTTTATGGGAATTAAAGCGCCTTAACTATTCGCATGTTAATCGACTCAATCGAACTGGACAGTATGTGCAACAAGGCCGCACGATTAAAGTACATCGACGAACGTTTAACTTCCATGATGGTGCTGAGCAAGCACAAATATTTACTTTAAACTTTGCAGGTAAAAAGCTTGCGAGTATTGTTGGTCAAGATGGTCGTAGAGTGAAATCGGCCAGATTAGAGCCAGTTCAAATAGCGCGCATTGGTAATGAAAGTAATCAAGATCGAGAGTTTGTTCCTTTAGATAAGTTCCCAAATATATTGAAGCAAGCATTACTTGTAGTCGAAGACCGAGACTTTTATGAGCATCACGGTGTGTCATTGTGGTCTATTATGCGGGCATTTTATACCAATATTAAAGTTGGCCGGACGGTACAAGGGGGCAGTACGTTAACGCAGCAGTTAGCTAAAAATTTTTACTTAACTCGAGAGCGCTCGATAATCCGCAAAATCAATGAGGCTTTTATTGCGCTGATCTTAGATTATCGCTACAGCAAAGATGAAATTTTAGAGGCGTATTTAAATGAAGTATATTTAGGTCAAGCATATAACCAAGGCGTTCATGGTATGGGGTTGGCGGCGGAGTTTTACTTTGCTAAACCAGTAGATGAACTTGAGTTTGATCAAATAGCCTTATTGATTGCGATGGTGAAAGGACCTTCATATTATAATCCAAGACGTTACCCTGAAAGGGTTCGAGAACGTAGAGATTTAGTGCTGCGTTTGCTGGTTGAATCAGGCCATATCACGACAAATGAATTTCGAGCGGCACTCGCCAGGCCAATAAAGATTCAATCGTTAAAAAATAGTTTGCACAAAAGCTACCCTGGTTATTTAGAGTTAGTGGATCGAGAGCTCAAAAGGTTACTTCCAAACCAAGAAATTATTCATGCTGGAGTGCGGATCTTTACTTATTTTGATCTACAAAAACAAACCGCAATGGAAGATGCTATTCGTGAAGGTTTGCCTTATTTAGAGCGACGTTTTAAAACAAAGCAACTTGAAACGGCTATGGTGGCAGTTAATGTAGAGAAGGGCGGTGTATCAGCTCTTGCTGCGGGTCGAGACGTGCGTTTTAGTGGCTTTAATCGGGTTTTAGACACTAAACGAAATATTGGTTCGCTGGTGAAGCCTGCTGTCTACTTAACGGCATTAGAACAACCCCAGTACAACTTAGGTACCTTATTAGAG
Source organism: Pseudoalteromonas sp. MMG005 (assembly GCF_018101015.1). Lineage (NCBI taxonomy): Bacteria > Pseudomonadati > Pseudomonadota > Gammaproteobacteria > Alteromonadales > Pseudoalteromonadaceae > Pseudoalteromonas > Pseudoalteromonas sp. MMG005. The sequence goes on along the minus strand of NZ_JAGJEK010000001.1, from coordinate 222,290 downwards.
GATGCGCCATTACAAGTCACAGATGAAGCCGGGGATACGTGGACACCTGAGAATTTCGATCATAAATTTCGTGGTAGTATGCCGCTGTTTAGAGCATTTAGTCGTAGTATCAATATCCCCGTTGTTAATTTAGGACTTGATATTGGCGTTCATAATGTGGCGAACTCACTTACAAAACTCGGCTTTGAAGGTCATGTTAGCCGGTATCCGTCTTTGCTATTGGGTGCCCTAGAGTTATCAAGCTTTGATGTAGCACAAATATATAGCACGCTTGCCCGTAATGGCGAATATAGCAAGTTAACCAGTATCTCGGCGATGACGAATGCATTAGGTAAAGTGATTTATGAACATCAAGTAGATGCCGAGAAACGTTTTTCTGATGATGCGAGTTATATGACGAAGTATGGTCTGAAGAGAGTGACAAAAGATGGCACGGCTCGACGCCTCAACGCGCATTTCCCTTCCATTCAACTTGCGGGGAAAACAGGTACAAGCAATGACTTGCGAGACAGTTGGTTTGCTGGATTTGACCATAATACAGTGACAGTGACGTGGTTAGGCCGAGATGATAACCGACCAACAGGTTTAACGGGAGCCAGTGGTGCACTTGAATTGTATATACGTTATTTAAAACCGCTTAACCCACAAGCCATTGCTGACAATCGACCAAGTGATATACGTTGGGCTTTTGTCAATGAACAGACAGGGAAACAAGCACCGCCAAGTTGTGGGAAAGTCATTCAGTTACCGGTGCGAGTGAGTGAATTTGAGCCAAGACCTAAGTGTTAGCTCTGTTGGGCTAAATAAATGTGCTTATGTTTTAAATTGGCTCATAGCACTTTGCAAGTGAGTTGCCATGGTCGATAATTTGTGTGCGCCATCTTGTGTTGCTTCTGCAGAAGTAAGTGTATGCTCCGCTAAGCTACTAATTTCACTAGAATCAGCAAGCGCTTGTTGGGTCGCGTTGGATTGTTGTTTAACTAGATCAGAAATTAAATGACCTTGTTTATCTATATCTATCATGCTCTGCTCAGCAGCTTGCAGGACTTGATTAGTTTGGTTAGCAGCGCTCACACCAAGTTCCATTTTTTCAACACTGTTGCGCATTTTACTTTGCGTGTCGTTAGAAGCACTTTGTAGGGAGCTAATAATGCTGTGGATCTCTTCAGTTTGTTGTTGTGTTCGCTTGGCAAGTGTACGTACCTCATCAGCGACAACTGCAAATCCACGGCCTTGTTCACCTGCTCGTGCTGCTTCAATGGCTGCATTCAATGCCAGTAAATTTGTTTGCTCAGCTATTTCGCTAATTGCAGCGCTGACTTTACTTATGTTTTGACTATCTTGTGCGAGCTTATCGAGTGCTCCGCGACTTTCTTCAAACTCTTGTTGTAGTTCAGTCATATGTTGCGCCAATTCAGTCGTATTCTTTGTCCCTTGTTTGACATGTTGGGCTGCGGTTGAGGCTAATTCGGTTGCATGTAGTGCCGATGTTTCAACAGAATCAGCAGAGTGCGCCATTTCACTTAGTGCTCCGTGAATTGTTTGGATCTTATTTTGCTGTTGGTCCACATCATCACGGGTATCTTGACTGATTTGGCTTAGCTGGTTTGTGGCTGTATGTAAATCACTGCTGGTAGTATTAACATCTTCTAGTATATGTACAAACGCATCAATCACTTTATTGTATTGTTCTACGATGATAGACATTTCATCTTTACCATGAGCTGTTGCTTTCGCGCTTAAATCACCATTGGCTGCTCTGGCTGCTGTGTGGGAAAAATTAGAAATGCTATCGGAAACAGCAAAATAAAAACCAAGCATTAAGTAAACAGCCATTAATAAGCTAACTAGCGCAGCAACAGCAACGGTGTTTCGTATCATTCGCTGTTGATCGAGCTTGTGCGTGAGTAATTCTTTTAACTGAGGTGTTGCTGAGTTAACGAGTGAGCTGACATCATCAAGAACGGTTTGATGAAAGCGCCTAAACTGATTTTGAGATAATTGTAAATCATCTGGTTCTAGGAGTTTATCTGTCACAGCGGCTTTATATTCATCTAAGCTTTTCTCAAGAGCATCAATATGTCGTTGTAATATTGTTCTTGTGCTTGGCATCGCTCGCAGTGCAACTTGTAATTTACTTTGTAATTGTTCATTAAAGGTGGGGAGCCCTTTATTGAGATTCGATAGTGCAATAAAACTATCAGGAGTGAATCGTCCTGCGCTGATGACTTTGTTTGCTTGCTCTGCTACTGCATTAATTTGTGACAGTAATCGAGGCGTTGATTCAACTAAAGTTCTATTTATATACGAGCGAGTTAAATTATCATCAATTGCCAATTTTGACTGGATTGATACGAGCTCTAAAACCGATGAATTTTCTTGAGCTGCAATTTTAAAGCCAGCCGCAGTGGCAACGCGTCGGTTATTTTCAGTACGCTCTTGCATTATATTTGAGAGCAATTTGGGGTAAATGCTTAAACCATGTTGTTGTTCTTTACTGACCCGAATTGAGTCTGACAATATATTTGTCAAAAAGAATAGGCTTAAACTCAATGGAACCAGCAAAATACCGAAAACTAAGCTAATTTTTGTTTTATATTTTAATTGCGCCATAAATTGTGTTGCAGGCGCGCTGAGCGTTCTTAATCCTTGCATATTGTTCACTTTTGAATGTTAAAAATATTCGAGAATAGTAGACCGTGTAAATGTTTATATTAGTTCAAAATAAAGTAAGTAGACATAAAAAAAGCCCTAATGGGCTTTAATTTAGTGATTTATTACGACTTTAAGTCGTGCACAGTTAGAGTTTTGCAAATACGCGTTCAGCTGCTGAAATGGTATTTTTAATATCTTCATCTGAATGCATTGTACTTACAAAGCCAGCTTCAAACGCTGAAGGTGCTAAATACACGCCTTCTTCAAGCATTAGATGAAAGAATTGTTTAAAGCGCTCTAGATCACACTGTGTCGCCTGTTGATAGCTCGTGACAGTTTCCGCCTCGGTAAAGAAAAAGCCATACATACCACCTGCAAAGTTTGTTGTGAGTGGAATACCTGCGGCATCAGCAGCTTGCTGAAAACCCTCGCATAACGCTTTACTTTTCGCTTCTAGCTCGTCATGCAAGCCATCTACAGATAATAGCTCCAGCGCTTTTAGACCTGCAGCCATCGCGATAGGGTTACCAGACAACGTACCGGCTTGATACACGGGGCCGACTGGGGCAATATAATCCATAATTGCCTGTTTACCACCAAAAGCACCTACTGGCATACCGCCACCAATCACTTTTCCTAGGCAAGTTAAATCAGGCTTGATGTTGTAATATGCTTGCGCACCCCCGAGTGCGACACGGAACCCGGTCATAACTTCATCAAAGATCAATACCGCACCGTGGGTATCACATACCTCACGTAAGCCTTCTAAAAAGCCAGCTTGTGGTGGAATGCAGTTCATATTACCTGCGACAGGCTCCACAATGATACACGCGATTTCATCTTTATATTCAGAAAAAATGGCTTTTACTTCTTCTAAGTCATTAAAAGAGACCGTAAGTGTATGTTTAGCAAAGTCCTCAGGTATACCTGGTGAATTGGGTACTCCCATTGTCAAAGCGCCAGATCCAGCCTTAACAAGTAAAGAATCTGCGTGGCCATGATAGCAACCTTCAAACTTTAAGATTTTATCACGTTGTGTGTACCCTCTAGCAAGGCGGATCGCACTCATGGTAGCTTCGGTACCAGAACTTACCATACGAACTTTTTCAATAGATGGTACAAGCGCTTTTACTTTTTCGGCCATGAGTATTTCGGTTTCAGTCGGCGCACCATAACTTAAACCGTTTTCGATCGCTTCCAGTACTGAGCGTTTAATTTCAGGGTGGTTGTGTCCCAAAATCATGGGTCCCCATGAACCTACATAATCGATGTAACGATTACCGTCAGCATCAAATGTAAACGGGCCTTCGGCTTTGGTAATAAATAAAGGCGTACCACCTACGCCATTAAATGCACGCACAGGTGAATTTACACCGCCAGGAATAGAAGCTTGTGCACGGGAAAATAAATCTTGGCTAATGGTCATTTTGAGTTCCTATTATTTAACTATTACGCTTGCGGCTAAACCAAGGTACATCGGCTTCATACTTGGTAATTTGGTTTTCAACACCGAGCGTTAACGCAAACAACGCCATTCTGATCAAGACACCGTTTTGTACTTGACGGAATATAGCGAGGTTGTCGTTATTATTGAGATCGTTGTCTAACTCATTTGCATCACTGCGGCTATCACGCGGCAGTGGGTGCATTAATACTGAGTTAGGTTTACAGTGCGCGTTATAAATGGCCTGGCTGATCCTAAAGCCACCGCGGTATTTGTTTGCTTCTTCTTGAGAAGGAAAGCGTTCTTCTTGAATACGCGTTTGATAGACGATATCAGCAGCTAAGTTACCTTCCATTTTTGACACGATTTCTATTTTATGACCTGCATTACTGACACTATCTAAAATGTAATCGGGCATTTGCAATCCATCTGGAGCAACCATGCTAAAGTGGATATCTTTATAATGACATAATAATTTTGATAAGGAGTGTACGGTACGACCGTATTTTAAGTCCCCCACTAACGCAATATGCATCCCATCAATACCACGCTCAAAACGTCCAAGCTCTCTATCGATAGTTAGTAAGTCTAATAATGCTTGGGTTGGGTGCTCATTGGGGCCATCACCACCATTAATTACGGGGACGTCTGAACCTGTTGCAAATTCTGACACTGAACCGGCGTCAGGATGACGCATTGCAACGGCATCGGCGTAAGCAGATATCACACGAGCAGTGTCGTATAAAGACTCACCCTTTGCCAATGCAGAGCTTTGCATGCCTGTTGTCTCTCGGACAATGCCACCGAGTAAGTTAAATGCAGTACCAAAGCTCACTCGGGTACGAGTACTTGGCTCAAAGAATAGGTTGGCTAATATAGCGCCCTCTAAAACACGCGTTCGCTTATGCTTTTTGGCATAAGGTTCCATTTGTTTTGCGACAGCAAAAATATGTTCAATTGCTTCTCGATCCAATTGATTCACGGAAAGAATGTTTTCACCTTGGAAACTTAACATGGGGTGGTTCCTAATCACAGATTGACAACGGGCTTGCGGCACAGCAAACCACCATGATAACGGGCATGCAGTCGCATGGTTATTTGGCGCGCCATTGTAACATAATTAAAGGCTTGGTTTGAGTACTGCGAGTAATACAATCGCAAGTAACATGAGCACAGGGAACTCGTTAAAATAGCGATAAAAGCGATCGCTACGTTTATTCCTATCATGTTTAAAGTCTGCGAGTAACTTAAAGCACAGACCATGGTAAAGGTATAGCACGATCACAAAGACCAATTTGTAATGTAACCACATGCTATGACGAAACCATTCTCGTCCGTATTCAACAATGGTGAGTACGCCAAAAACGAGCGTCAGTATGGCGAACGGTGTCACAAAAAATAAGAGGCGACGTTCCATTATTTTGAGCATAGCGCTGCATGACTTCTCTTGTGTCATAGCGTGATACACAAACAATCTCGGTAGATAAAAAATACCTGCAAACCATGCGATCATGAAAAAAAGGTGTAGTGCCTTATAAGTCAAAAGTAAGCTCATTGTGCCCTCAAATTTAAAGTAAGCTGTTTCGAGTGGTTAAAATATGGCGGATATGATCCCATCGTAATATCCCCATAATTTGTCGATTGTCTTTTTGGTTATAAATGTATACAGCGCCACTGCGTTTGTCTTTTAGGACATCAAATGCATCTGATAACGTCGCTTGACTGCTTAACCCTTGCAGAGGAATGTAAGAGATATTCATGTTTTGGTCGCTCATTAGATTGAGGTCGTACTCAGCTAACCGGTAACCATTTTCTTCATCAAATACAATGAGAGGGGTTTGACTATTTACTGCGCCAAGCGTTTCTTTTATCTGATCTTTGTCATCAGAGTAGAGTAATTTAAAGTGCTCATCCATGTCATCCATAATTCCGACTTTTTGTAGTGCTTCACTGGCAGGTGAAACTTGATACGGTAAGCCTTGGAAGTCAAGCTGCTGTAAAAAGATGGAGCGATTGCCAAACACTTGTAGTGCAGTGACATAGGCGGCGGAAATCACCAGCATGGCTGGTACAATGATTTCATGGCTTGATGTTAACTCCATCACCGCGGTTAAAGCGGCCAATGGCGCGTGTAATGTGGCAGCTAATAGTCCAGCCATGCCTAAAACGCCATATGTGCCACTGACATCGACACCTGGAGTAATAAATTGTGCAAAAAACGACATCAAAGTCCCCATGACAACGCCAAGCCCTATGACAGGGCCGATTAATCCCCCTGGTATGCCCAGCCCAATAGCAAATAATGTTGCAAGTAATTTGGCGATGAGTATGGTTGTGAGTAGCTGAATATTCTCAGGTGCATCAACAGCAATGGTAATAGCACTCATCCCAGAGCCCATGGCTTGGGGGACCATATAACCAATAAGGCCAGCAATTAACCCTGCTAAAAGTAACCTTGGTAACATGCTTAGAGGTTTAAATGTTTTTATTATGAGCATGAGGTTTTGATTGAAACTAAAGGCTACAGCACCAAGTATTACACCACATATAATTAAATAGGGATAGTGCCAAAAGCTCAATGGCGTGATGTTGATAAGCGCCAACTCAGAGCTGGCGCCAAATACAAACTGAGTGGCTAAGGCGCCTGTGACAGCCGCGAGCATAATGGGTACGAAAATATGTATTTTGTATTCCCTTAAAACGACTTCCATGACAAAAATTACAGCAGCAAGTGGCGTATTAAATGATGCGGCAATACCCGCTGCTACACCACACCCCGCAAGGGTACGAGATGCATTCATTGGTAAATGCAGTCGTTCAGCTAAAATACTTGCACCAGTGGCTCCCATATGAACGGAAGGGCCTTCACGACCAACAGAAAATCCACTAATAAGTGCGACGGCACCGCCAAAAAATTGATTTGCTGTGTTCCAAATTGGCATTTGTCCATAGTGATGTTTAATACGGTGTATCACGAAAGGAATACCTAGCCGGTAATGTCTAAAGCCAGTCAAATTAGCAAACAAAGCAATGAGTAATGCAGCAAACACCGGTAGTGCAACGCGTTGAAATTCAGGGAGTTGCGAGAAGTGATCTGGGGAGTCTAAGAAAGTAGACTGTATGAATATGATGGTCAGACGAAATAAGATGATCAGAATAGCCGCAATTAAACCAGCACATACGCCGAGTAAACACAGTTGTACAGATGTTTTGGGTTTGGCTAACCTACGCCGTAATGTATCCAGCGACATATCTTAATTCCATGTCATATTAAAGACTTAAGTCTATCAAAAAAATGTCACTTCGTCTTAGTGGCAAACCCAAATTTTGAGGGGGAATTTATATATTATGCTTGTTATAAATATTCACCTTAAGACTTAAGCTAGACATTGCCTTTGAGTCTACATTGATGTGGTGTAATTTTAATCAATTAAGGTACGATGACTATACTTGATTAAAATACTCGGGTATTAGATAATCCAGCTATAAAATGTACAAGGGTCGAATAGTATGTCTGAACAGTTACCAATTCAATTTAGTGATGCTGCGGCACATCGCGTAAAAGAGTTAATCGAAGAAGAAGAGAATCCTGAGTTAAAACTGCGTGTTTATGTAACAGGAGGCGGTTGCTCTGGCTTTCAATATGGATTTACTTTTGATGAAAAAGCCAATCCAGGTGATTTAGAAATTGAGAAAAATGGTGTGGTTATGGTTGTTGATCCCATGAGTATTCAATATTTAATTGATGGTGTAGTGGATTACACAGAGGGCTTAGAGGGAGCACGCTTTTTTGTGAGTAACCCAAATGCAACTACAACATGCGGTTGCGGTGCGAGTTTTAGTGTTTAGCTTTTCTAAGTTAGAGAAGAAGCCACGTTAATACGTGGCTTTTTTATTTTTTTGTCACGTAGATCATTAATGCAAAGAATGCTAATACAAAAGTGCTAAATGTTAGTATGTAGATAAATCCTCGCCTTCCTTTTTTCAGAGGAATATGGTTGCTTCTTAAAAACCAAAACCAACCAGCACATAATAAAATAGGTATTAAAAACAGTAGTCTAATCATAAATAATTCTCTATCATCAATTTATTCCTTAATCTGATTTTGTAAGTAATTGTTTTAAAAGTAAAAATAAATTATTTCATTTTCTGGTGCATTTTATAAAAAATTTGTTAAAGTTAATGCCTGTTAACGCTTGGATAAAAAGTCGGTAAAAAGTTAAATTTTAATTAGGTGTTAACAGAAATATAGTCTATACCTAATTTGGTACATAGGAACAAATGATAGATTTTCGTATCAAGCCTATGGTATACAGTACACCGCTGATGTGAGACGGGCAAATTTCATATTGGTATTAATTAAAGAAATCATCGAGTAGGAGATGTTTAATATGATGGGTAAAACTGTTTCTTCTGAAGAAAACGGTAAGTTAACTAAGTGGTTAAAATCGAAGCGTCACGAAAAAGGCCATACAATGCGTAGCTTAGCTCAAGTTCTGGGTACGCCACATTCTTTTATTGGTAAAATTGAAAACCAAGAACGTCGCCTTGATGTGATAGAGTTTTTACGCTACTGCGAAGCATTAGAAGTTGACCCTTATGAAGGGTTGAACTTAGTTAAAGAAGAAGACTAACATTTAACATAGCGTAAGAGGGTGCAAGGAACTGCACCTCAACTCTCTCATTCTTACCTATTTTTTGATGCATGATAAGACATTTCGATCTGAAACAATTTATTACGTATTATATAAAGCAATAATAGCGACGGTAATACCATTAATGCAGTAATAGCAAAGAAGATAGCCCAATTACCATGCAACCAATCATCAATGACTACGCCGCTATAACTCGACATCACCGTTCGTCCTAAACTCCCAAGCGATGCTAATAAGGCATAATGTGTTGCGCTAAATGCACGGTCACATAGCATAGAAATGAATGCAACCATTGCGACTAATGACCAAGCTTGTGTAAAACCATCGATGACAACTGCCATCGCATAAAGATGTTCTTGGGGGCCTGCTATGGCAATCCATGAGAACATTAAGTTGGATGCTGCCATTGCGATCCCACTGATGAATAACCCTTTTACAATACCGTATTTATGATTAAAAATACTGCCTAAAAATGCAAAAATAATGGTAATGACACCCGTCCCCAGTTTTGAGTATTGACCAATTTGGGTGTTGCTGAAACCAATCTCTTTATAAAAGACGATGGACATTCTCGCTAAAAATGACTCACCTATTTTAAATAAGAATATGAATAACAATAAAGCGAGCGCTGTTTTAACACCATTTTTGGTAAAAAAGCTTCTAAAGGGCTCGACCAATGTCACCGCAAACCAAGCGAATACTCGATTAAATACACTTTGTGAGTTGCCAAGTCTTGCTTGATATGCCAATTCCAACTGTTTATGAACATGATCTCTTTGTGAGCTAGGTTCTTTTGCAAACAGTGTAACCAACACTAATAAGCCCATAATAATGCCAAGCAGTAAGTAAATTTTTGGCCAATCAAAATAGGGAGAGTCAGCAAGGAAAAATGGAATAGCGCCCAGTAAAGCATATCCTGTCCACCAACCAGAGGTGGCCATTGCAGCAGCTGCGGTGGCTTTTTCACTCTCATTTTCAGGTAATATGTCAATTCTATATGCGTCTATAGCGATGTCATGTGTAGCAGATGCTGCTGCTATTAAAAAACACAATAGGGCGGCACTGAACAAGTTATCTTTTATAACAATATATGACATTGCGATGGTGGCCAGTGCGGTAATAACTTGGCATAAGGCAATCCAACTTCGGCGTTGACCTAATTGTGTCGTTAGAAAGGGGAGCTTGACACGATCGAGCAAAGGAGACCATAGAAAGTTAATGGTGTACGCACCAAATACAATCCCAAATAGACCGATCATACTTCGGCTTAAACCTTCGTCTTTTAGCCATGCGGACATGACTGAACCGATCAGAACCCAAGGGAAGCCACTGCTGATCCCTAGCATGAAAATAGTAATCAAACGTCGATCTTTATAATAACTTAAGTAGTCACTTAAACTCGCTTTGAGGATCATGTTTTATGCTTCTTTTAAATTAGAGTTCTATCGCTTTTAAGATTGCCACATCGTATATAATAACTGGTTTCTTTGGAATAAATGTATAGCCCAGTTTCTCATTGAACCCCGTTTCTACCTGCATTATTTTATCAAGTGTTTCGTACCCTTCAATCACATTACCAAATACAGCAAAACCCCAATCACGTCCCGGATTCAAGTGTTTATTGTTATCCATATTAAAAAAGAATTGTCTTGTTCCAGAATGCGGCTTGCTATCTTGATATGCCATAGCGACACTGTATATGTCGTTTTTCATGCCGTTACCACTTTCATTGAATATAGGAGGGCGTTCAAACATGCCATCGTACTCTTTGTCATAGCCACCACCTTGAATGACAAAGTCTTGTTCATTGGCCTCATCACGTTCAACACGATGAAATACAGAGCCTTTATAGTCACCATTAACAACGTAGGTGAGAAAGTTATTCACGGTAATCGGTGCTCTAGATCTATCTAACTCAAGAGTGATTACCCCTAAGCTCGTTGTGATTTCAACTCTAGGGAATAAGTTGTCTTTTTGTACAAAGCGGCCTTCCTTATTTGCAGCAAAAGATAGGTTTGAAAAAATAAAAATGGCGCAAGCAATGATTACTCGATTCATATTATTGTCCTTGTAAAAAATTGATAAGTTCTTGATCAGATACAATGCGAGTGATTATTTTCTGCGTCAAGTTATTCAATTGGCCTTCCACTTTTGCTTGTTCGTGTTTTAAAGGCCCTTTCAATTGTGATGTGCCGGTGTAACGTTTTTCAAAAGTACGTTCATTGTGTGATGCAAAGATCTGAAAATCAGCGGTTGCGTTACTTTCATGTTGGGTAATGCTTTCAGTAATCTTGCTATAAAAGGTATTGATTTGTAGAGCTACTTTTTTGTTTTCTGTGGTATCAAGCGTTGCACCATTACTGCGTAAAGCATCAAAAAAAATACGTTCTATTTTTATTGGTAAACTGGCATCAGGTAAATAAACAGCTGGCTCTTGATTGAGCACTTTAATGACAAAATTGGTTGTTCGATGATCAGAGACTCGTGCGTTTATGTGCGTATTGAAATGGCTGACTGCCTGAGCTGAGTAAGTTGGATTCAAAATGACAGACTTAGGCTGTGCTGTACATCCCGATAGTATAAAAACACCAATGGATATAAAGTAAGTTTTTAGCATGAATTAACCTCTTTTTGTGGCACTCAGTACGGTAAATTTTTTGTTGTTGCCGATAATTTTACAATTGCCAAATAGACGATGTAGCTTGTCTTGATAATCCAAATGTCGGTTACCGATAATACGCAATTCACCACCTTGCTTTAGCGTATGCTTTGCTTGTATAAACATTTGCCAAGCAATGTGATCAGTGATCGCCTGAGCTTGATGAAATGGGGGGTTACATAACACCAAGTCAACTGAACCTGGGGTGAAGTTGGTTAGGCAGTCATTTTGGTGAAATTCACAATTATCTATCTGTTCAGGTAAATTGTGCTGAATATTTTGTTTTGCACTTGCTACTGCCATCGCAGATTCATCAACAAAAATAAGTTTGGCATTGGGCATTTTTGCTAGAGTAAGTAAGCCAATCACGCCATTTCCACAGCCAAGGTCGATGACTTTAATTGGTTTTTTACCTTGAGGTAAATAGTTAGCAAAAAATCGAGCTCCGATATCGAGCGAGTCACGAGAGAACACATTGGCGTGATTAGAAATTGTGAAGTCGGTTTTTTCTAATGGCCAATCTGTAGGAAATTTATCATCGACCGGTTTGCAAGTGGTGTGTGTAAAGATGAGCCGTGACTTTTTTACTGCCAAACTGGTTGTGGGTGCTGATAAAAAGTGTGCAACGCTTTTTAATGTTGAGCTGTGTATTTCTTTTACTTTTCCAGCAAGAATGACTGGGATATTGGCTGGTAAATGACTTAACTGTGCGAGCTGATGTTGCAAAAAGCCCGCATTTTTAGGGACTTTCATTAGAATTAAGTCACAATCCAAAGGTAATGGCGCCAAACTATTTTGCAGGGTGAGGTGCGTCTTTGATAGCGTATTTTCAGCTAAATTATACTGGCAGGCTTGATGACTTACAAAAGAGTCTGACACCGTTGTCACTTTTATGGTTGGATGCTGTGCTATTAATGCTGCGGCCAATCCGCCGAAACTATCGTTGAAAATAAGTGCATGCTTTGGTGTTTCATAATTGGCGAAGGTATACTCTATTAAGTATTCATCAGCGGCATCCCAAGCTTGTAGACTGCGATTTTTTTGATCTAAAGGAAAACGGTGTAATGTCAGAGGGTGAGTACCCAAAAAAGCTTCTGTGGTCATATCAATAAATAGTAGCAGTCAAAGAGAATAAAGAGATGGTATCATGACATTGCAAAACCCTGAACAGCTGTTACCGAATGGATTTGACTATATTGCGCAAGTAATGAGTCACTCCAAAGCAATGTCCCTCTATACGTATTTGACTGAGATTTTGAATTGGCAACAACCTGAAGTCAACATTTTTGGCAAGCATCATAAAATCCCGCGTTTGCAGTGCTTTATTGCTGATAAGCAGGTTAATTACAGCTACTCTAATCAGCCTTTAGTTGTTGAAAACTGGCCAGAACCTTTAAAGGCGATGCGTCGACGGTTGCAGGAGCATTACGGATATAGCTTTAATGCCTTGTTAGTTAATTGGTATAGAAATGGTCATGACAGTATGGGGTGGCACAGTGATGATGAAAAAGAACTCGGGTGTCAACCATTTATTGTGTCTATTTCACTTGGCGCATCCCGAAAATTTACAATTCGAAATTCGCATTCTAAACAAACACAAAATCTGATGCTAGACAATGGCAGCTGCTTATTAATGCATGGACAGAGCCAAAGTCATTACCAACATGCTCTACCAAAACAAATGAAAGTGAATAGCGGGCGTATAAATTTAACCTTTCGCACAGTTGGTCAATAGCAAGCAAAAGCGTATAGTAGCCTCTAATCGCAACTTAAATGAAGGGCTTAGCATGTCCATGCAGCAGCAGATCCACAGCAAATTAGCCGACGCAATTGTTTGTAAGCACCTAAACGTCGTGAATGAAAGTCATATGCACAGCCGAGGTGAGGAATCTCACTTCAAGGTGGTGATTGTCAGTGAGACGTTTTTAGGCAAGCGTTTGTTGCCTCGTCACCGCCTTATCAATGAAGTGCTAAAAGATGAACTTGCTAATCATATTCATGCGTTATCAATTCATGCTTACACTCCTGATGAGTATAGCGAAAAGAATGGACAAACACCTGATTCACCAAGTTGTTTAGGTGGTTCGAAGTTTGATAACTAGCTGATCAGACCTGTATTTGTCTGATCAGCCATTAAACTATGGCAGTTTTTGAAAAATAAATAGGATTTATCATGGTCGTTAAGCCGAAAATTCGTGGTTTTATTTGTACCAATGCACATTCAGCTGGTTGTGCTGCTCATGTTCAAGAGCAAATTGATTATGTAAAAGCCCAAGGTCCCATTGCAAATGGCCCTAAAAATGTATTAGTTATTGGTGCTTCAACAGGGTATGGGTTGGCGTCCCGAATTACAGCAGCTTTTGGTGCTGGTGCAAAAACTTTGGGGATTTTCTTTGAGAAAGAAGGTACTGAGAGGAAAACAGCTTCAGCTGGGTGGTATAATACCGCTGCTTTTCAGCAGGCCGCGGATGATGCAGGTTTATGGTCAAAAAACATTAATGGCGACGCGTTCTCTGACGAAATTAAGCAAAAAACGATTGCAGCAATAAAAGCTGAAATGGGTAAAGTCGACCTTGTTATTTATAGTTTGGCATCACCACGTCGTACAGATCCAAAAACTGGGGAGGTGTTCTCTTCAACATTAAAGCCAATCGGCAAAGATGTTACGACGAAGAACCTCAATACCTCTCAACGTGCAATTGGTGATATTACTGTTGAAGCGGCAAACGAGGAGGAAATCGCGAATACCGTAAAGGTAATGGGTGGTGAAGATTGGGAACTATGGGTCGATGCGCTTAAAGAGGCAGATGTACTCGCCGAGAACTTTAAAACAACCGCTTATACATATATTGGTAAGGAGCTGACGTGGCCGATATACGGTCATGCAACGATTGGCAAAGCGAAGGAAGATTTAGACAGAGCAACTGCAGCGATAAAAGCGTCTACGGCTTCGATAAACGGTGAAGCTTATGTTTCGTCTTTAAATGCTGTTGTGACACAAGCCAGTTCTGCTATTCCAATTATGCCGCTTTATATTTCTGCATTATTCAAAGTGATGAAAGCGGATGGTACTTATGAAGGTACTGTTGAGCAAATTAATGGTTTATTCCGTGAAAGTTTGTATGGTGAAACTCCACGTTTTGATGACGGCGGTCACTTATTTCAAAATTACAAAGAACTGGAAGATGATGTTCAAGCTCGGATCCAAGGCATTTGGGATTCAGTTACCACAGAGACAATTGACGAATTAACTGACTATGTTGGTTATCATAATGAGTTTCTGCGTTTGTTTGGTTTTGGCATAGAAACGCTTGATTATGATCAAGAAGTTGACTCAATCGTAGCGATTAATCACCTATTGTAATGGCATGATTAATGAGGGCTAGGCGCTATTTTTTATAGGCCTAGTTCACTTATTCTACACTTTTAATAATATCTAGCTTTATTTTTGCACAAAACCCTTCTATATTTTTCATCAATTCGACTTTGGTCTATGTTGAGATAATCACAAGACCCATAACTACATAAAAACCATTGTAAAGACGTATTAATTTAATATTTCTCCTCGCATAGTCCGTAGGATTAATGTTAAAATCTCGGCAATATGTGAGAACACGACTACGATGCTTGTTTCAGTACTTGGACAGGTGGCTCTTTTATACCTGACGAATATGAGGCAACAAGCGCCGTGGTAATTAAAGATTTTTCAATTTCTTTCCGTTAATGTAATGCAAGTGCGTATGATCAACATAAAAAAAGGTCTGGACTTACCCATAGAGGGCGCACCTCAGCAAGTTATTCATGATGGCTCTGCCGTCAAACGAGTAGCTGTGCTAGGTGAAGAGTTTATTGGTATGCGTCCAACCATGCATGTTCGTGTGGATGACCAAGTCAAAAAAGGCCAAGTTCTTTTTGTAGATAAAAAGAATCCTGGCGTCAAGTTTACTGCACCAGCTGCTGGTGTAGTTAAAGAAATCAACCGTGGTGCTAAGCGTGTACTGCAATCCGTCGTGATTGAAGTGCAAGGCAATGAGCAAATCACTTTTGACAAGTTTTCGGCTGCTGAATTAAGCAACCTTGAGCGTGATAAAGTCAAAGAGGTGCTTGTTGAGTCTGGTCAATGGCCAGCGCTTCGTGTTCGTCCTTTTAGCAAAGTTGCGGCATTAGAGGCTAACCCTAGCTCTGTGTTTGTAACTGCAATGGATACTAATCCGTTAGCTGCTGATCCTGCTGTGGTCATCGCTGAAAATGTGGAAGCATTTGAAGCGGGTCTTGCTGTGGTATCTCGCTTAACTGATGGTAAAGTATTCGTTTGTAAGCAAGCTGGTAGTCAAGTACCTAGTTCGTCGCTTTCTCAAGTAGAAGTGCACGAGTTTGGTGGTTTACATCCTGCGGGACTGGTTGGTACTCATATTCATCATCTAGACGCGGTTTCTGCAAGCAAGCAGGTATGGCATTTAGGCTACCAAGACGTTATTGCCTTTGGTCAGTTATTTTTAACTGGCGAGATAAATGCAGATCGTGTTGTTGCCCTTGCTGGCCCTCGTGTGAAAAACCCGCGTTTAGTGAAAACTCAATTAGGAGCATCGCTAACTGATCTAGTTGCCGGTGAGCTTGAAGACGGTGATAACCGAGTCATTTCTGGCTCTGTGTTAGCTGGTAAAACAGCAGCCGGACCTCATGCTTTCTTAGGCCGCTACCATGTTCAAGTATCTGTTTTACTTGAAGGTCGCGAAAAAGAACTATTTGGTTGGATTGCCCCTGGTAGTAATAAGTTTTCTGTAACTCGAATGTTTATTTCTCACTTTACACCGAGTCGTTTATTTAAAATGACAACGTCTACGGGTGGTTCTAAACGTGCCATGGTGCCAATCGGTAACTATGAACGTGTTATGCCACTCGATATCTTACCAACACCTTTGCTACGTGACCTTATTTCAGGTGACTTAGATGGTGCGATTACCTTAGGTGCGCTAGAGCTAGATGAAGAAGATTTAGCATTGTGTACTTTTGTGTGTCCTGGCAAGTATGAGTACGGTTCAATCCTTCGTGATTGCCTGAATACTATCGAGAAGGAAGGTTAAAATGGCCTTAAAGAAATTTTTAGAAGACATTGAACCTCACTTTGAAGCGGGTGGTAAACATGAAAAGTGGTACGCTTTGTATGAAGCGATAGCAACTGTTTTCTATACGCCTGGTTATGTTAACAAAGGCGGCACGCATGTGCGTGATAACATCGACCTAAAACGCATCATGATTTTAGTGTGGATGGCTACTTTCCCAGCTATGTTTTTTGGTATGTTTAACATCGGTCATCAAGCAGCATTAGCGCTTGGTAACGGTTTTGAAATAGCCAACACATGGCAAGTCGCAATTTTCCAAGCGCTAGGCGGTGAGTTAACTGCACAAGCAGGTTGGGGGGCGAAGATGTTCTACGGAGCATGTTTCTACTTACCTATCTACGGAACCATTTTTTTAGTGGGTGCTTTTTGGGAAATTTTGTTTGCTTCTATTCGTAAGCATGAAGTAAACGAAGGCTTCTTTGTTACATCAGTATTATTTTCACTTATTCTTCCTTCAACCATTCCGTTATGGCAAGCCGCGTTAGGTATTACTTTCGGTGTTGTTGTTGCTAAAGAAGTGTTTGGTGGTACAGGTCGTAACTTCTTAAACCCTGCTTTAGCTGGCCGTGCATTTTTATTCTTTGCTTACCCTGCTGATATTTCGGGTGACACAGTATGGACAGCCGTAGATTCATTCTCGGGTGCAACTTACTTAGGCCAAGTAGCACAAGGTGCTGTTGATTTTAATAATATGGTTCTTTGGTGGGATGCATTTTATGGCTTCATCCAAGGTTCTATGGGTGAAACATCGACACTGGCTATTATGCTAGGTGGTTTATTCTTAATTTATGTGCGTATTGCGTCATGGCGTATTGTTCTAGGTGTTTTCCTGGGTATGGTTATCATGTCGTTGTTACTTAACTTAATTGGCTCAACAACAAACCCTGCATTTGCTATGCCTTGGTACTGGCACTTAGTGTTAGGTGGTTTTGCATTCGGTATGTTCTTTATGGCGACTGACCCAGTTTCTGCGTCTTTCACAAATAAAGGTAAATTCGCATACGGTGCATTGATTGGTGTAATGGTTGTGTTAGTTCGTGTGGTTAACCCTGCTTACCCAGAAGGCATGATGTTAGCAATTCTTTTCGCTAATTTATTTGCGCCACTATTTGACCACTTTGTTGTGCAGTCAAACGTTAAGAGGAGATTAGCACGTGTCTAGTAACAATGAATCTATAGGTAAAACGTTAGGCGTTGTTGTTGGTTTATGTTTGGTATGTGCGGTTGTTGTATCGGTAGCTTCTGTGCAATTACGTCCATTACAAAAAGCAAACAAAGCGCAAGATGTACAGCGTAATATTCTTGCCGCTGCTGGTTTTAATGATGTAACCAATGTTGAAGAAATGTTTGGTCAAAACATCGAAGCACGTGTTATCAATATGGAAACAGGTGAGTTCGTTGAGCAAGACCATACAACGTTTGACTTTGAAAGCACAAAGTTTGATGCAAAGCGCAGCTTTAAATTAGACAAAGCAGACGATAAAGCCGGCATTCAACGTATGACGGATCATTCACCTGTTTACTTATCTAAAGATGCAAGTGGCCAAGTATCGACTATTATTTTACCCATTCAAGGCTATGGCTTGTGGGGTATTATGTATGGTTTTATCGCATTAGATAAAGATACTGAAACAGTTAAAGCTATCAAGTTTTATAAGCACAATGAAACGCCGGGTCTTGGTGGTGAAATTGAAAATCCAAAATGGACGGCAACTTGGGCTGGTAAGTCTTTACCAATTACGTTAGTGAAAGGTACAGCCGGCACTGACAAGCATAAAGTTGATGGTTTATCTGGTGCCACACTGACTTCGGTTGGTGTAGGTAACACAGTCGATTTTTGGACAAGCAACAAAGGTTTTGGCCCATTCCTTGCGAATGTACGTAATGGAGCATTGAACTAATGGCTAATACAAAAGAAATGAAAGACGTCTTGTTTGGACCAGTATTCGCTAACAACCCAATTGCACTACAAGTGTTGGGTATTTGTTCTGCGTTAGCTGTAACTTCAAGCCTTAAAAATGCGTTAATAATGTCAATAGCTTTGACGCTAGTGACAGCATTCTCAAGTCTGTTTATCTCAATAATTCGTAACCATATTCCTTCAAGCGTACGTATTATTGTGCAAATGACCATCATTGCTTCTTTGGTTATCGTTGTTGATCAAACATTACAAGCGTTTGTTTATGCAACTGCGAAAGAGTTGTCTGTATTCGTTGGCCTAATTATTACAAACTGTATTGTAATGGGTCGTGCAGAAGCATATGCAATGAAGTCTCCACCACTTATGTCATTTTTGGATGGTATTGGTAATGGTTTAGGGTATTCAGTCGTGTTACTTACCGTTGGCTTTATCCGTGAGTTAGGTGGTTCAGGTACATTGTTTGGTGCTGAGATTTTACCTTTGGTTTCTGAGGGTGGTTGGTACCAGCCTATGGGTCTACTGATCCTGCCGCCAAGTTCTTTCTTCATTATTGGTTTCTTCATTTGGGTACTGCGTACTTATAAGAAAGACCAAGTAGAAGCAAAGGCGTAAGGGGAGAGAGATGGAACATTATATTAGTTTATTCGTTAAAGCGGTTTTCATTGAAAACTTAGCATTATCTTTCTTCTTAGGTATGTGTACATTCTTAGCAGTATCTAAGAAAGTAACCACTTCACTTGGTTTAGGTGTTGCTGTTGTATTTGTATTGGGTGTTGCTGTTCCAGTAAACCAATTAGTATATAGCGCAGTATTAGCACCAGGTGCGTTAGAATGGCTTGGTTTTCCTGAAGCAGATTTAAGCTTCTTGAAGTTTTTGACGTTCATCGGCGTAATTGCAGCACTTGTACAGATCCTAGAAATGGCTTTGGATAAGTTTTTCCCTGCGCTTTACAATGCTCTGGGCATATTCTTACCTTTGATCACTGTAAACTGTGCAATTTTCGGTGCGGTAGCCTTTATGGTTGAACGTAACTTAAATTTCACTGAATCAGTGGTGTTTGGTATTGGTTCAGGTGTAGGTTGGGCGTTAGCAATCGTATTGCTTGCTGGTATTCGTGAGAAAATGAAGTATTCAGATGTACCAGATGGTCTACGTGGTTTAGGTATTACCTTTATTACTGTAGGTTTGATGGGTCTTGGCTTCATGTCATTCTCTGGTATTTCACTGTAAGGTAGCGAGGAAAAATCATGCTTGAGGTATATTTAGGCGTAGGAATGTTCATTGCTATCGTTGTACTACTTGTTTTAGTCATAATTGCGGCTAAATCTAAGCTAGTAGCGAGCGGTGATATATTAATTAATATTAATGGTGATCCTGAAAAGGGCATCAAAACATCAGCTGGTACTAAACTACTTGGCGCGCTTTCAGACGCGGGTATTTTCGTATCATCTGCATGTGGTGGCGGTGGTTCATGTGGCCAGTGTCGCGTACATATTCATAACGGCGGTGGCGATATCCTACCTACCGAGCTTGACCATATTTCAAAAGGTGAAGCGCGAGAAGGGTGTCGTTTAGCATGTCAAGTGAATGTGAAGACAGACATGGATATTGAGTTAGAAGAGTCAATTTTTGGTGTTAAGAAATGGGAATGTGAAGTTATCTCTAATGATAATAAAGCAACTTTCATCAAGGAGCTTAAATTAGGTATCCCTGATGGCGAGTCTGTGCCGTTTCGTGCTGGAGGTTATATCCAAATTGAAGCCCCAGCTCACCATGTTAAATATGCTGACTTTGATGTACCTGATGAGTATCGTGGCGATTGGGAACGTTTTGGCTTCTTTAACCTTGAGTCTAAGGTTGATGATGAAACAATTCGTGCATACTCAATGGCTAACTACCCTGAAGAAGAGGGTATCATCATGCTCAATGTACGTATTGCTTCTCCGCCGCCAAATAACCTAACACTGCCTTGTGGTAAGATGTCATCTTACATTTGGTCATTAAAAGCGGGTGATAAGGTAACTATTTCAGGTCCATTCGGTGAGTTTTTTGCAAAAGACACGGATGCTGAAATGGTATTTGTTGGTGGTGGTGCTGGTATGGCGCCAATGCGTTCGCATATTTTTGACCAACTTAAACGTCTTAACTCTAAGCGTAAGATGTCTTTCTGGTATGGTGCTCGTTCTAAACGTGAAATGTTCTACGTAGAAGATTTTGATGGCTTAGCAGCTGATAATGAAAACTTCGTATGGCACACCGCATTGTCTGATCCACAACCAGAAGATAACTGGGAAGGTTACACAGGTTTCATTCACAATGTATTGTTTGAAAACTATTTACGTGACCATGAAGCGCCTGAAGATTGTGAGTACTATATGTGTGGTCCTCCAATGATGAACGCAGCAGTTATCAACTTGTTGAAAGATTTGGGTGTAGAAGAAGAAAACATCTTACTAGATGACTTCGGTGGCTAATTAGCACACTTAATTCTATAAGCATATGTTGAAATATATGTTAGCCCTCAAGTCATGGACTTGAGGGCTTTTTGTTTATTAGGGAGCTGTAATTTAATGAAAAGTATAAGTGGGATATTTGTATTATCGTTGGGATTATTTTTAGCTGGTTGTGATAATTCAGCAAGTCGCTCAGTCGAACCGCTTACGTTGCACGGGAATACTATGGGTACAACGTATAATATAAAAGTGTTTACTAGTGGAAAAGAAATTGAAGCGGGAGTTTTACAGCAGCAAGTAGACGACACGCTCATTGCTGTAAATGCATCGATGTCTCCTTGGGTTGAAAACTCTGAAATTAATCAGTTTAATGGCTTGGAAGCCAATAAATTTATGGCGATCAGTGATGATTTTAGAGCGGTTGTAGCTGAATCTATTCGGTTAGGTCAATCCACAAAAACACTCGATATCACCATGGGACCGCTCATTGACTTATGGGGGTTTGGTCCTGATAAGCGACCTACAAAAAAACCAAGTCAGGAACAACTCGATGAGATGCGTACACGTATTGGTGTTGAAAAACTCGTGCTTAATGAGCAAGGCCTTACCAAAACATTACATGGTTTAGAGTTGTCGTTTTCGGCAACGGCGAAAGGGTATGGTATTGATAAGGTCGCGATGTTACTAGAGCAGCAAGGCTTGAGCAATTATATGGTGGAAATTGGTGGGGAGCTGAGAATTTCAGGCACTAAAGCGGATAACCAGCCTTGGCGTATTGCCATTGAGCAACCTGATGCGCCGATGGGACAGCGACAAATTCATAAAATTATTGAACCTGGGAATAATGGTCTTGCAACCTCTGGAGATTATCGGATTTTTTATGAAATGGATGGTGAGACATTTACACATTTAATTGATCCAGCGACAGGGATGCCAGTGAAGCATGAATTGGTATCTGTAACCGTGCTGCATCCTTCAGCAATGACCGCTGATGGATTGGCAACCGCACTCACTGTAATGGGAACAGAACGAGCTAAGGCTTACGCAGAAAAACATAACTTGGCTGTATATTTGATAAGCAAAAGTGATACTGGATTAGTTACTTATGCCAGTGAACAGTTTAAACCTTATTTGTGAGTAAGGAATAACCGCGTTATAATGAGGGGTGTTTTATACCGTCGTCAGCTCAATAGTTGAGTTGTTTTTTTGTATTTTAAGAGGCCTGTGCAATGTCGCTGTTTTTACTTACATTTGGTTTACTGATTTTAATTGTTACGGCAATGGCAATCGGTGTGATTGTTCAGAAGAAATCTATGGCAAGTAGTTGTGGTGGCCTTGGTTCTGTTGGTATTGATAAAGCATGTGACTGCGATGATCCATGTGATCGACGCAAAAAGCGCTTAGCTAAAGAGCAAATTTGGAAAGAAAACCAAATTTTATAATATGCTAATAAAATGACGTTAGTAGCAGGTTGTTGCTAATTTTAATGCGAGCGATAGGCTCGCATTTTTGTATCTGAGTTTTGGGAGGAGGGGTTATGCAGAGCACATGGTATTTTTTGCGTCATGGTGAAATCGTCGAGCAAGGTATATTATGTGGCCGTTCTGATATAATTCTCAGTCCTCTCGGTTGGCAGCAACTAGAAGATGTAACGAAAGGTATTACCGCAGTAACGCAAATCTTCAGTTCCCCACTAGTTAGATGCAGTAAGTTTGCGACAAAAATTAGCGAACAAAGGCAATTATCTGCTGAGATAGTTGATGATTTGCAAGAAATGGACTTTGGTCTGTGGGATGGCAAGCCTTTTGAGTGGTTATGGTGCAATACTGATAAACCGAGCATCGGTGATTTTTGGGCTGATCCTTGGTCACATACGCCACAAGATGCGGAGTCTATGACGAATTTTCATTTACGAGTTCAAACTTGGTGGCAATCACAGCTAGCGATCCCAAACGATGAGTGTAGCTTGGTAATAACCCATGCAGGTGTTATTAAACAGTTGTTGGCTATGATTCTGCAGTTTCCTAGTAATAGCGTGAAACAGCTTAGTATTTTTGATGTTGGGTATGCTAGCGTAATAAAAGTGCAGGTGTACTATGATGAACAAGGTGTCGCTTGGCCTAAAGTTGTATTTTAGACGTCTAGACAGCATAATACGGTTGTTTGTTGGTACTTCTTGGGAATGAACTGAAAATGTTCAACTGTCCTCGCAACTGTAAAGTACTGTGAGTACGAAAGTCAGATACCAAGACCAACAATTTTCTCATGAGCGGGCGTACTCTGAGTTGTTCAATATGCTTCATAATACCCATATTTCAAATGATATGATGGGTTGTCCTTTATATTGCTCACCTTGATATAACGCGTACACTGCTGATTTATTCAATCGCTTGTTAAAGCTTAACTGATGCTAAAGGGGCACTGTGAAAGACGCTAAAAAGTGCCAAACGAAAGTTATTGAAGTACGTGATCTTGCGCTGAAAATTGATGATAATCAGATACTCAGTGATATTAACTTCTCGATTGATACAGGCAAGTTTGTTGGCTTAATTGGCCCTAATGGAGCTGGAAAATCTTCGTTGTTACGAAGCCTATATCGATATACAACCCCAACGACGGGAGAAATTGTCTTTTTAGGCAAGTCTTTATGCCATTACTCAAGACAAGACTACGCAAGGCAAGTCGCAGTGGTGTTACAAGAGATCCCAGACCAATTTAATTTGAGTGTTTTTGATGTAGTGGCAATGGGGGTATTACCTCACAAGTCATTATTTAGTGCTGTGAGTTTACAAGATAAATTAGCTGTAGCCAGTGCTATCGATAAAGTAGGTCTCAGTGATAAAACTCGCCAGCCATTTTCTTATCTTTCCGGTGGTGAAAAGCAACGGGTATTAATTGCGCGAGCGATAGTACAGCAGCCTGTGTTTTTGATTATGGATGAGCCAACGAGCCACCTTGATGTGAAGTATCAAATTCAAATAATGGAGCTTGCTAAATCACTCAACATCACAGTACTCGCTTCTTTTCATGACTTAAATCTTGCAGGTGCATTGTGCGATGAAATACTCGTTTTAAAGGAAGGTGCTTTAGTTGCACATGGAAAACCACTCGACGTGTTCAATGCACAATTGTTGGCGGATGTTTATGGCGTATGTGCATCGGTAAGTTCTGTGTCATGCCCTTATGAAGGCATCGAGCAAGTCCCACATATTCGGTATCATTACGGATATGCATTATGAAGCGTATCGTTACAATATGTGTACTGTTCTTTGGTTGTGTATTCAGTTTTTTTATGGCGCTGAAGTTGGGAGCAATTGATATTACGGGGGAGCATGTCTTTAATGCACTGTGGCAATATCAAGCAAATGACTTCTCACAAAAAATTGTGTTTGAGCTACGTTTGCCACGCGTTATTCTCGCATTTATTGCAGGTAGTGGCTTAGCATTGGCTGGACTCATTTTACAGACGGTGACTCGTAACCCTTTGGCTGATCCTTATCTTTTTGGTATTTCATCTGGCGCATCTTTTGGGGTTGTATTACTTTTCGCACTGACAGGCATTCAAGCTGGTCTTGCGCTTTCAGGGGCAGCGTTTGCCGGTAGCTTGTTGGCCATGACGCTCTTGTTGTTGATTGCAAAAGGGCGAGGCTCTGCTCAAGTAGAGGCGATGTTATTGGCTGGGGTTGCGTTGTCCTTCCTATTCAGTGCGTTTACAAGTTTATTATTGTATTGGAGCGATCCTCAGGCGATCAGCGCTATTTTATTTTGGAACTTAGGCAGTTTTAGCAGAGCCGATTGGCAGTGGCTATGGTTACCCTCTTTTGTGGTCTGTGCTTGCATGTTGGTGATGCTGCTGTTACGCCGTTCAATCAATGCCCTTTTACTGGGTGATGAAAGTGCTACGACTCTAGGTGTGAGCGTTGAAAAGCTACGTTTAGGTATGTTGCTGTTGAGTTCGTTGTTAACGGCTGTGTTAGTCGCAATGTGTGGTGGCGTCGGGTTTGTAGGATTGATGATCCCACATATTGTACGTTTTTTTGTGTCTCAAGCGACCACTTTAGGGCTGTTCGCAACAGCGTTGAGTGGTGGGTTGTTAATGATTTGGGTTGACGTTATTGCACGGGTCGCATTAGAAAATCAAGAGTTACCGATTGGCGTGATCACTTCAGCAATTGGCAGTGTCTTTTTCTTAGGTCTGCTGATGTTTCGAAAGCGGTCAGCCTAGTTGGGTTGTGAAATACATAATGAGAATAGACATATGGTAAAGCCATTAGATAATAAATTTTCAGCACAAATAAAACAAAAGATTGATTTAAAAACCAAACCACTCGGCGCATTAGGGCAGTTAGAGAGTGTTGCTTTTCAGCTGGTGAGTATTTTTTCTCAACACACATCAGATACTGAGTTTTTATCAAAAAAATGGGTTGTTATAGCACCCCAGTTAATCGTATTTGCAGGGGATCATGGTATTGCCTCACAAGGCGTATCTATAGCACCGAGTGAGGTGACGGGGCAAATGGTGGCTAACTTTGCAGCTGGTGGCGCGGCGATTAACGTTTTGTGCCGCCAATTTGGTTGGCAATTGAGTGTTGTAGATTGTGGTATTTTGAATGTACCAGAAGCTGATTTAGGGGTAATTTCTCAACGATTGGGCAATATAACTCAAGCATTCCATGAATATGAAGCTATGAGTGAATCACAGCTTGAGCAAGGTCTTAACCTTGGCGCGCAAATACTGATATTACAAAGTCAAAAAGGTGCAAATGTATATGCATTTGGAGAGATGGGAATTGGCAATACTAGCTCAGCGGCTGCTATTTTTTCCGCGCTTTCGGGATTGCCTCCAGAAGAAACGGTAGGAAAAGGAACTGGAGTGAGCGGTGAAGTTGTTATTAAAAAGCAACAGCTACTGGCGCAGGCGCTGGTGCTTCATGAATCGAAGCTCACCAATGCGCGTAACATTTTACGTTGTTTAGGTGGCTTTGAAATCTGTCAAATGGTGGGCGCTATGCAGCAGGCAGCACGGTTGCAAGCTGTCATTGTGGTCGATGGGTTTATTGCCACTGCTGCGGCCATGATTGTGATTGCGCTATCACCTAATGCTCAGCAATATATGATTTTTGCACATTGCTCAGGTGAGCAAGCTCATGCAAAAATGCTGGAGTATTTAAATGTAAAACCGTTACTCAATTTAGGTCTGCGTTTAGGTGAAGGTAGTGGCGCCGCCCTCACTTTACCCATTATGCAAAGTGCTCTGGCTTTATATAATGACATGGCCAGTTTTGAAGACGCGCAAGTTACTCAGGTTGTACAAGGTGAATAGGCAAGGATTGTTATTAGCGGTGAGTTTTCTAACGCGAATACCGGTAAACATTGAGATGCCGATTGCTGATAATGCGTTGAACGAAGCGAGTCGCTATTTTGCCATTGTGGGTGGTGCTATTGGTGCGGCATTGGCGTTATTGTATTGTGGGTTACAGTTTTTATTTCCTGATTCAATGGCGATTATCATCGTGCTTGCGAGCGGGTTAATATTAACAGGGGCCTTCCATGAGGATGGCTTTGCGGATGTATGGGATGGTTTTGGTGGTGGTTGGTCTGTCTCACAAAAACTGACCATTATGAAAGATAGTCGCTTAGGTACCTACGGTGCAACATCGCTGGTGTTACTCTTATTAGCTAAATATGAACTACTTATGTTGTTGGCCGATCATTGGCTATGGGTTAGCGCAGCACTGATTTGTGCTCATACGTTAAGCAGAGCAATGGCGACCAGTATTATTGGCAGGTTAGCTTATGTACAAGAAGATGCACAAAGTAAGGTTAAACCGGTTGCAAAAGCTTTATCTCGGCAAAGCCTAAAGGTTTTATATTGTAGCGCTGGTAGCCTTTTATTGGTGATGTGGTTAACTCAGTTGTTTTCTTCTATCGAGTGCTTGTTGTTGATCTGTGTGTTATGGCTTACTCGTTTTCTGTGTATTACCTGGTTTAAAAGTCAATTAAGAGGCTATACCGGAGATTGTCTCGGTGCAGCACAGCAAATCGCTGAATTGGTTATTTACGGTTTTTGCGTTCAGGTATGGTTATGAATGAAAAAATAGTATTGATGTTAGGCGGAGCTCGTTCAGGAAAGAGCCGTTTGGCCGAGCGCCAAGCAGAGCAATGGCTGCATAGTAATTTGGTATCCCAGTTAGTGTATGTTGCCACGGCACAAGTAAAAGATGAAGAAATGGCGCAACGGGTTAAACACCACCGCGTTTCAAGGTCTGAGGATTGGTCAGTGGTTGAAGAACCATGGTCATTACCTGAAGTTATAACGGATGCAGATAAGAACACCTGTATTTTAGTAGATTGCTTAACACTTTGGTTAACGTATGGTTTATGCGAACAGGGGGTGGACGCTTTTTTGCAACAAAAATCCGCGCTTTTAACAGCGCTGGAGAAAAGCCAAGCGCGCATTATTTTAGTGAGCAACGAGGTAGGACATGGCATTGTTCCCTTAGGTGAGCTGAGTCGTGTATTTGTCGATCAGTCTGGGTGGTTACACCAAGATATTGCACAGTTAGCGGATAGAGTTGAATTTATTATGGCCGGCTGTGCCTTACGCATTAAATAGAGATAAAACGATTGAAAACTTTGATGGTGCAAGGCACCACATCCGATGCTGGTAAAAGTACCCTTGTCGCGGGGTTATGTCGTGTTTTTGCTAGGAAACATCGTAAAGTCGCACCTTTTAAGCCGCAGAATATGGCACTAAATAGTGCAGTGACGCCATGCGGTGGGGAAATCGGTCGAGCACAAGCTCTACAAGCTGTTGCAGCGAAAGTTCCGCTTGATACGGATTTTAATCCAATCTTACTGAAGCCCAACAGCGATACTGGCGCACAAGTGATTATTCACGGCAAAGCCATTAGTAATATGGAAGCCACGAAATATCATGATTACAAAAAAGTGGCTATGCAGGCTGTTTTACAATCGCATACTCGCTTAATGACCTCATTCGATATGATTATGGTGGAAGGCGCAGGGAGCCCCGCAGAAATCAATTTACGAGAAAATGATATTGCAAATATGGGGTTTGCTACTGAGGTTCATTGCCCAGTTATTATTATCGCAGATATCGATAAAGGGGGCGTATTTGCACATTTGGTAGGCACGCTAATGTTACTCAGTGAGCAAGAGCAAGCCCTCGTAAAAGGGTTTGTGATCAATCGCTTTCGCGGAGATCTCAGCTTGTTGCAATCTGGCCTTGATTGGTTAGAAGCGCGCACAGGAAAACCAGTGTTAGGGGTATTGCCGTATTTACATGCATTAAATTTAGATGCCGAAGATGCGGTTGCTATGGATAATGTCGTCGAAGATAAACAGCTCACTATTGCTGTATTATTATTCCCTCATATTAGTAATCACACTGACTTTGACGCGCTGCGTCTACACCCCAATGTGGATTTGCGCTATATACGTCATACTCAACAGATTGGTAATGTTGATCTGATCATTCTTCCAGGTAGCAAGAACGTGATCAGTGATTTGGCTTTTTTACAGTCAGAAACTTGGTCACAGGAGATTAAGCGCCATTTACGCTATGGTGGTAAAGTGCTCGGGGTGTGCGGCGGGTTGCAAATGTTGGGTGAGTCCATCAGTGATCCGTTAGGGATAGAGTCAACAGTAACAGAAATTAAGGGGTTAGGATTAGCACAGTTCAAAACGGTATTAACCGCGGATAAAGTGTTGACTCAAGTCAGCGGAAAATGTCATCTAGATGACGAAAAGGTGAGTATTTCGGGTTATGAAATCCATTGTGGGTACAGTACTGGCCCTGCGATGTGTCAGCCTTTTTTATCTTTTACAGATCATCCCAATGGTTACGAGCATGATGGTTTTATTTCTGATGATAATCTGATGGTGGGTACTTACTTACATGGCTTGTTCGATAGTGCCTGCGCTGCCCAATCAATATTAGGCTGGGCGAGCAATGGCCAATTACAAAATACAATGTTTGATCTCAATACGCATCGCGAGGCACAACTAGAGCGTCTTGCTGATGTATGTGAACAATATTTAGATATACCAAAAATCACCGCCATAACATATGGTCAATAGAGGGCTTTATGAGTACAAATAAGCAAGAGAATACACAACAGTCGCAACAAGAAAGGCATGATAAGCACCAGAAACGTCAGCAGAAAGTAAAAGAAAGTGTTGATGCAAAAGTGGCGGCTGCACAAACAGAGCAAGGTATATTTCAAGTGATTACTGGCAATGGTAAAGGCAAGTCGACTTCTGGGTTTGGTACGGTAGCCCGTTGTGTTGGCCATGGTATGAATGCGGCAGTAGCACAATTTATTAAAGGTATGTGGGAGTGTGGAGAGCGCAACTTACTGGAAAAAGCGGGGGTGCCATTTTCGGTGATGAAAACAGGGTTTACTTGGGAAACGCAAAACCGTGTGACCGACACGAAAGCAGCACAAGACACCTGGATTCAAGCGAAAGCTTGGTTAGCTGATGACAGTATAGATCTGGTCTTACTTGACGAATTGACTTATATGGTGACCTACGAATATATTGATTTAGATGAGGTCATTACTGCAATTGAAAATCGTCCTAAAATGCAGTCAGTGATAATCACAGGCAGAGCGGCACATCGGCGTTTAACAGATCTTGCTGATACGGTCAGTGAAGTTCGCAACGTAAAGCATGCCTTTGAAGCAGGCATAAAAGCGCAAAAAGGGTTTGATTTTTAATGCAACGTTACAGCTCGTTACTTTTGATGTTATTACTCATCAGCCTTAATAGCCAAGCTGCTGAGGCAAAGCGTATCGTCGCTTTAGCGCCTCATATTGTTGAAAACTTATTCACGGTAGGCGCGGGTGATTTAATCGTGGGGACTGTTGACTACGCTGACTTTCCTGCGCAAGCAAACAAGATCCCGCGAATTGGTGGTTATAATGGCATTCAACTTGAAAAGTTATTAGCGCTTAAACCTGACCTAGTCATTGCTTGGCAAACAGGCAGTAAAAAAATTGATTTAGAGAAAGTAGCAAAGCTGGGCATTAAAGTGGTGTATAGCGAAGCCAAAGACATCAATAAGGTCGCAGACGAACTGCGTTTATTTGGTCAGTTGACGGGAAACGTTCAACAGGCAGAGGGGGCGGCACGTGCTTTTACAGCGCAATTTAATGCGATAAAAGGGCGCTACGCAGACACACTTTCTCTTAAAGTGTTTTATCAACTTTGGCCTGAGCCTATGATGACGGTGAATAAAAGCACTTGGATCCACCAATTATTGACGGTGTGCGGTGTAGAGAATGCATTTGCAAATAATGCCACTGATTACCCACAAATCAGTATCGAGAATGTGATTAAAGCAAGCCCTCAAGTGATCTTTGTCCCTGATGAAAAAACCAAGAAGCAGGTTGAAATGGTGGATTGGCATAAGTGGCCGGAGATCCCCGCAGTAGCGTATGACCAATTTATAACGGTGAATGCCGACTTATTACACCGTTATAGCACGCGTGTGCTTGATGGGGTGACAGATATGTGTGATAAAATTTTGGCATCAAAGGCTTTTTATCAAGCACAGGTGAAATAAGGTGATCAGCTTTGGTTGTACACTTTATAAAAGAAGGGGGTATTAATGAATAGCTGGCAAGCGTTACTGGCACATGAACAGGCACAACCTTATTTGCAAGAGACGTTGGACTATGTGGCTCAGCGTCGTGCGGAAGGTGTGATTGTTTATCCGCAGGAGCAGCATGTTTTTGAGGCGTTAAATGCCACCGCACTAGAGCAAGTCAAAGTCGTTATTCTTGGGCAAGACCCTTACCATGGACCGGATCAAGCACATGGCTTATGCTTCTCAGTACTACCAGGTATAAAGCCGCCACCTTCATTGGCGAATATGTATAAAGAACTCGCGCAAGATATTAATGGCTTTACGATTCCCCAACACGGTTACTTATTACCTTGGGCAGAGCAGGGGGTATTGTTACTCAATACCGTATTAACCGTTGAGCAAGGTGCTGCGCATTCTCACAAAAAGCTAGGGTGGGAGCGTTTCACCGATGCAGTTATCGCACACCTTGATGAACACACCCAAGGTACAATTTTCTTATTATGGGGTGCGCATGCCCAGAAAAAGGGCAAAAAAATTGATACTGACCGTCATCATGTACTGCATGCGCCTCATCCATCCCCTTTGTCTGCACATCGAGGCTTTTTCGGGTGTAGCCACTTTTCTAAAACGAATCAGTTGTTGGTAAAGATGGGTAAAAAACCGATTGATTGGCAAGTATGAAGAAGCTAGATAGGCTGATTTTTAGGTTTTTAGTATTAAAAAAGGCTCCTTGGGAGCCTTTTTTATCGACTTAAACCAAGTCTAAATCGTCTAAGTCTAGGTTGTCTGCAAAGTAGTCTAATTCCTGTAGTTCTTTGCGAAGACGCTGTTTGTCTTTCAGCGCTTCGATTTCACGCCACTTTCGTTTTTTACTTTTTTGAGAGGCACGTTTTTTTGTTTCAGGACCTTCTAGTAGTTCAATCATATCGTCTAGGCTATCCATGAATATCTCCTAATTGATTATTAACCTCAATAACGCGAGCTCAGTGTGCATGCCTGCACTACAAGCAACTTTGGTATATCACAACACGGCTAAAAATAAAACAACTATGTGTCATCTAGGTTAAAATAAAGTGACAGTTTGATGAAAGTCAAAATGATAGAATAAAAAAACGCTGCATAAGCAGCGTTTTTTTGAGGTAGATAAACTGGGTGGTTTATAGCGCTTTAAAGCGTGTCTCAAGTGTTTCTTGGGCATCTGCGAATGAACGAATGCCTTCAGCCAGTTTTTCAGTCGCCATGGCATCTTGGTTATGCAACCAGCGGAATTGGGCTTCAGTTAGCGGCGCAGGTTTAGCTTCCACAGGGTAATTGTTTTCTAGCAAGTATTCTTGTGCATCGGTTAGGTTGCCAAGTTCTTCAAGTAGTCCAGGGCTGATGGTGAGCTTGTCGCATCCGGTAAGTGCAATGATTTCGCCAGTATTACGGAAACTAGCCCCCATAACCACGGTTTTATAATCATGGCGTTTATAGAATTCATAAATACTACAAACAGATTGTACACCAGGATCGTTAAGTGGATCGGTAGGCTTCTCAAGACCATTCGCCACATACCAATCTAAGATTCGACCCACGAAAGGTGAGATTAAAAATACATTTGCATCGGCACAGGCACGGGCTTGGGCTTGGCTAAATAATAACGTTAAATTACACTTAATACCTTCTTTTTCAAGTTGCTCTGCGGCTTTAATACCTTCCCACGTTGATGCAATCTTGATCAGTATTTTATCTTTGCTCACACCCTCTTGTTCATACAGTCTTAACAAGGTGTTGGCTTTATTGATCATGGCTTGTGTATCAAAAGACAAGCGAGCATCCACTTCGGTAGATATATAGCCTGGCACAATCTCGGCTATTTCTTTACCAATCAATACTGCGAAGTAATCGCAAGCGAGCTCTAATTGTTGTCGAGCATCTGATTCGTTTGTTTTAGCAAAGTCCCATGCTTTTTGTAAATACGCTTGGTATGCAGGCATTTCACTTGCTTTGAGTAATAGCGATGGGTTGGTCGTTGCATCTTCAGGCTGATGCTTACGTATGGCTTCGATGTCGCCGGTGTCGGCAACAATGGATGAATACTGTTTAAGCCTATCTAGTGCTGATGTCATTAGCTGTCCTCATTCCTATTTGCAGCAAATATAAAAGTGTAATTCCGCTATGTTGCAATACTGTGATTAGCTTTAATAGGTCAATTGTCCGTATCTAAACAGATACAGACCAAGGTAAGCGCAACCAGAAGGAGCTAGCGGGTCATTACACGAATTTAGGGCTATCCCTTAGAGATTCAAGGGTTATTCAAAGCTTGAAGTCCTGCGGGGATAGTGTTGAAATTGACACTAAACAATTTTCAAGTCAATAGGCTAGCCATGATCACGGTAATATCTCCTGCAAAAAATTTAGATTTCGATACTCCTGCGCATATTTCACGCTATACACAAGGGCAATTACTCGATCATAGCGAAGAATTAATGGCAGTATGTCGAACCTTGTCGCCGCAGCAGATAGGCAGCTTAATGAAAATTAGCGACAAGCTATCAGGGTTAAATGCCGCGCGATTTAGTGAATGGTCGCAACCATTTACTGCAAATAATGCGAAACAGGCCGTACTGGCATTTAACGGTGATGTTTATACCGGATTAGATGCGACGAGTTTGAGTGATGACGCGCTTAATTATGCGCAAAACACTCTCCGTATATTGTCTGGCTTATATGGAGTATTGCGGCCACTGGATTTAATGCAGCCGTATCGTTTAGAAATGGGCACAAAATTAGAGAATAGCCGAGGGAAGAACCTGTATGAGTTTTGGGGCACGACCATTGCTGAAAATTTAAATGCAACATTGGCAGCGCAGCAAGCTTCTCAGTTGGTCAATTTAGCATCCAATGAATATTTTAAAGCCGTCAATAAAAAAGTGCTCAACGCGGAAATTATTACGCCTATTTTTAAAGATTGCAAAAACGGCCAATTTAAAGTGATTAGCTTTTATGCAAAGAAAGCACGAGGCATGATGGCACGCTACATAATCGAACAAAATATTACGAGCTTAGAAGCACTAAAAGCGTTTAATGTAGCAGGGTATTACTTTAGTGAAGAAGCGACGGTGAAAGGTAACGAACCTGTATTTCTAAGAGCGGAGCAAGCATGATAAAACACAGTGTCATAGTCATATTAATGTTGGTAGCGGTCATGGGATGTAATGCTCAATTTGGCACGTCAGTCTCCAATGGCACGATAAGTTGTGAACAAGCACATGCGAATTGTGTTAACTATTGTCGTGATGACACGTCGATACCTGGTGCGCAGCAAAGTAGCTGCCTAAATAAGTGTTTTGAAGAGCAGAACCGTTGCCGTGTATCCCCGAATGATCCGAATAACCCATCGGTGCCAACTGTGAGTTGGTAGTGTACTTGCCAAGTGGTGGTATAGAGTGAAATGAATAAAAATGTGTTGATATTGGCTATGTGCTAAGGGTTAATTACGACGGGTAATATTTTGTTAGTCACTATTGCAGCTTTAGTGGGGCAAGCTCTGAGTCCGTCAGCAGCATTAACAACTTTGCCAGTTGCTACACAAATGTTCGGGTTATTAATCGCGACGATTCCAGCATCGTTGCTGATGGCGAAAATAGGCCGTCGCTGGGGATTTAGCTTTGGCAATCTCATTGGGCTTATTGGCACATTTTTGGGTTATGTCGCATTGAGCCAAAGTGCATTTTTATTATTTTGTGCCGCGACGTTGTTAATCGGGGTGGGAATTGGATTTGCGACCTTATATCGTTTTGCAGCAATAGAATCGAGCGATAATCCCGCAACGGCAATATCTACAATAATGGCCAGTGGCGTCGTTGCCGCAGTACTTGGGCCCAATTTAGCCGTTTGGGTGACCAACCACTTCCCAAGCATCAATTATGCAAATGTCTTTATATCATTGAGTGGTTTGTATGTGTTAGCACTGTGTTTACTACAAGCCGTGACGTTTAATGAGGTAATTCGAACGCGCAGTGATGCAACCGCTAGGTCATTAAAAGAGATAGTGGCTCAACCTCAATTTATTACTGCGGTCGTGATTGCTATGTTGAGTTATACCATCATGAATTTATTGATGACGGCTACGCCGTTGGCGATGCATCGCCACGGGTTTGATTTGGCGGAGTCTGCATTGGTTATCGAGTGGCATGTATTGGGGATGTTTGTACCTTCATTTTTCACAGGTAAGTTAATTGAGCGATTTGGTCCAGCCAAAATAATGGCGGTGGGTGCATTGATTATTTTGCTGTGTTGTATAGTTAATTTACAAGGTGTGAGCCATGAACATTTTCTGTTTGCCTTGTGTTTACTGGGAATAGGATGGAACTTTATGTTTATTTCTGCCACACAGATGGTCAGTGAGACATATCACCCTTGTGAGCGAGCAAAGGCACAAGCAAGTAATGAATTTTTGGTATTTAGTATGGTGGCAATATCATCTTTAGGTGCGGGATGGCTAGAAGCTGTCGTGGGATGGCAAACGCTAAATATGTGGACAATTCCTATCATGATATTAGCGCTTGGTATTATATATTGGTTTAGTACTGTGCAGCAAAAGGTGCTTGAGGTAGCTTAAACACCTTTTGGTAATTGGCTATATGCAATAACAATGTTGTCTCTAAATGACAGGTCTAAATGTAATGACTGTGCCCTATATTTTTGACAAAAAGTCACAGCTTGACCTTCTGATGTAAGTAGTTGTGTTGCAGCGTGTTTTGTCAATAGTGCTTGCCATTTGTTACGAATATTCATAGGTAGCTGAGGTAGGTTATTTAAAATATCTTCAGATGCTTTAAATTCGCTTTGCATTGCTAAATTGAGCATGTCGTCATTGGCAGCGGCAAGCCAACTTACGTTATTCTTTCCGACACATACGATAGGCAGAAAAGGAGCCAATGCAGGGCAAACGTCATTTCGATATAAATCTACTTGCCAGTATGGCCGGGCAATATTGGCAAATTGGGTAAAGCTGGTGATGGGGCCAAATCCAGCATGAGATGACAAAACCATTTCGACTCTTGGCTTATTTGCATCGACCGTATCATTGGCCACATCTATATACCATTGCTCAATTATCATGGCATTTTGAAAATACTCGTCACGCAGTGAACCCCACACTTTTTTTATGTTTGGATACGCTTGCCCCTGTGTTTTGAGGTGGTTTAAAACGGGATGTTTTTTGTAGCTATTCTGGTCTTTTAACAACAAATACACTTCATCACGAATTTCTTTACAGCGACCAAGTGGGTATGGTTTGCCTGCAAATGTAGGGTATTTGGGCGCTAAGATTAAATCAGCCTGTAAACGTAACTGTGCAAGTGCACCACACAGTAAATTTAATTGGTGGCTAGAAATTTCCATATTTTATGTTGTCCTTAGGATTTTATATCATCATTTCAGCTGGCTAATATACCGCGTAAACAGTGATAAATAATAGTAAATCAAGATCTAGATCAACAAATCGCAACAAAGTTAATTTTACGTAATTAATGTGTTTGTTTTTTGTTTTTGTTGTTATTAATCTGCGCATCGAAGAGTAAATTAAAATTTATTCAAGATAATTTATTTAGCAGAGGCAAGTTATGAAATGTTTAAGGCGAACAAAGGACATTACGCCCATCACATCACCGTCATTTGAAATAACCGTAAATCATCAAAAGGTTGCGGTAAGCGAAGGGGAAACTATTTTATCGGTTTTGCTTGCAACGGAGCA
Organism: Pseudoalteromonas sp. MMG005; assembly: GCF_018101015.1. NCBI lineage: Bacteria > Pseudomonadati > Pseudomonadota > Gammaproteobacteria > Alteromonadales > Pseudoalteromonadaceae > Pseudoalteromonas > Pseudoalteromonas sp. MMG005. The sequence goes on along the minus strand of NZ_JAGJEK010000001.1, from coordinate 186,023 downwards.
TAAGGAGTTGATGGTGAATGACCATCATGGTGTTTCAGGGGCGTATTGTGGCATGGGCGTATGCCATTGCTGTCATGTAAAAGTGAACAAACGATTTAAAAAGCGTGCTTGTCAAACGGTTGTTCAGCCACAAATGACAGTCGAGACGCTGGTGAATCGATTTTTCGAAGAGGGTATAAAATGACACATAATCACCCTGTGGTAATTGTCGGCGGCGGCCCCGCTGGTACCGCGACAGCTGCCCATCTAGGAAAGTTTGGTATTACGAGTACAGTCGTGGATGAAGCATCAAAAATTGGCGGGGTGATTTATCGAGGGCCATTACGTAGCACACTAACATTGCCGCATCTAGACGATAATTTAAAACGCGCCATGGTGGCCTTACAAAGGCGTTATGATAATAATGTGAAACATATTAGGTTATTGACAAATACACGAGTTTTGGGGCCTGAAGGCAAGAAAAACTTACTGGTAAGCAAAGATGAGAGATTAGAAAATTTAGCCTACGAAGAGCTTGTGGTAGCCACGGGCTGTCATGAAAGGAGTATTCCGTTTCAAGGGTGGCAGCTACCGGGGGTGATGTTGATGGGAGGAGTGCAGTTACAACTCAAAAGTGGGTTGGTAAAACCAGGTAGTAAAATGGCATTGGTGGGAACGGGGCCTCTATTACCGTTAGTTGCGTGTCAATTACATAAATCAGGGGTTGAAGTCGCTGGTGTCTATGAAGCAAGTCAATTTGGTAAATTGGCCAAAGAAGCCGTTGCTTTACTCAATAAACCCAAGCTCACTTTATCTGGTTTAAGCATGATGGGGTATTTGAAAAAGCACGATATTCCTTTTCACTATGGCTGGGGGATTGTTAAAGCACTAGGAGACCATTCAGTTAGTAGCGTGGTTGTTGCGCCTTACAATGCTCAGTGGCAAGCCGATTTGCAAAATACTAAAACCATAGAAGTCGACGCTGTTGGGGTTGGCTATGGTTTTGTTGCGCGTAGTCAATTGGCGATGTTATTGGGTGTTGAGCATGAATATAGTAATGTCAGTGGCAGTATTCCGATTCTAGATCGCTGGCAACATAGTAATGTAAAAAATGTATATATCGCTGGTGATAGCAGTGGGTTATTGGGTGCTGATGCCGCGATTTGTGAAGGACAAATCGCAGCCATACGAATTGCTGAGCGCAGAGGGGTGCTCAATGCGAAACAGGCGGCACAGCATGCTGGAAAGGTGATGAGGAAGTTAGATCGAATTAAGCGATTTCGTTATGGTTTTGATCGATTCTCAGCGCGGCAAAAAGGTTTAATGGCACTTGCCCAACCGGAAACGATTGTGTGTCGATGTGAAAAAACAACACGTGCACAAGTCGATATTGCACTCGCTCAAGGTGTTAAAGATATTACAAGCTTGAAAATGCGTACTCGCATTGGCATGGGAGATTGCCAAGGTAAAACGTGTTCAAGTTATGCGGTAGATAGATTACATCAAGCAGGGTGTATAGATGATATTGGGACTATTAAACCACGTTTCCCGTTAGATCCAATCCCATTTACTTTTTTGGAAGAGCACGAATGAGAAAATTCGATATTGTTATTGCAGGAGGCGGTGTGATTGGTGCCGCGTGTGCCTATTTTTTAAGTCGAGATACGGATTTGAAGATTGCACTCATCGATATAAAAAAACCGGGGAACGCGTCGCGAGCTTCTGCTGGTGGATTATGGGCTATTGGTGAATCTGTTGGGTTAGGTTGTGGCGTTATTTTTTTCAAAACCTTATCTAAGTTGCAAAGTGAAGCAAAAGGCAAAGAGATCCCTGTTATGCGGCCTCACCAGTTGCCAGATTGTTTCTTTGAGTTCGCCTTGACTTCAAACGCCATGTATCCGGCACTTCATCAAGAAATGCTTGAGCGACATGGTGTCGATTTTAAGTTTGAACGCACGGGGCTAAAGTTCATCATGTATAACGAAGATGATCGTATTTATGCCGACCAAATTACCAGCGGTATTCCTCATCTTGCTGATCAAGTTCGGTGGTTAGATGCAGCACAGTTAAAAGCCGAAGAGCCTTATGTCACACCGGATGCGATTGGTGCAATAGATTTTATTTGTGATCATCAAGTAAATCCTTATCGGCTAGTGGATGCGTACATCGAAGGGGCAAGACAAAATGGTGTTGAACTAGTTTTAAACAATGAAGTGACATCGGTTTTACGTGAGGGAAATCGTGTCACTGGTGTGACGACCAATGAAGAAACGTATCTATGCGACACGCTCATTAATGCTGCTGGTGCATGGGCTGATACGTTGTTTAATCAGGCAACTGGGTTGCACATGCCAGTATACCCAGTGAAAGGGCAAATTGTTCTGTCTGAACGTTTACCGAAAGTACTCAATGGTTGTATCAGTACCAGTGACTGCTACATTGCGCAAAAAGATAATGGTGAAATTTTAATTGGCTCTTCCACGGAAGAAAAGGGCTTTGATACGACAAATAGTTTGGATAAAATTACCGAACTGTCCCAAGGGGCATTAAAATGTTTACCTATCTTAAAAGAAAGTAATATAAAGCGCTGTTGGGCTGGGTTACGCCCTGGTACGCCAGATGAGTTGCCGATATTAGGTCATGTCCCTGGCATTGCAGGATACATTAATGCATGTGGACATTTTCGAACAGGCATTGTGACTTCAGCTATCACAGGTCAGTTGATCACAGAGCTGGTAACAGGACAAGACACCACATTAGATTTAACGCCATTTAGTGTGACGCGTTTTTTTACTGCAGAATAAAAAAGGCCTCATAGAGGCCTTTCATATTTATTTCTTTTTCTTGACCTTGGCTTTTGCTTTCTTTTTCGCTTTCATTTTGAGTGGATCTTTCTTCTTCTTCGGTGGGCGAGCTTCTTTATTTTGCGCTTCTAAGCCTTTTATCACTCTTCGTTTAAGGCCTAAGTCAATATAACGCTCAATTTTGGCTAAAATGGCTACGTCATGGGCTTCGACAAATGAGATGGCTGTGCCTTTTTTACCAGCTCTAGCAGTACGACCAATGCGGTGAACGTACACATCTGCTGTGCGTGGCAAATCAAAGTTAATAACATGCGTAATGTCAGGAACATCAATACCACGGGCTGCAACATCGGTTGCAATCAAAATACGCGTGCGGCCACTTTGGAAATTGGCCATGGCGGTCATACGCTTATCTTGTGGCATTTCACCGCGTAGCCATGTGGTTTTTACGCCATGCGTATAGAGCTCTCCAACAAGTTGTTCTAAGCGTTCTCGGGTCTTTACAAATACGATGGCTTTTTGTACTTCAGTTTCACTTTGTAATAAATGCAGTAGTAATTCTAGTTTATGGGTATAGTTATCCGCTAAGTGCACCCATTGGTGTATTTTGGCTTTTTCTTTGCGAGATGATTCTGCCTCCAGTAAAGCCGGATCATTTAAAATACGTTCAGCAAATAATTCAACGCTATCGCCTTCTAATGTTGCAGAGAATAAAAAGCACTGACGACGATTTTTGGCTTCTTCACAAATACGGAGCATTTCTTTTTTGAAACCAAGGTCAAGCATGCGGTCAGCTTCGTCTAGAATCAACAGTTCAACATTTTCTGCGTGGAAGTTTTCTGTTTCAAGGTATTCCATCAACCGACCAGGTGTTGAGATCAAAATGTCATTGTTCTTTTCAAAGATCTCTTTATGTGTACCATAGTTTATGCCTCCTGTTACCACACCAATTTTCAAGTGTGTGTTTGCAGCGAGTAACTGGCATTGTTCATGTATTTGATAAGCAAGCTCTCGTGTTGGTGTCATTATTAACACACGTGCAAAACCAGGGTCTTTACGAGGAAAGTCAAGCAAATGCTGAATTGCAGGGATTAAAAATGCAGCGGTTTTTCCTGTACCAGTTGGGGCGGAGGCTAATATATCACGCCCGATTAACGCTTCAGGAATTGCCAGCTGTTGTATACTGGTAGCGGATTGATAACCCATTTTGTCAATCGCGTTCAACACTTTGGTATCAAGATCAAATTCAGAAAATTGCATAGCACATCATAAATAAAGGACAATGGTCTCAATTATACGCGTGATGGTGATTTTCGAAAAGGTGAATAATGACTAGCTTTGCATTTAAACAGTTTAAGGTTCAACAGAACAATAGCGCCATGAAGGTATCAACTGATGGTATTTTGTTGGGGGCATGGGCTAATTTAGTAGGTGCACAGCGTTTATTAGACATAGGAACAGGCACTGGGTTATTGGCGCTGATGTGTAAACAGCGTAATCAAGACTTAATCATTGATGCTGTTGAAATTGATGCGGAGGCAGTTAATGATGCGCGGCATAATATTTCACAGAGTCCATGGCCTGATATTATGGTTCATCAATGTGCAATTCAAGTATTTGAATCAAATCATACATTTGATTGCGTTATTAGCAACCCTCCATATTTTAATAACAGTCTAAAAAGCCCTGATAAGCAAAGAAATAAAGCGCGACATACTGATGGCTTGAGTTTCAGTGAATTACTCAGTGCTTATATTCAAGTGAGCCATGCAAAGAGTACTTTGACGATTATTTTACCTTGTTCTGAAGCTGATATTTTTATCGAATGCGGCCGTGTGATGGGCTTATATTTACACAGAGTCTGCAATGTAAAAATGACACCAAATAAACCAGTGAGTCGTCGCCTTATGGAGTTTTCATTAACGTCGTGTGATACAGCACTGATGAGTGCGCTATGTGTGCGTAATAGCAATAATACCTATACACCGGAGTATATTGCATTATGTCGGGATTTTTACTTGAAGATGTAATGATGACGCTATTCTATTTAACCTCAGGTTTGGATAAAGATTTTGGAATAGGAAGTATTTTGTAAAATAGCTTTATTGGGCAAGTTCGCTTATCCAGAGCTGAGGTTATTTATCATCAATAACACTGAGTAAATATAGAAGAAATAATTTTAGATAACTTGTTTTTATCTAAAATTACAGCATCTTACAATGACTATATTTATAAGAGAAAGTGCTTCAAAATAGCATAGAATGCGAATTTTGATTGATAACGTGAAGGGGATATTTGATGGATCAGACCATACGCAAGATTTTGACATTTTTAGAAACTATTGAGGTACCCTTTCAGCTGAGTCATTTAACAAGTGATACGTTTTTACCCGGTTTGAAGTTACAGCAAGGTGTATTACTGATTGATGTTGAAAAGTTGAGTTATGCCGGTGATATATTACATGAGGCTGGGCATATCGCCGTATGTGAGCCGACTGAGCGTCACTTGTTAAGTGGTGATGTATACAAAAGTCGCAGTAATAAAAACTGGATGAAGGGTGAGGAAATTGCGGCAATCGCATGGTCCGTGGCTGCTATTCAACATATCGGTCTGCCAACCAGTGTCGTATTACATTCAGGTGGTTACAAAGGGTCCAGTGAGAATCTGATTATGGTTTTTGAAAAGAATGAATTGTACGGCCAACCTTTGTTAGCCGCATGGGGGATGATTGATTCTATTGAAGACTTTCCTGCACTCAAGACTTGGATCCGAGAAGTATCATGGGCGGATCCCGCTACGGTTTAACTGCATTGGGAGACGTTAGATAAAATGGCCCGAATGTATGACAGAATGAAAAGCCGTTCAGTGAGAGAGCTATAGTGAATCGCCGTATTGGGTCATTATCAGTTCTATCCAGCTGGCGATTCGTTCGTCGCTTTTTTCATACTGACTGTCTTCATCGAGTGCCAATCCCACAAAGTGACTCGCATCTTCAGTGAGTGCTTTTGATGCTTCGAATTCATAGTCAGCTGTATTGGGCCAATAACCAATAAAATTAACACCTTGAGGCTGTATTTTATCATGTAGCATGCCTAAAGCGTCTTGAAACCATTGACCATAACCTTGTTGATCACCCATACCGAATAACGCAATGGTTTTGCCTGTAAGGTTTACAGTTTCAATGTCATCCCAGCTAGACTCCCAATCTTCTTGAAGCTCTCCGAAATCCCATGTAGAAATGCCTAAAATTAAAAAGTCATATTGCTCTGCATTTATTAATGGCTCATCTTTGATGTTATGTAATGAAATTGTATCTTCACCAATAATGTCACGAATCTTTTCAGCTGCCATTTCTGTATAGCAGGTTGTTGAACCATAAAATAACGCTATTTGCATTGTATTTATCACTTTCTAATTGACTGTTATGATAGGCACGAAGTCTACCCTATGATGTTAAAAATTGATACAGGAAGCCTGTGAGCGAATTTCCCAACGACAATACCCATATATCGAGTAATGATAACTATATAGAGACATTCTTAGATACCTTGTTTTTAGAACAGGGGCTGAGTGACAATACTTTAGCAGCATACCGATCTGACTTAGGCAAGTTTACCGAGTTTTTGATTAAGTCGCAGCGAGACATTTCTTTGATGGAGGTGCAAAGTAGCGATATTGAAGCATATTTAGCGTATCGAGTTGACCTAGGGCTGAAGTCACGTAGCACAGCACGGTCAATTAGTGCACTAAAACGATTTTTTTTATATTGGGTAAAAGAACAAAAAATAACAGCGACGCCATTGCTTAGTATTGCGCAACCAAAAATAATACAGTCGCTACCTAAAACATTAACAGAGCTCGAAGTGGAAGCTTTGCTTGATGCTCCTGAGGTTGATGAACCTTTGGGTCTCAGGGATAAAGCGATGCTGGAGCTCTTATATGCTACGGGATTACGCGTAACTGAATTGGTAGGGTTACGTATTGAACAAGTGAATTTGCGACAAGCCGTTGTCTTGGTTCGAGGAAAAGGCGGTAAAGAACGATTGGTACCTATGGGCGAAGAAGCATTGCATTGGATCGAACAGTTTTTGAAGCTGGGTCGACCGCAAATGATAAAACATGCGACTGACTTCGTTTTTCCATCAAAGCGAGGAGTTGGTATGACTCGACAAACCTTTTGGCATCGTATTAAACACTATGCTATTTTGGCTAATGTAACGTCGCCATTATCACCACACACGTTGCGTCATGCTTTTGCAACACATTTGCTTAATCATGGTGCGGACTTACGTGTCGTCCAAATGATGCTAGGTCACAGTGATTTATCGACGACACAAATTTATACCCATGTTGCCAGTGAACGGTTAAAATCGTTACATCAGCAACATCATCCCAGAGCATAGTGGAATTTTTTAGAGGTTTTCCGGTCTTAGTGGGTAACCGCATAATAATTAATGAGCAGAATATGAAAAAACTAATTTTAGCTGCCGCATTGGCGTGTAGCTTTTCAACTTTAGCGAATACGATACCAGAAACACCAACCCCATTGTTGGCTGACCCTATTATTGAGCAGTTTTCTGGTTTAGGTGTGACAGTTAAAAGTATATCAGATAGCCCAATCCCAAGTATTAAAACAGTGATCACCGATAAAGGTGTTTTATATGCGAGCGCGGATGGTAAGTACCTTATTCAGGGCACGGTGATTGACCTTGAAAACCGTGAGAACTTGACGGAAGGGGCGTTGAGTGGATTACGCAAAGAAGGTGTTGCCGATTATCAAGATTCTATGATTGTGTATAAAGCTGAAAATGAAAAACACCAAATAACGGTATTTACAGACATTACATGTGGCTATTGTCGTAAGTTACACCGTGAGCTAGATGATTATTTGGCCGCAGGTATTACGGTTAAATATATGGCGTTCCCACGGGGAGGCTTACGTGGGTCAGGTTATGAAGACTTACGCAATGTTTGGTGTGCAAAAGATGCAGCACAAGCACTGACAGATGCTAAAGCAGGACAAACAGTTGCTAAAGTTGAAAACTGTAGTGCGCCGGTTTCGGAGCATTATGAACTAGGCCAAAGCTTTGGTATCACAGGTACGCCTGCGATTATTTTAGAAGATGGCTCGTTGATCCCAGGCTATCAGCCTGCAGCAGCACTGTCTAAAGCGTTAGAAGAGAACAGCAAAAAATCTTAAGTTTGGTATACTCATTCTATAATTAGAAAAGGCCGTAAGGCCTTTTTTGTTGCCTAAAAAATTTGAGATGTTAAATGAACACAGAGATCCGTACTCGCCCATTTGTAGAAGATAGTCATTTACCCGCCCACTTACATCCTGTTATCAAACAAATTTATGCAACGAGAGGCGTTTTAGACGCAAGTGAATTAGATAACAGTGCAAAAACGTTACTTGATTTTAAGTTATTTAAAGATATGGATAAGGCCAGCAATATCCTTGTAGAGATGTTGGCTAGAAACGCGACCGTATTGATTGTGGGGGATTTTGATGCGGATGGCGCAACAAGCACCGCAGTATTGATGGAAGGGCTTCCCCAATTTGGTTTTACGCATGTCGATTACTTGGTACCAGATAGATTTAGTTTAGGGTACGGATTAAGTCCTGCTTTAGCAGAGCAAATCGTGGCGCTTAAACCTAATTTAGTGATCACAGTTGATAATGGTATTTCGTGTATTGCAGGTATTGATCTTGTTAAACAAGCAGGGATCACCGTGATCGTAACGGATCATCACTTACAGGGAGCGCACTTGCCTAATGCAGATGCCATTGTGAACCCAAATCAACATGACTGTGGATTTCCATCTAAATCAATCGCCGGTGTGGGAGTTGCCTTCTATTTATTAATTGCGCTGCGTAATAAGTTGAGAGAGCAGGGTTATTTTGCAACAAATACTGAACCTAATTTGGCCGCATTATTGGACATTGTTGCGTTAGGGACCGTTGCGGATGTGGTCGCACTTGATGCAAATAATCGTACGTTGGTATATCAGGGGCTTGCACGGATCCGAAGTGGTAAAACCAGGCCTGGCATTCAAGCATTGATTGAAGTTGCCAATCGTAATGCCGCGCGTTTAAGTGCAAGCGATTTTGGTTTTTCACTTGCGCCGAGACTGAATGCTGCAGGTCGATTAGATGATATGAGTTTGGGTATAGCGTGTTTGTTATCAAAAGATATGAATCAAGCCCGTCGTATCGCGGGTGAACTTGATGGTTTAAACCATGAGCGTCGTGAAATAGAGCAAGGTATGCAGCAAGAAGCTCAAGCAGTGCTTGAACGATTGGTATTAAGCAGTAAAAGCGTACCTGATGCGGTGTGTTTGTATCAAGATGATTGGCACCAAGGGGTGATAGGTATTTTAGCAGGCAGGTTAAAAGAAAAATATCATCGACCTGCGGTGATTTTTGCACAAGGTGATAATGGTGAGATAAAAGGGTCATGCCGCTCAATAGAAGGTCTACATATGCGAGACTTATTAGAGCAGCTTAATACCCAGCAACCAGATCTTATTTTAAAGTTTGGTGGTCATGCTATGGCCGCTGGTTTAACCATTCTCGAAGCCAACTTTGCGCAATTCAAACAGGCGTTTGAATATGGCGTCAGTGAACTGTTATCAGAGGAACATAAACAGAGTGTTTTATTAACTGATGGCGCGTTACCGGCAGAGTGTTTTTCGATGGACTTCGCTCAACTTTTGCAACAAGCTGGCCCATGGGGGCAACACTTTGCTGAACCTATATTTTGTGGTGAGTTTGAGTTGGTTCAGCAGCGCATCGTGGGCGAAAAGCATCTAAAGTTGGTATTAAAACACCCTAGTGGCAAGTTAGTCGATGCGATTGCATTCAATGTTGATGTTAGGGCATGGCCGAATAATCAAGCACAGTTAGCGCAAGTTGCCTATCAACTCGATATCAATGAGTTTCGCGGGAAATTTTCATTGCAATTAATAGTGCGAGAAATCAGCGCAATTACTGCATAAAGACATTTATAGCAGGGACAAATTTTGTTAATATGGTGCGTTTAACAATTGGGTTATTGCAGATCGTCGTTGCGTTAACGCGGTAGCCCATTACCGTAGTAAAATTTTGGAGTAATGTGCATGTTTGAAGTGAATCCTGTGATTAATCAAATCAAGGACATTCGCGAACGTACTGAGCTGCTTCGGGGGTACCTTTGACTACGCTCTTAAACAAGAGCGCTTAGAAGAAGTTAACGCTGAACTTGAAGACTCGGCAGTATGGAATGAGCCAGAAAGAGCGCAAGCACTAGGCCGTGAAAAGTCCGCATTAGAAATTGTCGTTGAAACGATAGATAACCTTGTTGCTGGTGCAGATGATGTGGAAGGGCTGGTGGAGCTTGCTGTTGAAGCTGAAGATCAAGACACGTTTGATGAAGCTGAGCAAGAGTTAGCAGGGCTCGTTGCGAGCCTTGAAAAGCTCGAATTCCGTAGAATGTTCTCAGGCCCACACGATGACAATGATGCATATCTCGATTTGCAATCCGGTTCAGGCGGTACTGAAGCGCAAGACTGGTGTAACATGTTGCTGCGTATGTATTTACGTTGGGGCGAAGCAAAAGGCTTTAAAGTTGAGCTGGTTGAAGCTACCGATGGTGATGTGGCCGGTATTAAAGGCGCTACGGTACGTTTCAGCGGTGAATATGCCTACGGTTGGCTACGCACAGAAACAGGCGTACACCGTTTGGTGCGTAAAAGCCCATTTGACTCAAGCGGCCGCCGGCACACTTCATTTGCGTCAGCGTTTGTTTACCCAGAAGTTGATGACAACATTGAGATTGACATTAACCCAGCTGAGTTACGCATTGATGTATATCGTGCCTCTGGCGCGGGTGGTCAGCACGTAAACACCACTGAATCAGCAGTACGTATTACCCACTTACCCACCAATACCGTGGTACAGTGTCAGAACGAACGTTCACAGCATAAAAACAAAGCACAAGCGATGAAGCAATTAAAGGCCAAGTTGTTTGAGCTTGAAATGCAAGCACAGAACGCTGAAAAACAGTCACAAGAAGATGCCAAATCAGACATTGGTTGGGGCAGTCAAATACGTTCTTACGTACTAGATGACTCGCGAATCAAAGATTTACGTACAGGTGTCGAAAATCGAAATACGCAGGTTGTACTCGATGGTGACCTAGACAAATTTATCGAAGCTAGCCTGAAATCAGGCCTTTAATCAACAAGCTAAACTAAGAGCTAAAAAATGACAGATCAAATCCAAGACGAAAATAAACTCATTGCTGAGCGTCGTACTAAGTTGGATGCGATTCGCGAGAATTGCAGTGCCAACGGCCACCCTAACAGCTTCCGCCGCGAAGATTACACGGCAGATCTACAAGCTAAGTTTGGTGATAAATCGAAAGAAGAGCTTGTTGAATTAAACCAGCAGGCGTCAGTAGCTGGGCGTGTCTTAGCAAAACGCGGTCCTTTTTTAGTACTGCAAGACATGAAAGGCCGCATTCAGGCTTATGCGTCAAAAGATGTGCAAAAAGATTTAAAAGCAAAATATGGCCAGCTTGATATTGGCGATATTATTGGTGTAACTGGACCTGTACACAAGTCAGGCAAAGGCGATTTATACGTTGATATGGTTCAATATGAATTGTTGACTAAATCATTGCGTCCGCTACCCGAAAAGTTTCATGGTTTAACAGACCAAGAAGCCAAATACCGTCAGCGCTATGTTGATTTGATCACCAACACAGATACGCGTGAAACATTCCGTATCCGCTCTAAAGTGATTGAAGGTATTCGTCGTTTTCTTGCTGAACGTGAGTTTATGGAAGTTGAAACACCTATGCTACAGGTTATTCCTGGTGGTGCGACTGCTCGCCCGTTTGCGACACACCATAACGCCCTAGACATTGATATGTACCTGCGTATTGCACCTGAACTTTACTTAAAGCGTTTAGTGGTAGGTGGCTTTGACCGTGTATTTGAAATAAACCGTAACTTCCGTAACGAAGGTTTATCAACACGTCATAACCCTGAGTTCACCATGATTGAATTCTATCAAGCGTATGCAGATTACAATGACTTGATGAACTTAACTGAAGATATGTTACGTACTGTGGCACAAGATGTGTTGGGTACGACGACCATTGTTAATACGACTAAAAATGCGGAAGGTGAAGTTACTGATAGCGTTGAGTATGACTTTGGCCAGCCGTTTGTACGTTTAACCATGGCTGATGCAATCATTGAGCACAGCGAAGAGGCGGCTAAGCAAGCTGAGATCTTCCAAGACCCTGAAAATCATTTTGAGGCGCTTAAAGCGTTTGCTAAACAAGTTCACGTTAAAATCCCTGAAAACTGTGTATGGGGACCTGGTAAGTTCTTATGTGAAATTTTTGAAGAAGTGGCTGAACATAAGCTTATTCAACCAACTTTCATTACTGCATATCCATGGGAAGTGTCTCCGCTTGCACGTCGTAACGACGACAATGCATTTATCACAGACCGCTTTGAATTCTTTGTTGGTGGACGTGAATTGGCTAACGGTTTCTCTGAATTAAATGATGCTGAAGATCAAGCCGCACGCTTTGCACGTCAGGTTGAAGAGAAAGATGCGGGTGATGATGAAGCAATGCATTATGACGAAGATTACATTCGTGCATTAGAGTATGGATTACCGCCTACGGCAGGTGAAGGTATTGGTATTGACCGTTTAGTGATGCTATTTACTGATTCATCAACGATTAAAGATGTGATCTTGTTTCCTCATATGAGACCGCAAACGGACTAAGTACACCAGAGAGTGATACGATTGAGAAAAGCGCCTTCATGGCGCTTTTCTGTTATTTGCGTGCGATATATCTCAGTATGCGACTTTAGTCTAATGCTAATTAGATGAATTACTCAAATAAAACAACTGGCTAGTCTATGCAGATGAAATACGTACTGCATATGCCATTAAATCTAGAACTGGCAAGTCTTTGATTGTTTCCTATACTGCTGGAGCGCGGTTAATGGATAATCATAAAAATGAAAGAACCACAAAAATATCAACCTTCAAAAGATGATAATGATGAGTTGAGAATGGAATATTGTCGGATGTGTATTTGCGAATTCCAGCGTTTAGGATATCAAGATGCTTATTTAGCTGAATTGAAAGACTCTAAAAAAGCACTCATTGATAGGCATACCCTCAGTCGTTTTCAAGACCATGATTAATTCTAGGACCTATTCAAGTGAGGATTTCAACCAAGCTGGTTAATCTATCACCATACGGCCTGATTTTACAAGAAAAGTGTTTGACATATTTTTTCTAGCCTATATTATACGCCCCACGACACGGAGAGGTGGCCGAGTGGCTGAAGGCGCTCCCCTGCTAAGGGAGTATAGGGTTTGTAGCCCTATCGAGGGTTCGAATCCCTCCTTCTCCGCCATTTATTTATAAATGGTATGTCTTATCGATAAAGTTCGATATAAATAAAAACTTCATAACGGACGCGTAGCTCAGCTGGATAGAGTACCTGGCTACGAACCAGGCGGTCGGAGGTTCGAATCCTCCCGCGTCCGCCACTTTTCTCTCAGTGGATAAACAAAGAGATATCTAAGTAAGATATAAAATTACCAACACGAACATGTAGCTCAGCTGAATAGTTTATTTGGCAGTGATGGTTACGGGAAAAGTTCGCATCGAAGCAGTATCGATGAAAATAAAACTGAATAACGGACGCGTAGCTCAGCTGGATAGAGTACCTGGCTACGAACCAGGCGGTCGGAGGTTCGAATCCTCCCGCGTCCGCCACTTTTCTCTCAGTGGATAAACAAAGAGATATCTAAGTAAGATATAAAATTACCAACACGAACATGTAGCTCAGCTGAATAGTTTATTTGGCAGTGATGGTTACGGAAAAAGTTCGCATCGAAGCAGTATCGATGAAAATAAAACTGAATAACGGACGCGTAGCTCAGCTGGATAGAGTACCTGGCTACGAACCAGGCGGTCGGAGGTTCGAATCCTCCCGCGTCCGCCACTTCTTTTTAGAAGTGGAACAAACAACCGATATGATTATGTATAGTCAATCGGTTTTTTTGTGTCTGAAATTTATAAATTACGTTCCTTAGGTGTTTTCTCAAGGCGAGTGAGTACACCATTTGAAGGTGCCACAGCAGCTTCATTTAAATTAGTAAGGCATCGCCTTGCTCTTGCATCGTCTAACTTTCTCCGCCATCATGAGCCAAATTTTTTTCTTCATGATAACTATGCGTTTCTTCTTTCTTGTTTGTTTATGTATATTCACCGTTAACTGTTGGGCATTGCAAGTAGGGGCTGAACGTTACGAGCACTATTTACCTTTATTAAAGCAGCAGCGTGTGGCCTTGGTCGTCAATCAAACTGCACGCACAAAACACGGACATTTACTAGATAGTCTATTGTCTAAAGGGGTTGATGTACGTGTGATATTTGCACCTGAACACGGTTTTCGTGGGGACCACGATGCTGGGGCACATGTATTATCGGGCACTGATATAAAAACGGGAGTGCCGATTGTATCGTTATATGGCAAGCATAAACGCCCATCAAAACAACAGCTCCAAGATATTGATGTGATCATTTTTGATATTCAAGATGTGGGGGTTCGATTTTATACTTACATCAGCACAATGCACTATATGATGGAAGCTGCAGCAAAATATGGCAAAAATTTTATTGTATTAGACAGACCTAATCCAAATATTGCGTTTGTAGATGGTCCAGTTTTAGATCCCAAGTTTAAATCATTCGTAGGTATACACCCAATTCCGGTTTTACATGGTCTCACAGTGGGCGAGTTGGCAAAAATGATTGTTGGTGAAAATTGGTTGGCGGTGGATAAAAAGTTGCAGTTACAAGTGATCCCCGTTGAAAATTATAGTGTGAATACCAAGTATGAGTTACCAATAAAGCCAAGCCCTAACCTTCCTAATAGTCAAGCAATTGCGCTTTATCCCTCTTTGTGCTTTTTTGAAGCTACACCTGTATCTGTTGGTAGAGGGACTGATTTTCCTTTTCAAGTCTACGGATATGATCCCATAAAACTTGGAAAGTTTTCATTTACGCCACGGTCAATTAAAGGTGTGGCTGCGAATCCAAAGTTCAATGGGAGATCCGTATTCGGGGTTGATTTAAGGCAATATGAAAGTGACGGGTTGGACTTAAGCTGGTTTATTAATGCGTATAAAAAGCTATCTAGTGACGGGATTGTGTTTTTTAAACATGCGGGCTTTATGGATAAACTCGCAGGGACAGACCAACTCAGAATCGCGATTGAGGCGGGTAAGTCGGCTGAAAAAATAAAGCAAAGTTGGCAGCCATCATTGCAACAGTATATGCAGCGCCGCCAACCTTATTTACTTTACCCACGTTAACTGTGACGTAACTCGCTCATATATTCATTGGCACGTTCAGCACGTTTTTGCCAATGTAAATTTGATTGTGTCAGACCAATGAAAAGTACATCAATTAAGTAGCTTTGTGATGTGCGTGTTAAAATCGATGCGTGTTTAACTGGCTCATGATCAATGACGGTGAATAGTTTAGTATGCGCTAGATCACTGAGTGGATTACTACCATAGCGAGACATGGTAATAATATTACATTCATTGATAGCTGCTTGCTTGGCAACTTTTAATACCCCTTTACTTTGCCCTGAATCACTAATGGCGATTAACAAGTCATCTTTGCTCATCGTTGCGACGTAACTAGCAGCAGACATTTCATCTATTTGGGCAATGGCCGGTAAACCGAGCTTTTGCAGCTTGAGTGCAAAGTCTTGTGCCATTGTGTAGCTGCCACCAACTGCACATATCATAATTTTCTTTGCTGATTTTATGGTTTGAATCGCATTCTCAAATTGATTTGGGGTATTGAGTTTGTGCGTTTCTGATAAAATGGCATGCTGATTTGATAGTAATTTATCGGCTATGAGTTCGAGTGGGTCATTACTGTTGATGATTCCTGTTGCGGGCTGAGGGTGCTGGCTTTGCAAATTAAGGTCATCTACAACAGCCAGTTTAAATGCTGGAAAGCCTTTATAGCCAAGCTTTTGCGCGAACTTGACTACGCTTGATTGGCTAACACCTGCAGCTCTGGCCAGTTCCACAGATGAAAGCGCTCTAATCTTGGCACTTGAATTTAACGTGAAATCTGCAAGCTTAGCCTCACTATTTGAGAGACTTGGCCGCAAAGCTTTTATTTTTACGAATGTCGACATGCGGGATACTTCACCTGTAACTAATTTGTAATTGTACTTATTATAGGTGCAATCGGAACGTTGCGATAGTGTTTCCAGTTATGATTATTGCTATTTTTTCACACATTGTACCAGTATAGGTACTAATGTTGCATTATTGACTTTGGTTTAACTGAAAAGCTTGGTTTTTAGCATTTTACTCATTAAGCTGTTCGGTCGAATTCATTATTTTCTATTGTTGCTGTTGCGACCTGTAAGGAAGCTGTATGACTTGGTACTCTATATTGCCACCATTAATTGCCATATTAGTGGTGTTTTGGCGTAAGGAAGTAATTTTAGCGCTTGTGTTGGCGTTGCTTAGTTCGGAGTTTTTATTGGCCTTACAAGGAGAGGGAAGTAGCGTATTCATGACGCTGGTTAATAGCATTGAGCGTGTTATTTCTGTGGCGACGTCAGCTGGTAATAGTCGGATCCTTATTTTTAGTTTGGTGATTGGGGCATTACTGGCCTATATCAGAGAATCCGGTGGCGTAGCGGCAACCGTCAGTGTTTTGATGAACAAAGGTGTAGCAAAGAGTAAGCGGCAAGTTGGTTTACTTACTATGTTCACTGGAACGGCAGTATTCATTGAATCGAATATGAGTGTTTTAACGTCTGGTATTGTTTCTAGAGGCTTGTTCGATAAATTTAAAATGAGTCGAGCGCGATTGGCGTACATAATCGATAGCACCAGTGCCCCAGTTTGCATTTTGATTTTATTAAATGGGTGGGGAGCGTATATTCTAGGTCTATTAAGTAACTATGAATTAGAGCAATCAGCTGTCAGCATATTATGGGGAAGCGTTGCTTTTAACTATTATGCAATTATTGCTCTGTTGATTGTGCTTTACACCATTGTGTTTGATAAAGTACATGGTCCAATGAAGTTCGCAGAACAACAGTTAAGTAAGAGAAATGTAGACGTTGATACAGGGCCAACCGCAACGAAGGCAAGGTTTATGTTGGTACCACTGCTGACATTGATCATCAGTATGGTCGGTTTTATGTTTTGGACTGGGGGCGGTGAGTTGGCAAAAGGCAGTGGCTCTAAGTCCGTGCTTTATGCGACTATACTGGCGTCGGCCGTGGCTTATTTATTATTATTAACACATAAGCGTTTTACACATCATCAACTTGTGGATGTAGGTTTTAAAGGAATTGGAGAGCTTTTACCGTTAGTGAGTATCGTACTGTTATCACTCACTTTAGGTGCGAGTTTAAAGGTGTTAGGCACCGGTGTATTTGTCGCATCATTAGTCGGTGATTACTTGCCACTTTACGCAATTGTACCAGTATTGTTTTTAACTGGGGCAGTAATGTCATTTACAACAGGCACATCATGGGGAACATTCGCTATTTTGATCCCGATTGGCGTGCCACTGATCCAAACGCTTGGACTCCCGCCTGAGCTGGTTATTGGCGCCATTTTAAGTGGTGGTATTTTTGGCGATCATTGTTCACCAATATCAGATACCAGTGCAGTGTCCGCACTCGCATCAGGATGTGATTTATTAACGCATGTAAAAACCCAACTGCCATATGCTTTAGTGGGCGGGGTGCTGGCGTTAATCAGCTTTTTCATTGCAAGTATTCTACTTATTTAATTTTATGCTCTATTTATCATGGCACATCAAGCACTGATATATTATGGGCAACTATAGATTTGTTGCCCTCTTTCGATGCCACTTAAGCCAATAATGTGCCCTGCGCTGTTTTGATTGAGAGCCAAATAACGGCCGACAAAGGAAGGTTGTGTTTTCCAGTTAGGAACTAATTGTGCTAATAAGCTTTGCTCAAGGCTTATCAAAGTTCTTTTCTGACAATCTGCGATGAGCCATCTATCTACGTGTTGTTCAATGACCTCACCATGGGAAATGGTTGCTTTTCGTATCATTTGACTGTGTTTCAACTGTAAATCTAACCGCTGTTTTTGGATGACAATTTCACGTTGATATTCACCCTGCTGTACGCGATGTATTTCTATATTGTCATACTGCGTGGCACTTTTCATAGTGATGGTTGTATGCTTATCGCTGGGGGTCGCTATAAAAAGTTGAATGCATAAAAATACCACTCCAGAGCAAGCCAAAAGCCACTGTACTCGCTGCCATGATACGTACTTTTCATTTTTTGCACAGGCCTGTTTGTATTTATTAAGTTGGCTCGTATTTACTGGCTCTTTACACTTTTTGTATGCCTGTTTTAGGACTTTTTCAAATTGCTCTTGGTTATCCATCGTTAGGCTCCATGGTTGCTTTTAAATGTTGCTTGGCATATCGCAAACGGGTTTTGATGGTTTCGTGATTTTGATGTGTAATATGCGCGATTTCTTGCAATGAAAATCCTTCCAGCTGGAGCATTAAGGCTTCACGCTGCAAAAATGGCAACTGTGTCATTGCTTGATATAGCGTATCTATATGTGAATTATCAGACTGTGCTGCAATCAGCGTTGTATCATCTAATTGTACGATTCTTTTTGTTTTTCGCAGTTCATCAATTAACGCATTGCGCGCAATGGAGAATAACCACGCTTTAGGCGTATTCTGTTGGTTATATGTGTGACGCTTTTCGACGACGGTTAGCCAAGTTTTTTGGCAGATATCCTCGGCTAACACACGATTACTTTGACTGCGAATAAAGTGGAATATATCACGGCTATAGGTATCAATGGCTTGCTCAATATAGTAGCTTTGGCCCGTTTTTTTGTATTCATAGAGCGGGTCATCAGCACGGGTATTTAATTTTAGCCATGATTTTAAGGCTATTAGCATAGGCTTTCCTCACAGATATTGGGTAAATACAGTTTGATATTTACCCAATAAAGTTACTGATTTAATTTAAACTCTAGCACAACATTTTGATTTGGTTGCGCGATGGCTTGTCCGTTCACTATTTTAGGTCTGTACTTCCAACGTGTTATGGCACGTAATGCTTCCTTATTAAAAATGCGCTTTGGTTCTGCGTTGACTACTGTCGCATTGATTACTTGTCCATGAGATGAAATGGTGAAGTTGAGCTGTACCCATCCTTCAATGCCATCTCGGGCTGCGGCTATAGGGTATTTTGGCTCTGAGCGAACAATTGCTGTTGCCCCCGTATCTTGTTGGCTCAATATTGGAGATGCGTGTTTTATTGGTCCAAGCGAGAGTGTTGGGGTAAATATCAAACCGATATCAATAGCTGCAACTGATGTGCGCTCGATAGCTTTCGGAGGTTGTGGTTTTAGTGTTGGTGGTGGAGGTAACTTCTGCATCGGTTGCGGTGCACTATCTTGCTTGTTTACAAAAAAGGATAAATCGATCACTTCAGGCGTAGTTGATACTCTTATTTGCTCTTGGCTGATCAACTTATCCATAAATACAAAAGCAGCAAATGTGACCACTAATGCTCCGGCTGTCGAAAGCAATACTTTGGTGATTGAAGCGGTTGGGAAGTGTGTGAGTGCAGACATCGCATATTCCTTTTATAGGTGAGTTATTTCATATAACGAAGTTGGATCAAAAAAGGGGTGATTTTTTATTTTTTTTGTTTAGAAATTACGAGTACAATCCGCAGCAGTGTACTTTTAGGATAAGCAGATGCTGTTAGAGGCGATAAATAAAGCAAGATATCGTAAACACCTTAACTATGTTATTGGTGCGTGTGTCGTGGCGTTAACGGGCGGAAGTTTAGGAGTTGCGCAGTGCCTTATTGCATTATTCCCTGACCCTGATGGGAGCCACTTTCATTGGAATTTACTGGGGGTGATTGTGACCAGTTTAATGATTGCAATGGTGTTATTAAAAGTAAGGCGTCACTCGTACATGTATGAAGTGGTTTATGTTTGGGATTTAAAACAAGCCCTGAATAAAGTTACACGCAAAATGACCAAGCTCAAGATTGCTGCAGAACAAGGCAATGTTGATGCCATGCTTGCGATTCAGTTTAGTTATACCGCATCTAAGCAATTATGGGAGCTGGATGATAACTTGATCACGATGGATGATTTAGCGACTTGGCAAGCGCATTTAGATACGTTGCTCAAGCAATACAATGTTACGTTGGACATAAAGGAATATAATGCCGTGTTGTTGAAGCAATTTTAGAGTGCTCTATAAAGTCATATCTGATAAAAAGCAAAACTGTTTTTGCTGGTTCTTTTAATTGTGTACATGGCGATATCGGCACACTCGACCAGCGTTTTAAGTGTGTTTGCATGATCTGGGTAACGGGCAATTCCGAGACTTGCGCTGACAATAAGGGTGTGCTCTTGTCCCGATTTATAATATTGCATTGGCGTGGTAATGACCTTCGAGAGTGTGGTTGCAAGGTCTTTTGTTTCTTGTTCGGTGATATTCGCTAATGCAATCAAGAATTCATCGCCACCCCAACGACAGATCAAGTCATCAGTACGCACGTTAAGCTGAAGTTGTTGTGCCACATGTTGCAGCATTGAATCACCTGCATTGTGGCCATGAATATCATTGATGGGTTTGAATTCATCTAAATCAAGTAGCATTAAGCTAAATGGGCGCTGTTGGTCTAACCATTCAAGTAAAATTAGTTCTGCACCGTATCGGTTACTCAATCCAGTTAATGTATCAAACTGCGCTTTTTGTTTTAATTGCGTGATCATAACTTTTTTCATCGTAATATCGTTGATAAATACTTGTAAGTACGATTGATTATCACTTTCGGTATTTATGATAATAATATTGAGCCACACTGTTTCTAAGGTGAGCTGGTTGTTAAATTCAAATTCTGACTGCATGACTTGTTTTTGGTTAATACTATTGCTGGTAAAGGTATATAGAATATCCGGTGTTTTACAGGCCTTGCCTAAGGCATGAGGAAAGCGCTCTTCTAAATCTATGCCTAGCCCAGCGAGTAAATCTTGTGCTGCCTCGTTAATTAATAAAATGTCGCCTTTGTCTTTTACCAGTAGCGTCGGGGACGATGACTTTTCAAACATAAGCCGAAAGCGTTTTTCAAATCGTTCAATGTCTTTTCTTAAACTGCGCTCTTGCAGAAAGAGCGTTTCGGTTCGAGACAGTAACTTATTTATATCACCTGAAATAGTCCCTATTTCGCTGTGTCTGTGTGTGGTGGGAATGACAATTCGTTGCCCTTTACCCGGGCTTATTTTGGCAAGCTGACAGCTCAAATAATTAAGAGGTTGGGTGATAAGAGCATACACAAGTATGGCAAAGATGATGAGCATAGGCAAGATGACAACCAATAAGGTTTGTACACTTGATAAAGCAAGTGTTTGTGCGCTTTGTTCAATAAATATTGTATTAGGTTCTATGTAAATGGCACCAATTTGCTCACCAATAATAAAGGGATTACTTAACACAAATGTAATTGGTAACTCTGTTTTATATAGAATGCTTTTAGCAAGCACACTTTGCTGACCATTGAGTTGAGCAGCGAGAATAACATCGTTGCTAACTAATCCGTTTAGCACTTCATTTGCGAGATCTTTGTCTTCTAAATACGCGGCGATAGAAGCTGTGGCTGACACTGTTTGACCAATTTGTAATATGGTGTTGTTTGAGCGCTGCATTTCAGTATCGAATACGTTGCTGTAGTGCAGCTTGGCATAGATCAAGGCGAACACCATAGCGGAACCTGAAACGATAATTAACAGTCTGGTAATTAAACTATGTTTATTGAGCAATTTTATATACCACCTTTACGTTATGTGTCACGGTGTGAGCCGGAACATAGGCAATGGCATTTGATGTATTTGCGACTTTATCGAGGATACTCACGACATCGTCGAATATCTGTGGAGGTGACGCTTTACCACTAAAACGTACGCGCGACCAATAAGCATTTATTTGGCTGATAGGGCGTCCAGTTATGGCACTTAAAAAAGAAGAACGAATTTGGCTCTCTTTTTTATAGTCACAGGTCAGTGCTATCACTCCATTCGGAAAAGCTAAGTATTTCCCCATGAACATATCAACAACCGCTTTGTGGGTTAAGCTATTCACGGGGTTATCTTTGTGCACAATGACAACCAGATCTTGCTGAGCCAAACACGAACATGCGAAACAAATGGTGAGCGCTGAAATTGTTTTTAACATCAGAATACCCAGTTCAGGCTAATGCCTAAGGTATTAAACTGATTATCGGGAGTGGTTGTGTGGTTGTGCAAATATAATGCAGAGGGGAGACGCCCAACATTTGTATGATCCCATTGCAGTTTTAACGCTGATACATCACTTAATTCAACCCTCCAAGTCATAGAAACAGTGTATTGATCAATTAAGTAAAAATCGGTGTGACGGACAATATTATTGTATATAAAATCTAGTTCAGGTGTTGATATAAGTGGTTTTTCTGGTGTTTCATTATTAGATTTTGCGCGAGAGAAGGAAGCCATTAAAGTATGGTTGCCGATGTGCTTTCCGACACTAATATAGTAACTTCTTAAGTGGTTTAGTACTTCCGAATTAGAATTTATATAAGATAATTCAGATTGAGCAATCCAGTTAGTATCATCGAACCGAAAGCCAATGGCACTGTAGTCGAAACGTTTCCCAACGATATCTAATGATGTCAATAGTTGCGGTTGGCTAGGCCAAACTTGTGGAGAAATGTGTTGTATCGCCTCTTTTAACATCTGTTGTTGTGCATTTTCGTTTCCAGATTTAGATTGTGTGTAGTTTGCTCTAAGTAACCAGTTGTTATTTTCTATCTCAACAGTCAGGCCAGCAATATCTTTTAATTCGGCGTTCCAATAAAAGTTATTATCGCTCACGATAGATGCTTTAGAACGGCCAATAAATGCCCGTATACTCGTTAGCCCGAGTTCAGTTGGGGTTTTATAGCGTAAATCTAAGCCATCGATATTTTGGTGGGGAATAATGGCATAAAACTCAGTTGGTAAATGTTCTTGTGTAAACGAATAGCCAATATCTCGATATTCAGTCATCATGAATAAATCAAGACCGGTGCGCCCGAGGCGTATAGTCCAGTCGGCATTAGGCATATAGCGAACGAAGGCCAGTTGTGTCAGCGTATTGATATCGTATTTCTTTTGATCTTTTATAACTAACTGGCTAACGATTTGCCAAGCAGATGAGGCTTGCCATTCAAATTGCACGCCAAGTGAGGAATTATATAAAGCAATGTTACTGTTCGATACACCATGTGGTTGGGAAATTAGTTGCCTGACTTTCGCTGTTTCAGAGGAACTACTACTGAGACTGATATTGGTAAAACCATCAAACTTTAAAGTTGAGCCGTCAGCCATAAAGTGAGGGATTGATAGTAAGGCAACCAGTAATCTCATTGTTCGTTCCGAGGATGCGCGTGGTTCTGTATCTTGTCTTAATCTAAGATTAGCTGGTGTTGCTTGTAATTCAACAGTCAACCATCATCTAGACAGATTAATTGCAAAATTTTGCACATGTACGATAGGGCTTGCATATAACGAGCTTGTTTTTTCTGATTTGAACACCATATCTATATTATTGCATATAAATATTGTGATAGTATCACGTTTAATTTACTGAGTAGGTCCTGAAGTCGTGGCAGATGTAAGAGCGAGAGTTCAGCTGAATGTGGGACAGCATAGTCATATTCCCGCGGAAATTGTGTCCTTTAGTGGTTTGCAAGATGGCCAAGAGCACGTTGCTTTAATTTTTAATGAAGCGGAATCGCAACAATCAGTACCCCTTATTCGAATGCATTCTGAGTGCCTGACCGGAGACGTATTCCATTCGTCTCGGTGTGACTGTGGTGAGCAGTTAAATGAATGTATAGAGACCATGCATAAACAAGGTGGGATCCTGCTATATTTACGCCAAGAAGGCAGAGGAATTGGCCTGTATAATAAAATTGACGCGTATGTATTACAATCACAAGGGATGAACACTTACGAGGCAAATAATCATTTGGGTTTTGATGATGATTTACGCGATTTCTCAGATGCGGTTTTGATGTTGAAAGCGATGGGGCTGTCGCATGTTAAATTAATGACAAATAATCCAAATAAGCTCAATGCACTGAGAGATGCCGGTATTACCGTCGACGAGGTTGTAGCAACTCAGGCACATGTTAAATCAGGAAATGTCGGTAACCGGAGTTATTTAGAGACTAAGGTAAAACATGGTTCACATATGCTGGATATAAAGAAAATTTCAAAACCACAATAGTGTAACATCCGAGTTTATTTAAGAGTGCGACATCTTCTGTCGCATTTTTGCTTTTTAGAGAAGCAGAATCGATTGATAAACTCGCAATTTTGTTCCTCTTGGGTATAATCTCCGTGTTTTTATTAGCTTTGAGCCGTTATGTCATCAGAATTTAGAGTATTTAAAGCAGCCATGGGTATTCAGTGGCTAAAGGCTGGTTGGAGCATTTTTAAGACTCAGCCCATGACGTTTGTTTTCATGTATATTTTCATCATTATTGTGGCGCTTGTGCCCCTCGTGGCACCTTTGCTGCAATTATTAGCGGCTTTTGCATCGCCGTTTTTGACTGCCGGTATGTATATGGCCGTGTTGAGTAAGCAGCAAGGTAAAACCATTAGCCTTGCTGATATCTTAGCGCCTTTTTCCGCAAAAGGGCGACGATTACACCTGTTTCGCCTAGGTTTATACCAAATGGGGGCGATTATTTTATTGACCTTGTTAGCGGATTTCTTATTTGCTGATGCATTTGCGATTATGCAAGAAGCGTCATCAACTCAACAGCCAGATGAGTTAATAAATGCATTACTCGCGAGTATTTCAATGTCTGATATTATGGTGTTTGCGATAGCACATTGCTTTAATCTAATGGCATTTGCGTATGCATTACCTCTGGTGTTTTTTAAAGGTGAAACACGTATTTTTACGGCGATTAAACAATCGCTCAAGGTATTTCATAAAAACATGGCCCCGCTGGGGGTGTATGGCTTAGCGATTGCTTTGTTAATATTGGCGTCAATGCCACTAAGCATGATCCCTTTATTGGTGATTATTCCTATTTCATATATTAGCTTTTTTGTTTCTTTCCAAGCGATTTTTATGCCGGTTGTTAAGGTGCAAAGTGAGCATGATGAGAGCACGGAAACAGTGCAACAAGATGGTAACGATACGGGCCGGTTTGACGCTTAAATGGATGATACTAGTAAGCAAAAGCTAAAAAACTATGTATTGTGGTTACTGGCTAGGCAAGAGTACTCTCACAAAGAGTTGATAAAAAAGCTCAGAGCCAAAGAGGCGCCAGAGAGCTACATCGAAGAGTTATTAGTATGGTGTGAGCGGCTCGGTTATATCGATGAAGCTCGTTATTGCGATAGCTTTTTAAGAAGACAGATTAATAAAGGTTTTGGCCAAAAAAGAGTGTTGGCTGAGGCGATGAATAAAGGGGTTGACCGCGCGCAATTACTGCAACTAATCGAGACGCTCGAAGTCGATTGGTTTCAATTAGCGCAAGATGCTTATGTAAAAAAGTACGCAGTAACTGCGCCTAACCTTGATTATAAAGACAAAGCAAAGCGAGTCAGATACATGATGTATCGCGGCTTTAGCTATGAAGAAATAGATTTTGCAATGCAAGCAGCAACAATGGGTGAATAATCACATGCAGCACATGACTACCGCACAGATCAGGCAAGCGTTTTTAGACTACTTTGCCACACAACAGCACCAAATTGTCCCGTCAAGCTCGCTCATTCCAGGTAATGATGCGACTTTGTTATTTAACAATGCAGGTATGGTGCAGTTTAAAGATGTATTTTTAGGGGCCGAGTCTCGCCCTTACACTCGTGCAACAAGCTCTCAACGTTGCGTACGTGCTGGTGGTAAGCATAATGATTTAGAAAATGTAGGCTATACCGCTCGCCATCATACTTTCTTTGAAATGCTAGGTAATTTCAGTTTTGGTGATTATTTTAAGCAAGAAGCGATTACATTTGCATGGCAGTTTTTAACGGATGTTGTGAAATTGCCCAAAGAAAAGCTACTTGTCACGGTTTACCATACGGATGAAGAAGCGTATGAGTTTTGGTCAAAAGATATAGGACTGAGTGATGACAAAATCATTCGTATTGATACGAATGATAATTTTTGGTCTATGGGTGATACAGGCCCGTGTGGACCATGTTCAGAAATATTCTACGATCATGGTGAGCATATTTGGGGAGGCCCTCCAGGATCTCCTGAAGAAGACGGCGATCGTTTTATTGAGATCTGGAATCTTGTATTCATGCAATACAACCGTCATGCTGATGGCACAATGGAGCCATTACCAAAGCAATCGGTTGATACGGGGATGGGCCTTGAGCGTATTGCAGCTATCTTGCAAGGTGTACACTCAAACTATGAAATTGATTTATTCCAAGGTCTAATAAAAGCTGCCGCATCAGTAACGAATGCGAAGGATTTAGAAGATAAATCTTTACGTGTTGTTGCTGACCATATTCGTTCATGCGCATTTTTAGTCTCTGACGGGGTTATGCCATCCAATGAAGGCCGAGGTTACGTACTGCGCCGTATCATCCGTCGTGCTGTGCGCCATGGTAATAAGTTAGGCGCTTCGGGTGCTTTTTTCTTTAAACTTGTGGCTGCATTGGTTGAGCAGATGGGTGAAGCATATCCTGAACTGGCAAAACAACAAGCAATTATTGAGAAAGTATTACGAATAGAAGAAGAGCAGTTTGGTAAAACGCTCGATAGAGGTTTGGCTATATTGGAAGAAAGCTTGGCCGATATTAAAGGGGATGTGATCCCTGGTGAATTGGTATTTAAACTTTATGATACTTATGGTTTCCCTGCTGATTTAACTGCTGATGTTGCTCGAGAGCGCTTCATGACGATTGATGAGCATGGCTTTCAAGAGTGCATGGATGTGCAACGTAAAAAAGCGCAGCAAGCAGGTAAGTTTGGCGCTGATTATAACGAACAACTTAAATCAGAGAAATCAACGGATTTTAAAGGTTACGACGCGGAGCATTATACGGGCACAGTTATTGAGCTATTTTTCGAAGGACACGCGGTTAATGTACTTGAAGATGGGCAAGAGGGCATTGTTGTTTTGGATAGAACGCCTTTTTATGCTGAATCAGGTGGCCAGGTTGGTGATTCAGGCACCCTGACTGTGTCTGGTGGTGAGTTTTCGGTCGTTGATACGCGCAAATTGGGTAATGCATTTGCCCATCACGGAAAAGTACAGGGTCGTATTGGCATTAATGATAAAGCTGATGCGCAAATTGACAGTGAGCGCCGCGATAGAATTAAGAAAAATCATACAGGTACGCACATTCTACATGAAGCGCTTCGTCAGCTATTGGGCGATCATGTTGCTCAAAAAGGCTCACTCGTGATGCCTGATAAATTGCGTTTTGATTTCTCCCATTTTGAAGGGGTAACTAAGGCGCAGTTGCGTGAACTAGAAGACGCTGTTAATACTGAAATACGTCGTAACTTTGCGCTTGATACGCAGCTAATGGACATTGACGAGGCTAAAGAAAAAGGGGCTATGGCCTTGTTCGGCGAAAAGTATGATGACGAAGTGCGCGTTGTTTCTATTGGGGAATATTCTATTGAACTATGTGGCGGAACACATGTTCAGCGTGCAGGTGATATAGGCCTGTTTAAGATTGTCTCTGAAGGAGGTATTGCAGCAGGTGTTCGTCGTATTGAAGCCGTAACGGGTGAAGATGCTATTGCTTATGTTGCACAACAAGAACAGCAGTTAGCAGACATAGCAGCGTTAGTAAAAGGTGATAGTCTGAATGTGCTTGAGAAAGTGAGTGCCTTACTAGAAAAAGCCAAAGGTTTAGAAAAGCAGGTATCCCAGCTTAATGATAAATTAGCAAGTGCTGCGGGAGCATCATTACTTGATTCTGCAGTTGACGTTAACGGAATTAAACTATTGGTTGCCAATGTCGCCGGTACCGAGTCAAAAGCACTGCGTGGTATGGTGGATGATT
Source organism: Pseudoalteromonas sp. MMG005 (assembly GCF_018101015.1). Classification (NCBI taxonomy): domain Bacteria; kingdom Pseudomonadati; phylum Pseudomonadota; class Gammaproteobacteria; order Alteromonadales; family Pseudoalteromonadaceae; genus Pseudoalteromonas; species Pseudoalteromonas sp. MMG005. The sequence goes on along the minus strand of NZ_JAGJEK010000001.1, from coordinate 158,067 downwards.
TAAAGAATAAGATGGGCTCAGGTGTGATTGCACTGGGTGTAGCAAATGGCGACAAAGTGAGTCTGATTGCTGGCGTAACCAAAGATCTTATTGCTCAGGTGAAAGCGGGTGAGCTCGTTAATCATATGGCAGCACAGGTTGGCGGAAAAGGTGGTGGTCGTCCAGATATGGCTCAGGCAGGAGGCTCAGAGCCGCAAAATCTTGAGGCTGCGTTGGCAAGTGTTAATGCTTGGGTTACTGAGAAAACGCAGTAACAGGTGGCATTATTTGTACAAAAGTTTGGTGGCACTTCGGTTGGTTCGCTAGAGCGTATCGAAGCTGTCGCCGATTTAGTCGTTAAAACAACTCAGCAAGGCCATCAAGTTGTTGTTGTTTTGTCAGCCATGTCAGGAGAAACAAACCGTTTAATTGAGATGGCAACACAACTCGATGCGCGCCCGAATAGTCGTGAACTCGATGTGCTAATGACCACAGGGGAGCAGGTCAGTGTTGCGTTGCTTGCTATGGCGATTATTAAACGGGGCCACTCTGCAATAAGTCTACTGGCTGATCAAGTCGGGATCCGAACTACCAACCACTTTGGTAAAGCTCGTATCGAACATATCCAAACAGCACGTTTACAGCAAGAGCTTGAACATAACCGCATCGCAATTATTACGGGTTTTCAAGGTCGAGATTATGAAGGTAATATTACAACTTTAGGTCGTGGTGGAACGGATACAACTGCGGTTGAACTCGCTGCGGTATTAAAAGCTGATGAGTGTCAGATCTTTACAGATGTTGATGGCGTATATACAACTGATCCGCGTATTGAGTCTAAGGCAAAGCGTTTAACGCATATTACATGTGCTGAAATGCTTGCTTTAGCAAGTTTAGGTGCGAAGGTTCTGCATCTTCGATCGGTTGAAGCAGCTGGAAGGTATAAAGTGCCACTGAGGGTACTATCTAGCTTTTCTCCTGACATTGGTACTCTCATTACGTATGAAGAAGAGTCGATAGGGCATAGTCGTATAGCGGGCATTGCCGCTTCGCGTAATGAAGTGGAAATAAAGGTGCTAGGATGCGAGCAAAGTTTTAGCTGTCTTGGTGAGATCAAAGCATTGTGTGCTGAACAGCAGATTGAAATAGATATGATCGCGCAAACTCATCAACATAGTGGAAAAATAGACTATGCTTTTACAGTGCAGAGTAATGATCACTTACAGGTGATTGAGATATTGCAGTCAAACTTAAGGTACATACGAGCACATAGCGTTGAAAGTAACGCGAATGTTGCTAAGGTTTCTGCGGTAGGGGTGGGCATAAAATCAAATTGCGAAGTGACCAATCAATTTTTTAGTGCTTTAACTCAAGAAGGTATAAAAACACTATTAGTTTCTAGTTCTGAGATTAAAGTCTCAGTATTAGTGGAAGAAAAATATCTAGAATTAGCTGTAAGGACGTTACACGCTACATTTTTCTCGGAAAGTACTGAGTAAGGACGATTTTTGCTTACTTTTACTGTAACTTTTCATTAAAATGAAAAAGACGCGGAATCTTTTAATTTTTGGAATAACAGGAGCAAGAGAATGCTAATACTAACTCGTCGAGTAGGTGAAACGCTGATGATTGGTGATGAAGTTACTGTAACTGTACTTGGTGTGAAGGGTAACCAAGTGCGTATTGGTGTAAATGCACCTAAAGATGTTTCAGTTCACCGTGAAGAAATCTACATGCGTATTCAGGCTGAAAAGTCTAATCCAACGACTGGCAATATCTGATCAGCACATAAGAATTTGTGAAAATAGCCACTCATATGTGGCTATTTTTTTGCTTGAGATAAAATAAATGCGCGTGTATCTTCGCTGATAGAGTGATTAGATAGGTATTGCATTCGCTGATTGCTTTTTAACACCAATCCTTTATTTGTTTCAATAATAGAGTCAACGTTTTGCCATGTTAACCGATAATGCTTATACGGGTTTTTGGCCTCAATTTGCGTCTCGTCAATATTCAGTTCAACTGTGCTACCACTTGCTCGGCTCAACATTTGACGTGCGACCCACCACGGTCGACGGTAGTAAAATGCCAAGCACTCTACGACAGCGAGTAAAATGAGAAAATTTCCTACATAGTGTTTTTCTAGCCCGTAAATACTAAATAGTCCCAAAGTGATGAGCAACCCGAGTAAAAAATACTTGGGCTTATTATGATCGCCAAGCTGAATTGATTCATCAAAACATTCTTGGAAATACGGCTTATCTAATACGAATCTTTCTGTGTACATATACGCTCCTAATGCTTAGCACATTGTACCGTATTGCTAAGAACCACGCACCAACCTTGCTAGATACACCTATTTGAAGAATAGAGCTGCTATTCATGCATTTTAATAAATTGCACTTTTGGTATTACCAATTTGTTTTTACTCTTATAGTGACAGTTGTAAGGTGATTTAGGTGTTATAACTTCGATATTCTCCCCTTTTATTTTGAATATTTTTCATGTTTATGCTGTTTTAGAACCAAGAGTTTACTTGTTTTTATTTTAACTCATTGATATTTAGTAGTAACCTTACTTTGGTATTACCAATTTACAATGTTATTTACTTGTGAGAGGGTTTTGGTATGATGGATGAATAAATATTTATAAAAAACGATTATTAACGCAGGTTGTATTTGTCGAAAGACTAAAGGGGAGAGTTATGGATATAGGCGCATTGTTAATAGAGGCTGCCAGCTTGATGCTAACAGGCATGATTGGAGTCTTTGTGTTTTTATCTATTCTAATTTTGGCCGTGACGAATTTGTCTAAACTGGCCAAGTCTGACACAGAAGTTCCAATCGTTCCGACTAAACACCGTCAGTTATCAAACGGGGTGCCCAGTGCTCATATTGCCGCAATAAGTGCCGCAATCTCGCAATACCGAACAAAACAATAATAGGGGTCTTTCATGTCACAATTAAAGCTAACAGAGCTCGTTTTACGAGATGCACATCAATCTTTGCTGGCAACACGTATGCGCTTAGAAGATATGCTGCCTATCGCCGAAAAACTAGATAAAGCAGGTTATTGGTCGGTTGAGTCGTGGGGAGGAGCCACTTTTGATTCATGTATTCGTTATTTGGGAGAAGATCCATGGGAGCGTATTCGTGCATTAAAAGAAGCGATGCCCAATACAAAACAACAGATGTTATTGCGAGGTCAAAATTTACTGGGCTATCGGCATTATGCCGATGATGTTGTTGAAAAGTTTGTTGAGCGAGCGCATAAAAATGGCGTTGATGTTTTTCGTATTTTTGATGCAATGAATGATGTTCGTAACTTAGAAACGGCTATTAAAGCCGCAATTAAAGTGGGTGCACATGCCCAGGGGACAATCTCTTATACGGTAAGTCCGGTACACACCTTAGATATGTGGCTAGAGCAAGCAAAACAGCTCGAAGCTATGGGATGTCACTCAATATGTATTAAAGATATGGCTGGGTTACTTAAGCCATATGATGCAGAACAATTAATACTCGGTTTGAAAAGTACGGTATCAGTACCAATTGCCATGCAGTGCCATGCGACTACAGGGTTAAGCACTGCAACTTATCAAAAGGCCATTGATGCGGGTATTGATATGTTAGATACCGCGATCTCTTCGATGAGTATGACATATGGACACAGCGCAACTGAGACGATTGCAGCTATTACGGAAGGTACGGCACGAGATACAGGGTTAAACTTGGCTGAACTTGAAGAAATTGCAAGTTACTTTCGTGAAATTCGCAAAAAGTATGCTGCATTTGAAGGGAGTTTAAAAGGCGTTGATGGTCGGATCCTATTGGCACAAGTACCTGGTGGTATGTTAACTAACATGGAAAACCAGCTCAAAGAACAAGGTGCAGCAGATAAGTTGGATGATGTACTTAAGGAAATTCCTAACGTTAGGAAAGATTTAGGCTATTTACCTCTGGTAACACCAACGTCGCAAATAGTGGGGACGCAAGCGGTACTCAACGTGTTGACGGGGGAGCGTTATAAAACCATCACGAAAGAAACTGCGGGCGTATTAAAAGGTGAATATGGCGCAACACCTGCACCAGTTGATAAAGCACTGCAGTTGAAAGTACTCGATGGTGCTGAAGAAATTCAATGCCGACCTGCAGATCTTATCAAACCTGAACTAGCAAGTTTACATACTGAATTACTTGATAAAGCGAAAGATGAGGCGATTGAGCTTGCGTCGGAACAAATTGATGACGTATTAACCTATGCGCTATTCCCTCAAGTTGGCCTAAAGTTCTTGAAAAACAGGCACAACCCAGATGTGTTTGAACCAAAGCCGACCTTAGTAGAGTCAAGTCAGTCAAAAGTACAGAATAAGCCAACGCCAAGCAAAGCGAGTCCAGAGCGATATAGTGTGCAAGTTGATGGCAAAGTATATGACGTTGTGGTTGCGGCCGGTGGAGAGCTAAAAGAAGTTAAGGTGAAAGACAGTGAGCTGATCCCACAGTCCGCATCGGTGAGCTCTTCAGAGACGTTAAATGCACCACTGGCTGGTAATATTTTCAAATTGAAAGTGCGTCCAGGGGAGCGAGTCGAGCAAGGTGATGTTGTCTTGATTATGGAAGCCATGAAAATGGAAACGGAAGTCAGAGCGACTTCAAGTGGGACCATCTCTGAAGTGTTGGTATCAGAAGGTGACTCGGTCTCGACTGGCGATGCCATGATAGCGTTGGCTTAGGAGTTGGTATGGACGGGTTATTAAATTTATGGCAAGCCACAGGCATTGCCAATTTTACGATTCCAGCACTGATAATGATGGCCGTTGGGTGCGGCTTACTCTATTTGGCAATAGCCAAAGGGTTTGAGCCATTACTATTAGTACCGATTGGTTTTGGTGCTATTTTAACAAACATCCCTGTCGCTGGGCTTGCTGAACCAGGGGGCTTATTATATTACGTTTATTATATTGGTATCGACAGTGGCGTGTTTCCATTACTGATATTTATGGGCGTTGGCGCAATGACTGATTTTAGTGCGTTGATTGCTAATCCGCGTATGCTGTTGCTTGGCGCGGCTGCGCAGTTTGGTATTTTTGCGACATTATTTGGTGCGATTGCGCTAAATTACGTGCCCGGTTTCGAATTTACATTAAAGGATGCGTCGGCGATTGCGATTATAGGTGGAGCTGATGGCCCAACGGCTATTTTCTTAGCATCTAAACTCGCTCCTGAACTGCTAGGCGCCATTGCAGTCGCGGCTTATTCTTACATGGCATTGGTACCAATCATTCAGCCTCCAATTATGCGTCTGTTAACTACACCGCAAGAGCGCTCTATTGCAATGCCACAATTAAGAGTTGTGTCGAAAAAAGAAAAAATACTATTTCCATTAATGGTACTTAGTCTCACTATTTTATTTCTGCCGTCGGCAACACCGCTTGTTGGTATGTTTTGTTTAGGAAACTTAATGCGAGAGTGTGGTGTGGTTGATAGATTGAGTAACACAGCGCAAAATGAGTTAATTAACATAACAACCATATTCTTAGGTTTGGCTGTTGGTTCAAAGCTTGCCGCAGAGCACTTTTTGACTGTAGAGACCTTAGGTATTTTGTTACTGGGGGCACTTGCTTTCTCTATTGGTACCGCATCGGGTGTTTATATGGCAAAAATAATGAATCGTTTGTCGAGCAACCCGATAAACCCACTGGTTGGCGCTGCTGGAGTATCGGCGGTCCCGATGGCTGCTAGAGTCGTTAATAAGGTAGGTCTTGAAAGTAATCCACATAACTTTTTATTAATGCACGCAATGGGCCCAAATGTAGCGGGTGTATTGGGCAGCGCTGTTGCCGCAGGTATTTTACTTGCTTTAGTAGGCTAAGCGAAACAAAACAAACAATAAGACTCCAACCGACTGCGCAGTTCAGGCTGCGCTTTTTTTGTACCTGCTATTTATGATATAACAGGCTCATTATATTTTTGTGAGCATTACCATGAACATATTCGTTATCTTAGGTGGTTTATTTGTTGCTTTGTTGGTATTGGTGCCATTGTTGGAGAGGTACCAACAGAAGGTGGGCTTAGATAAAATGCAGCGTTATAGCAAATATATATTCCCGCTTGTTATGGTGTCGCTGGTGATAAAGCTACTCTATATGCTTTGGTATGAATAACTGAATGTGTGCATGTACAATTTTAATAAAATATAACGCATTAAATCACGTGTTCCGGTATTAATACTTGCGCATATAGACAGAGCATATACCAAAATTTAGTCGAATTTCTAAGCCATTCAGCTATTGCAATATGTTGGGTTAATTTGGTTTGAACGAAAAGGCGCGGTTAAGCGCCTTTTGTTTATCTTGGGTAGCGTGTTTATTCACTCATTGCAGCTTGCTGTAAATGAGATTGAATAAATGCAGTGGCCTCTGCGTAGTCGTGGTCTAGCCTGTCCCGCAACGCAATTAATTGATCCGCGGATAAGTCATTTTCTTTACATTGACGTTCAAACTCGATTGCCGTCTCGGCAACCTTTTCAGCACCAATGGTGTTTGAAATGGATTTAAGTTGATGGCATGCTTCAACAATACTGTTTTGATCCATAGAGATCACTGCACCATTGACTTCTCTTGTTAACATGCTGCTTTGTTCTAAATACATCCGGAAAAATCTAAGCTGCTTGGCTTCGTCATGGTTTACGTATTTATTTAGGGTTTCTAAGTTAACCGGGGGAGCGCTTTCACTAAGCGCCGCTAATTCGTTAATATTGTCACCTTGCGACATGTCAACGGTATCCTCGGTGTTCACACTCGCAGATTCATTTTCAACCGACGTGGATTGAGCTGCTGGCGTAGGCAAGTCTTTTGCGTGCTTTTCTTGCCACTTCAATAGGGTGGCCTCTAATACATTTAATTCAACTGGCTTGGTAATATAGTCATTCATGCCTGTTGCAATGCAGCGCTCCCTCTCACCTTTTAATGCATTAGCAGTCACAGCAATAATATACGGCTGAGCATTGATATCTGCACTTTGCTCGGCAATATCTCTGATCTGCGTGACCATGTCATATCCTGACATTTTTGGCATGTGTAAATCCGTGAGAATAATCGGGAAGTTACCTTTTTGCCATACTTCTAAACCTTCTTCACCGTTTTCAGCAACTTCGACACCATAACCCAGTAAATGTAGTTGGTCTGTTAACACTTGCTGGTTAAGTACATTATCTTCAACCAACAGTACTAACTTGTTTTCAGCACGTGCTTGGTCGACGTTCAGGTAAGTATTCATACTTTTTGAAGGTTTCAATGCTTTAGGCTTATGGAGCCCTGCGGCAACCATGACTGACGTCATAAATGAGCTTTTACAGAGTGGCGCCGCATTAAGGTAGAAAATATTTTGATGATTGACTGCGGCTTCATCCATAGTACTAAGCACAATAACTTGCTGTTTGTTATTTTCCAACGAATACAGTAAAGACCGTAATTGATCGTTGACCGGAGCCATACCTTCGAGTCCATCTAAAACCCAAATAACTTTTTCTTGATATTGAAACTCATCAAATTCGTCCATTGAGCCCAGAGCAACGGTGTTTGCGCCCATGAAAGATAAATAACGACACAATATATTACGCCTATCATTGTTGTTCGTCAGAACAACAACTCTGCGTTGCTCAAGTTTGCTCTTATGCGCGTATTCCACTTTACCTTGTGTGCTAAATGGCAGTTCAACAACAAACTCACTGCCCATACCAATATCGCTGTTTACCTGTATAGAACCGAGCATTAATTCAATGAGACTTTTACAAATTGATAAACCCAGACCTGTGCCCCCAAATTCACGGGTGATAGACCCTTCAGCCTGAATAAATGGGTTAAATATTTCACGTAATTGAGTTTGCGTCATACCTTTACCATTATCCGTTACGCGAAAACGCAAGGTGTAATGTTCCGATGTATTTTGCGCAACTTCGACGCTGATTTTGACAAACCCTTGGCGGTTAGCTTCAGTGGTGGTGAACTTAATTGCGTTACTGCACAGGTTATACAAAACTTGGCGGACGCGGACGGTATCACCAACTAGGTTATTGGGAATATCAGGTGCGATAGCCAGTTCCAAGTCTAGTTTTCTTTTTTTAGCGACAGATGATAATACACGAGCCACTTCTTCTATTGTTTCTGAGACAGAGAATACGCTATTGTCTATTTGGAGTTTGCCGGCTTCAATTTTAGAGAAATCTAAAATGTCATCTAAGATCCCTAGCAGAGAAAACGCTGAATCACGGATAATCGTGGTTAATCGGTGCTGAGCACCATCTAGTTCAGTTTGACGCAGCAGATCGATAGTACCAATTACGCCATTCATTGGTGTTCTGATCTCGTGGCTCATTGTCGCTAAAAATGTGGTTTTTGCGTCATTGGCACGCTCAGCGTTGAGCGTGGCTTTTTCTAATGCAAGCGTACGAGCTTGAACTTCTGTTTCAAGGCTAGTTTGTAATTGTTTTAGCTCTTTTTGTGATTCTTGATTGTTATCAATCACAGACTGCACTTGATGTAAAACATTGTTGATAGCGAAAGCAATACTTTCGAGGCCGAAACCTAAATCACTATTTAAATGTACACGGTAGTCTTGTTTATCAACGACAAGCTTTAATTCGGCTTCTAGCTTCTTAGTATCACCATTAAGTTGCGAGACAATACGTTTTTTAGCCACCACAGCCAGTATAAAAGCACATATCAGTGCCAATACAAACAGAATATACCCTATTAGCGGGCTTTTCGTTGCTGCGTTTGAGTGGTGACGTAAAATTAACTCGCCAATAGCTTGGCCATCTAATTTCAGTGGTTTATATATTGTAATTGTACCACCTTCGGCGATTTTCTTTTGCTGTGAAATCGCGGCCACGGGAACATTGCTGGTTTGAAAAATCAGAGAGGGTTCAGCCATACCGGTTGAGCTATATAGATAGATATCTATATTGGGGGCGCCCTCTTTGATGGCTTGTAAAATTTGCTTTGCTTGGCCAAAACCTGTTTTCATCATTATATTGGCAAGCGGTAATGCGAGTTCGTCGGCTTGTTTTTGTATATTGGGTGCCGTGACTATGGTTGCTTTTGGCATCATATAGGCCGCTGTAGCGCAAATAGCCCCAGTGATGACTGCAATCATAAGTATCAGAGGCAGTAGCCCTGCTATTTTTATTGATGAAGAATTTTGCATGAAATGTTCCGATATTTCGCGACACGATCTTATAGCGAACTTAAGCTTAATATACCGCCAATCCTACCACTGTCTGATGGTTTTTTCTCTACGTTTTTGCGATATATCGGATGTTTTCATCAGATAATGAGGTTAACTTAACGAATGTTATTGCAAATAACTTTGTTTAAAACTCCGCCAATTCGGCTAAGAAATAAAAAGCTTTGTTTGAAAAGTATTCAATCAAACAGAAGTTTGAAAAAAAAGTTGACTTAAAAGGGCAAAACCCGTTTAATACGCCGCACGCCCAGATAGCTCAGTCGGTAGAGCAGAGGATTGAAAATCCTCGTGTCGGTGGTTCGATTCCGCCTCTGGGCACCATTTTTGGTGCGCCGACTTAGCTCAGTTGGTAGAGCAACTGACTTGTAATCAGTAGGTCATCCGTTCGACTCGGATAGTCGGCACCATTTCCTCGCTAGGAATTAAAACACAAGCAACAATTTTTGCCCAGATAGCTCAGTCGGTAGAGCAGAGGATTGAAAATCCTCGTGTCGGTGGTTCGATTCCGCCTCTGGGCACCATTTTTGGTGCGCCGACTTAGCTCAGTTGGTAGAGCAACTGACTTGTAATCAGTAGGTCATCCGTTCGACTCGGATAGTCGGCACCATTTCCTCGCTAGGAATTAAAACACAAGCAACAATTTTTGCCCAGATAGCTCAGTCGGTAGAGCAGAGGATTGAAAATCCTCGTGTCGGTGGTTCGATTCCGCCTCTGGGCACCATGATTAAGTGTGCCGACTTAGCTCAGTTGGTAGAGCAACTGACTTGTAATCAGTAGGTCATCCGTTCGACTCGGATAGTCGGCACCATTTAATTAGGCTTAAGCCAAAAAATTTGCCCAGATAGCTCAGTCGGTAGAGCAGAGGATTGAAAATCCTCGTGTCGGTGGTTCGATTCCGCCTCTGGGCACCATATTTTAAACCCTAAACTTCGTTTAGGGTTTTTTTGTATTTATTACGCCTTAAATTCTCCCGATGCTGTGTTGCTTGCATGCCAAATAACATGTCTTGCCTAAGCCAATGGTAAACTAACGAACACCTCAGTACCTAAGTTATCATCGGTTCTATATTCAATAAACCCTCCCTGGATTTCTGTGAGTAATTTGGCGGTATAGGTACCAATTCCGGCATGATCTGGTTTGCCATAAGTCACAAATTTATCAAAAAATTGCCCTCGTATTGGTTCTGGAACCGGATCAGGATTATGTATTTTAAATACCACATATTTATCATTTTGTGTTGCACTGAGTTGTATGGATGGATCGCTGCGTGTACCTTCCAGTGCATTTTTTAGCAAGTGCGTAAGTAAGGCGTGGGTGATTGCGTATTCGCCATTAAAGTGACAGTCAGTATTCTCGGTATTGTGTACTTTTATCTGTTTACGCTTCACTATTTCGGAAACGTGTCCTAATGCATCTTTTAATACGGTAGTGAAGTTTTGCTTTTGTGGTTTGAATTGATACTCTTTACGTTCTATTTTGTTGAGCGAAGCAGTGCTATCAACATGGAGTTGCAATGCTGCACAACTTTGTTGAATGAAATCGATATATTGCTGTGCTTTTTCTGGCTCGTGTAAGTTGGCAGCCAGTTGTGAGGTTGAGTGTTTAATGTCAGCGACGGGTTTCACTAATTCTGTTTGGTTAACAGAGTCAAATTCATCACGTAAACGTGCATTTTCTAACATGGTATCTATTTGTGCGCGCATCAGGCGATTCGATTCAATACTACGACAATGTGCCTGTACTCTTGATTTAACAATCGCGGGATTTGCTGGTTTTGTGATGTAGTCTACCGCACCCAATTCTAACCCTTTAACGATGTGTTCAGTCTGCTCAAGTGCAGATAAGAAAATCACGGTAATATGTTGCGTACTTGGGTCGTCTTTCAAGCGTCGACAGACCTCTAACCCATCCATGTCAGGCATCATGATATCGAGTAGAATAATATCGGGTTGAGGGTCTTTCGCACAAATTTGCAGGGCCTTTTTACCATTCAATGCAGCTTTTATTTTATAGTCTTTTCGTAAGATATCGCTAATGATTTTAATATTGTCGGCGACGTCATCCACAATGAGCACATGTAGATCATTATTTTGTTCCGTCGATTCTGTTGATTCAGGCGCTTCTTTACATGGGCGAACCGGTTTTGTTAGGGCTCTTTGTAATCGGGATTTGAGGATTTTGCTTGAGAAAGGCTTAACTACGTATTCCGATACACCGCATTGAATTGCTTGTACAACATGGGATTGTTCAATCGTCGCTGAGGTCATAACAAAGGGGATTTTGGCAGTTCGAGTGTTAGTACGCACTTTTTTTAAAAATTCGATACCCGAGAGCGTTGGTAATTGCCATTCAGCAATGATCAATCCAATGTCGTTGTATTCCAGTTTTTCTAATGCATCGCTAGCATTCGAGCTTTGAATAATCACGATATTTGAAAGTTGATTGAGCACATTCGCTATCATGGTTCTAATAGTTTCAAAGGGCTCGACAATGAGTACCGTCAGCGGCTGTGATGATTGAATATTGACCATAAAATGCTCCGTATAGGTCTGTTCATGGCATGTATTTACATGCGGAATCTATAATATTTGAACTACTCGACGGCTTAACTGAGCAATTGATAGGCAATTTTTACTTGGTTTTATTTTGCACATGTTATTATTATGTGTCTATAGGTGTAACGCGATAGTACGAATAACAGAATAATATTATTGCAAGTAAACCGAAGTTAATCATAACTTTAGTTGGTGATGCTGATTTTGTACATAGATGCAAAGTGAGCGTAAAGCAGTTCATCAACATGACAAAGTATAAGGAATGTAGTGAATGAAACTGCTTTTGCGTTTTAATATAGCACTGGTCTGTGCATTGTTGTTGACAACGTATGCATTTGGTCTACAAAAAGGCTCGAATTACGCACCAAAGATAGAGAACATTTCAACCTATAATGGCTTAACTAACCCTCAAATTTACGCCGTCACTAAAGATCATCAAGGGTTTATGTGGTTTGGGAGCGCTGATGGTATTTTGCGTTATGATGGGTATCAGTTTACCTCTTTCAAACACGACCCTGAATATGCAGCTTCGTTATCGGCCAACAGTGTGGGTGTGCTGCTATTCGACAGTAAAAGGCAACTGTGGGCGGGTACTTGGGGAGGAGGGTTAAATCTATTTAAAGGAAAGCGTGATTTTCAGCATTTTAAGTATGATCCTAACAACCCCAATTCATTGGGAGCTGATAAAGTACAATCTTTGTTTGAAAGTCGTGATGGGACATTATGGGTTGGGACTAATGGCGGTGGATTAAATCGCTTTAGTCCAGAGTACGGTAGCTTTCAACGTTTTACACATGATGAACAAGATGCCAATAGTATTGGGAACAACCGTGTGTGGAGCATTACCGAAGATCTGCAAGGTGGTATTTGGGCAGGAACGTCGAATGGCTTGTATCGATTAAATAGAAAAGACAATACATTCACTGGATTTAATGTCGCATCGGGATCTTTGGATCATTCTGAAGTCAGGCAAGTCTCTGTTGATTCGTTAGGACAACTTTGGGTTGCCACACGCAGCAGTTTCGGGCTATTTGACCCTACAACGGGTGATTATCAAACCTATAACTTGGCAACGCAAGGGTTGCCAAGTGTGACAAGTTTACTGCACCATGAAGGTGATATTTTACTAAGTACCTTTGCTGGAGTGTACCGATTTTCTCCAAGACAACGTAAGTTTATGTCGGATGCATATTCGGGGGCTGAGGCGCAGTTGCATAATCGAGATATACGACAAGTGTTGGTGGATGATACCGGTTTGTTGTGGGCCGCTACACGTTACTCTGGCGTTATTAAAGTTTTTCCACATCCCCCTGCTTTTGTTTCGCATAAAAACTATCTACAAGATTATTTGCTTTCTGGACTTTTTAACCAAGTACTCTCAATGGCGACGGCTCAACAAGGTGGAGTTTGGTTGGGAACTGGACGTGGGCTTGTACATTTTGATGGTAAATCGCAATTTACGCCTTTTGCCACGCGTGAAGCGTTAACAGGGAACTATCGATTACGAGTACACAGCTTAGCACGAAATAAAAAAGGAGATTTATACGCGGGAACTAATTATGGACTATATCGGGTGGATGAAGTTAATAATAAGTTGCAGCAAATTCCTTTGTTTTGGCTTAAAAATCAACGGCATTCAGTAGAGCAAATTAGTTTTGACAAACTGGGGTATGCGTGGCTAGTTATCTCAGGAAATAATCGCGTTGTGCGTTGGGATTTAAGTACACAAGAATACTCTGAGCATTTGCAAAATATCGATCCTAGTTTTGTCTTTAATGATAGCCAGCAAAACACATGGGTCGGTACTGAGGGCGACGGTGTGTTCATGCTTGATCATGCAAAAGAGACGCAACGCCAATATATTATGCAAAAGGATGAGCATAGTTTAAGTGACAACTACATTAATTTTGTAATGCAACATGAGAGTAAAATTTGGTTCGCCACTAACAATGGGATAACCAGTTTTGATTTGTTATCTAAGCAATTTCAGCGCTATTCGAATACAACGTCAGAGTCGAGCTTTTCTGTACAATCTATAGTGGCAGATAATGCAGGCTTTTTGTGGCTGGCCACCTCAAGCGGGGTGTTAAAACTAGATACCGTCAATGGTGTATTCCATCAGTTTACAACCAATGATGGTTTAGCAAATAATCATTTTTTAACAAACTCATTGGTGTTTTCACAAGGACATATTTTATTTGGCAGTATTGATGGGATCACGCGCTTTGAGCCTCAAAAAGTCACAGTTAATACGGCGGCACCGCAACTGGTGTTTACACAAGTAAAGGTGGATGGGCAGGTCGTTAATCATGCAAAAATGCCGCTGATGTTAGAAGCCGAGCATAGTTCAATTACCATTCAATATGCTGCTTTAGACTATCAAGCAACGGAAGACAATCGATACCGAGTCTGGTTAGAAGGGTATAACGATGGCTGGAGTGATGTTTCTGCAAGTCATATCGCCAATTTCCGAGACTTACCGCCAGGCGAGTATCAGTTTAAAGTTCAAGGCAGTAATAACCATGGTGTTTGGAACCGTGATGGAATAGCCTTGCATATTATTAAGGTACCAGCGTGGTATCAGACGTTATGGTTTCAAATATCATTGCCGGTTGGAGTCAGTTTGTTGCTGATTGGGGCATTTGCATTGCGTTTGCATCGATTACGCAAAGCAAGTTTGAAACTAGAGTACAAGGTGGCACAACGGACCAAGGATATTGTTGTGCTGGGTGAGGTTGGAAAAGAAGTTGCTGCAACGTACGATATGCAGGCAATTTGTGAAACGATTTATAACCACTTAACCAAAACACTCCCTTGTGATTTTTGTGCCATAGGTATTTATCATAAGGAGCAACAATACATTGATTACATCTTTGCAGTGCAAACAGGAGAACCATTTGATGCGTTAATTTCCCAGACTAATGTGACTCACAGCGCAGATGCATATTGTGTGAGTCATGCTGAAGAGTTTTATGCTGATAATGGCACGAAGTGGCAAGGTTATGGGTTACAGCCGAGTATTAGTTTAAACGGAGAACATACCAAAACGGTGTTTTGTGCACCTTTGATTGTAGAAGGTCATGTGCTCGGGGTGTTCACCGTCCAATCAGATATTGAGTATGCTTACAAAGAAACGCAGCTAAGTATTTTACGGGTAGTCGGTAATCATTTAGCGGTGGCATTGGCTAACTCGTTGTCTTATAGCGAGTTGAAAGAAGCAGAGCAACGATTAGAGCTTGCTATGCAAGGTGCGAATGCCGGTACATGGGAATGGGATTGCCACAGTGGGTTGCTTGTTACTAATAGTATATGGTCAACAATGCTTGGTTACCTCGATGGGGAATTAGAATCTCGTTTTGGTACAAGTATCGCGCGCTGGCGCCAGTTAACCCACCCAGATGATATTGAACACGCTGAAGCGGCGTTAAATGATCATATTAAAGGCAAAACGGATACCTACCGATGTGAGTTTAGAATGCGCACGGCAACAGGTGAGTGGAAGTGGATGTTAGGTATTGGTCGTTGCGTCGATTTGCAAACAGGGCTGGGCAGAAAGGAAGTATTTGGGATCAATATGGATATCTCAGATGCGAAGCAACTCGAAGTAGCGTTAAAAAAAGCCAAAGAAACCGCAGAAAGTGCGACACAGGCTAAGTCTGATTTCTTATCGAATATGTCTCATGAGATCCGCACACCTATGAATGCAATAATAGGTATGAGTTATTTGGCATTAGAGACAGAATTGGATAGAAAACAGCGTAACTATGTTGAAAAAATTCATCGTAGCGGAGAGTCTCTATTAGGCATTATTAATGATATTTTGGACTTTTCTAAAATAGAAGCTGGTAAATTGGATATTGAATGTGTGCCTTTTTGTTTAGAGCAAACGGTTGCTGATAGTGTTGATTTATTGAGTATAAAAGCGAGAGAGAAGGCGCTTACTTTTAATGTATTGCTGGATCCTATTTTGCCTGAGTATGTTAAAGGAGATCCGCTTAGGATCACCCAAATACTCCTTAACTTAGGCAGTAACGCCATCAAGTTCACGCCTAAGCAAGGGGAAGTGACCATCGACATAAAATTGGTTGAGCAAGGGCATGATACAATTGATGTAGCGGTTGCTGTAATCGACTCGGGAATTGGTATGACTGTTGAACAGCAGCAGCGATTATTTCACTCGTTTAGTCAAGCGGATACATCGACAACACGTAAATATGGCGGCACGGGGCTAGGACTTGCTATTTGTAAAAACCTTGTAGAATTGATGGGGGGGCAAATTAGCTGTCAAAGCATTGTTGAAATAGGCAGTACATTTTCATTTAACGTTCAATTGCAAGTAGACCCTTCACAAAACCGTAATCTAACAAAGTTGCCAATAAGTGGCGCTCTCATTTTAGATGATAATCAGTATTCGGGAAGAGCAACCAGTTTGTATTTACAACAACTGGGAATCGCGGCGCGGTGTGCAGCGCCAGAAGAATTGCAAGAGCTCACAACACAGATATTATCAACCGAATTATTATGTATCGACGAACAGGCCCAAAAACAATATGACATCATTGAATTCTCGAGGTCACTGTGCCCAACTTTGCCGATAATAATTATGTGCCAATATGACTGCGACCATGCAGAACAGCAGTTCTCCAGCTGGTCCAATATTGCATTTATCACGAAGCCCATTTTTGCTACTGCGTTGCGTAAAGTGATCTATCAATTACTGGATATCCCGATTGAAAGTACAGTACAAAGCGGCGAGAAAGCGGTTGTCCCATCATTAAGGGGGGCAAAGTTATTGTTGGTTGAAGATAATGATTTAAATCAAGAACTCGCAGTTGCATTATTGAATAAGCAAGGAATAGACGTATGCGTGGCAGAGCACGGGCAGCAAGCTCTAGAGATGCTAGAGGGACAAGAGTTTGATGGGATTTTGATGGACTGTCAGATGCCTGTTATGGATGGTTATGAAGCAACACGGGCGATTCGACTTCAAGCGCAATACGCAGCATTACCTATCATTGCTATGACTGCCAATGTGATGAGTGAAAGTCAGCAAGAGATTGTTGAATGTGGCATGAATGACATAATTGTTAAGCCAATCAATGTTATTAAAATGATAGATACTTTAAGCAAATGGATCCAAGTAGACAGCTCAAAAACCGGCACGCTTGAAACCGCTGTTGAAGGGGACGATGTATCTTACTTATTTGCGCACATTACGACATTAGATTACCAAGCAGGTATGGCGATTTCATCGGGAGACAGTGGCCTATATCAAAAATTACTAAAACGATTTTATGATAAACAGCAGCATTTCTCAGCGGCGTTTGCCGCTGCTCTTAACGATGTTCATACGGGGAAGGACTGTCAGTCGGCCTTGCGCTATGCACATACATTAAAAGGAACGGCTGGAAATATAGGGGCAACACAGGTTCAACATGAAGCCAGTAATTTGGAAACTGCGTGTACACAGCACAGTGCAACACTAGAGCCTTATATTCTCGCTGTTGAGAAAGCATTAGCATCTTTATTGCCCGAATTAGCTGATGTTTTGAAAGTACTTGAAGCTGAGGTTACATATAACCAGAAAGAAAATCCAGGGTTAAAAGACATAAGTCTAGATGAGTCGCAAGTACAAACACTCTTGGCTCAGTTAAACGATTTAATAGTTGAGTCCAACATTGAAGCATCTGATAAAGTTGTGGAGTTAGCGACCCTGTTACAATATACCGACTACAAGATACCCTTACTAAAAATAGGTGAGGTGATTGATGAATATGATTTTGATGAAGCAAAGGAGTTACTTTCGGCTTTTGAGTATTGCCATGAAAAGGTTGAACTTGAATAGACGCTGCATGCAGATACGCATTGTATACCTATCATGACGCCAGAGTAAGGCATGATAGGTATAAATGCATCGATAGAACCTAATATCGCATTATACAATATGAACTTTGAGTAAATCGGTGGATATATTTACTCATCTGCAGATTGTGGGTAGCAATCATTTAGCTTATACATGTGCCTAGGGCTGACGGGGAGTCGCTCATTACTGCTTACATACACTTTCAATTTTCCTGATGATTTTTCAACTTTAGAGATAAATTGCGTATTAACGACATAGGAGCGATGTATTTGAATAAAATGCTCGCTCGCTAATTCATCTATGACTTTAGCGAGTGTTTTTCGTATGGTGTACCTTACTTTTTCTCCTGCAATATAAGTCCATAAGTAACAGTAGTTCTCTTCTACTTTAATGTATTCAATACACGACAGTTCAACTTTTTCATCTATGCCATTATTTTTAATTCGTATGTAAGTTTTAGATGGACTCTTTACCGATGATTTTTCGGTTTGAGTTCTTTTATTAAATAACTTTACAGAATTTATAGCGAGTAGCGAAACAAAAAATGCGAGCAGTGCGCTGTTCGCAAAATTAGCGACATATCTGCCTTGTAGGGCATGCTTTCTCTCAATTTCGAATAATAAAGGGCTTAGTTCAAAGATGAATTGGCAAATAAGGTCAACGCATGCAAAAGAAATGGCAAAAAAAACACTGATTTGCCAAATTTTGTAATGTTTAATAAATGATGAAGATGTCATTTTAAATCTAAAATAGAGCTCTATAACCATACAGCTCAGTACAACTTTGAGCATGAGTAAAGCTGAGTGAATGGCATATTCTACTTTCTTCATGTAGGAGAAATCATTGCTATGTACTACATAAAGGAAAAATGAGCTGAACAGGAAACAAAATAGGTAGTACAAGAATCTATCATTAAGAAATTTAAATAAAACTGGGTTTTTTTTGATGTAAGTCAATAACGGTATTTGATTCATAATATCCATATCCAGGAGCTCTTTCATTGGAACTACAATGTGCAAAAATAATATATCTACCACGGTTGGGTGTCAATAAAAGGTAAGTAAGGTTGGTGTTTTGTATGTTGATTATTACTTTTAATAACAAGTAACTGTTTTTGTTGATATTGTTGATTTTTTTAAAATTATTTCCCACTAATTATTATATGAGGTTTTATTTAGCAAAGTTAAAACTGTTTTGATACTTGCAATAAGGTTAGCTGGTTTTTCTGTTTTTTAGATGTTAATAGTGATTATTTATAGAGTTGATGACATTACACTTTAAATTTGTATACATTATTTAATTTGGTTCTTTGGATTATAAATCTGCTTGTTCTATATCTATTCTTTGAAGCAGTTATTAAGGGTTTCTTGCCACATAAATAAAAAGTAATTGGCTAGATTGTGAGTGGCGTATATGGCACAGATTGTATTTATATTTGTTGCTATTTATTTCATAAAAATCAATGGTTATTTTTCTTTTTTGATTCAACTTTAATTTTAATCTTTTATTTCAATGGTTTGAATGGTCTTCTTGGTGAGTCGATTACATCCCTACTAGACATTGTTGCAAGTGTTGCTGTATTTGCTACATCAATTTTTGTGTTGGGGGGAGTTGGTTTTATCAATAAATCACAATTGAAGTCGTTTCATCACAAAAAAATATACATAAATATTAATTTTATTCATATTGCTTCCAGTTCGAAATTGTACCTTTTTATAAGTCGTGTTCTAGCGTTGCTTTTGTAAATGGGATCATTAATCGTTAAGTGGGAGTTTGTTATGAGTATGAGAGTTTCATTAGTTGCGAAAATAGTTTTTGTTTTACTGTTTTCATTCGTTTTCCTATTTCTAGTCGGGTGTTCTTCAGCAATTAGCAAAATAGATTACTCTAATGTATTTAACCGAAAAGGTTGGAATCATACGGATGAGGTTATAAAGAAACTTGATATTAAGAAAGGGGATGTTGTTGTCGATCTAGGAGCTGGTGATGGCTACTTTAGTTTTTACCTAGCGGAAGCTGTCGGGAAAAACGGAAAAGTATATGCAATAGATTTATCAAAAAGCGAAGTGAATAAAATTAAGTCCAGAGTGGAAAAAGAAGGAGTGGGCAATATATACCCAATCTTGGCGAGTGAGAAAAACCCTAACATTCCCACGAATGATGTTGACCTAATATTTATGTCAAATTCATATCATCATATATCAGAAAGAGTTGAATACTTTTCAAATATTAATAAGCACATAGATATTAATGGAAGAATTGCTGTTCTTGATACGAAGAAAGGAACCCCTTTCTTCGTTATTCCTCATGGTGTGCATTCTGAACAAATAAAAAAAGAGCTTAAAGATGCTGGTTATCAATATATAACTGGTTATGACTTCTTACCATTTAACAACTTCGAGGTTTTTTCTAAGTAGTCAATTTGGTCCTATAAGGGATTGTATTTATGTCGGCTAAAAAAATAGGCTTGATAACTGCTGTGTCCGTTATTGTTGGTAATTCAGTTGGTAGTGGAATATTCACTACCTCTGGATTCCTAGCGCGGGATATTGGCGACCCTGTGACCATATTATTAATGTGGATCGTGGCAGGGGGAATCGTTTTATGTGGTGTTCTAACTTATTACAGATTGTATTTGAAGTGGCCTGAATCAGGTGGGGAGTTTATATATATAAGTAAAAGATTTGGGCCATTAGCCGGCTTTTTATCAGGTTGGACTTCATTTACTTTTGGGTTTGGAGCTGCGATTGCAGCATCTGCTATTAGTTTTGGCTATTTCTTAGATGGTGCTTTGTCTAGTTATTTAAATATAGGTAGTGAAGATGTTGTTGGCTATTTAAGTAATGATGGGGATATCGGTGCTGGTTTTTTTGTTATTAATCCAATCGTTGTTTCTGTGATATTAATATCGATTATTACTCTTTTGCATACGGTAAGTGTGTCAATTAGCGGACGAGTTCAATTTTACCTCACGCTCATTAAGGTTTTAGTTATAGTCTCGATATTTTTTATGGGGTTTTACATAATATATGATGATTATAATAGTCAAAGGTATACAAGTTATGGTGGGCTTTTTATAGATAACTTCGTGAATGGTTCTGTTAATGATGATGTATCTATATTTGACATGGCAATAGGTATGGTTTTCATTATGTATGCTTATTCAGGTTGGAATGCGATTAATTATATAAGCGAGGAAATAGAAAACCCGAAGGAAAACATGCTGAAAGCTATGGTTTTTAGTGTAGCTATAATTGTGTTTTTATACGTTTTTCTTAATTTTATTTACTTTTCCTCGCTTTCTATTGAAGTATTATCGGCGGAACCAATTGTACCTGTTGCAGAGAAGTCCCTTAGGGCATTACTGGGAAATAGTGTCTCAATTATATTTAGCTTGATTTTATGTGTTTCAATAATGAGCTCTATAAGTGCAATGGTCTGGGTTGCTCCAAGAGTTTATTTAAAAATGTCTAAATATAATGATCGAGTACCTAATTTTGTAGGAAAAGAAAATAAGAACAGTATACCTATCAACTCAATGTTTGCTCAGTCTACGTGGGCTGTGATTATTTGCTTAAGTGGAACTGTTGAAGAAATACTCATATATAGTGGTTTTCCATTGCTTATTTTTAGTGCTTTAGCGGTGTTCTCTAGTTTTGGAAACAGGTTTAGTGGCGAGTCTAAATTGAGTTACTTTCTATATAGTTCTTGTTCATTTGTATTTATTGTTTTTGTATTTTTTGCAATGGTTATGGTGTTTATTGAAAAGCCGTATATATCAGCTTTATCTATATTTACGGTGTTGTTAGATGTTCTATTCTATTACTTTAGGGAAATTAAAAGCTTTGCTTTTTATTTTTATAATAAATAACTGGTGGTTTTATGAGTGCTTCAAAAAATTATAGTTTTGTTGATTTTATAATAAACAATCCTATTAAATCTATTTTTTCATCTTTAATGATGTGTTTTTTGCTGATTTCTGGAGTTAGATACATCCAAGCTGATTTTTCATATCGAGCATTTTTCTCTGAAGGCAATCCGTTGCGCGTTGAAATTGAAGGTTTTGAACGGGAATTTAGCAATGATGATTCCATCGTTTTATTGGTTAAGAGTCCATCAGGTATTTTTGATAAAGAAACATCGGAATTAATCGTTAAACTAACAGAGGAAATGTGGCAGGTTCCAGATGTGATTCGCGTTGATTCTCTGAGTAATTATCGTTGGGTGCATGCCTCTGGAGATGACATTGTTGTTGAAGCATTAATTCCTGATAATGGACCATATACAACAAAGTTGCTCGAAAAGCGTAGAGCAGTTGCACTCTCCGATGAAATAATTCCCGAGCTATTGGTCGACTCAGATGCTACGACAACCATGATTGTAGGATATATGAGGCCTACTATCACTTCTGCAGTGGACGCAGCCCCAGTTGTTAATGCAGTCAGAGCACTCGTTAAACAGTATCAAGTTGGTGACCATGAAATTCATATCACTGGCCGGACGGCTATTATGCAAGGTATGAAAGAAAGTTCCCAAGCAGATATCAAGTCACGTTTACCTATTGTTCTAGCCGTTATTATTCTTGTACTGGCTTTTCGTTTCAAACATCCAGTTGGTGTTTTCCCTGTCATTCCAGTGATTGTTTTAAGTGTTGTTGCAACAATGGGGTTAGCGGGTTGGACTGGAATTAAAATCAGTAATATTACGGCCTTGATCCCACAGTTTATTATCGCTATCTGTGTTGCCGATGCAGTTCATATATTAACCAGTTACTTTTTTTATCGACGGAAGAACTATGACGGAAAGTTGGCAATAAGAATTGCACTAAATGAAAATGTCTTGCCCACATTATTAACAACTATAACGACTTCAGTGGCATTCTTTAGTTTCATGAGCTCTCAAATAGGGGCGGTTTCTGAATTAGGTTTATTGGTTGGCATAGGCACCATTATTGGATGGTTTATGTGTTACTTTTTTTTAGGTGCCGTTTTATCCAAGGTCCCTAATAGAAAATCAAATGAGAAACTAATCTTAATTCATACTGAGTACGAAGAAAGTAATGAAGAAAACAAGAACTCATTTGTTTTTAAATATACCAAAAAAGTATGTGCTAATGCTCATTTAATTACTTTTGTTTTTCTAGGGTTATCAGTAGGTAGTATTTACGTCGCAGGTCAGAATGAAATTAATGCGAATCCATTTAAGTATTTTGCTGAAGGTTTTTGGTTAAGAGATTCAAATGATTTCGCTGAAGACAACCTGAAAGGTTCGCAAGGTATGGAAATTGTTGTTAATAGCGGTTTCTCTGACGGTATCAAATCACCTGATTTTTTAAAGCAAGTGGAATCTTTTCAACAATGGATTGATAGTACACCAGGTGTTGTTAGAACTTATTCGATTATCGATATTATTAAGCAGTCTAATCGCTCATTACATGGAGATGATCAGAAATATTATACATTACCAAAGACTAGAGAGGCGGCCGCAGAATTAATCTTTTTATATTCAATGAACTTACCACAAGGTTTGGATCTCTCGAATCGTATCAGTATTAATAATGACTTAGTTAGGATCAGTGTAAGGTGGACAAATTACGACTCAGCATTAGCGACACGGTTCGCAGATGAAATAGTTCAATATGGTCAATCTCAGGGCTTAAATGTACATGCGACCGGAAAAATGCTGCTGTTTCAACGTATGAATGGATACGTAGCCACATCATTTTTTGTAACGCTTCTTATTACTATTTTAATAATCAGTATTCTTCTTGTTATTACTTTTAAATCTATCAATTTGGGATGGATAACACTCGTTGCGAACTTATTCCCACTCTGTTTTGGCATGGCCATTTTATATCTTAGTGGTAACGCAATAGATATTGGCGCTGTCATTGTGCTGAGTGTGTGTCTAGGTGTGGCGGTTGATGACACGATTCATTTTGTGAGTCACGCGCAGAGATTATTGAATGCAGGAAAAGAAATAGGCTTTGTTATACGCGACAGCTTGTTAAAAGTTACACCAGCAATAGCAATCACAACGCTTATATTAACGATCGCATTTGGTTCTTTTATGAGCGCTGATTTTGTCCCAAATGCAAACTTTGGCCGTATGGCTGCTGCAATACTAAGTACAGCGTTAATAGCAAACGTCACATTGTTACCGGCATTATTATTCTTAATACATAGAAAGAAGGAGGTTGCAGTTTTTAATATGAATGAAGCAGAAAATATTAAAAGTTAAAAAATAATTTGTTTAGTTTTTAATCAAGGATTGGATATGAGTGAAATAGTAGAATATAAAAATAATAATTTTTTATTTTTAACACCAGCAGACCAATGTTTAAACTCCTTTTGTGAGATCGTTGATCATTGGGCTGAAAAAAAACCAAATAGTTTGGCTGTGCAGTTTTTAAAAAAGGGCAAGGAGCTAGACAGCTTAACATTTGAAGAGCTGAGAGAAAGGTCTGTAAGTATTGCAAATAGGTTATTAGAATCTGTTGAGCCAAAAAGTCGCGTTATTCTAATGTTTGACCAAGGGGTAGATTATTTAACATCATTTCTTGGCTGTTTATATGCCAATATGGTTGCGGTTACAGCTTTTCCACCGCAAGATCCAAGAAGAAATGAACGATTGTCGGCGATTATAAATGACTGTGGTTCAAAGTTAATATTAGTTAATGATAAAACAAAAAATGCATTGGCGGGTGATGACGTTGTTCAGTCTGGAAATGTTGAGTTAGTGAATGTTTCAGATGTAGATATTGATTATTTAAATTATCAAACAGTTCCTGAAATAAAGCTAGATGACTTGGCTTTTTTACAATATACATCAGGATCAACAGGGTCGCCAAAAGGGGTGATGGTTTCACATTATAACCTTATTAATAATGTGGAATTGCAAAGATCAAGCATGGGTTTGGACGAAAAGAGTGTTTTTGTGTCTTGGCTACCTCTTTATCATGATATGGGATTAATATTAATTTCATTATGCTCAATTTATAATGGAACACCATTATATTTTATGGCCCCTGATGATTTTGTTCGCAGTCCAAAACTATGGCTAGAAGCGATTAGCCGTTATAAAGGCACGGTGAGTGGCGCGCCTGATTTCGCATTTAGAATGTGTTGCGACAGAATCAAAGACCTATCAGAGGATATTAATTTATCGTCTCTTGAAATCTTGGTGAATGGCTCAGAGCCTATTCGTCAAAATACGGTAGAGCGGTTTTATAAACAATTTTCAAATAATGGATTGCGTCAGACAGCGATGCACTCTGTTTATGGCTTGGCCGAGTCTACGGTATATGTTTCTGGTGTTAACATCTTGAAACACAAAAAGTGCTTTTCATTGGATGCATTAGAAAAGGGTCAAGCAATAGAACAAAACACAGATATGAGAGTGTTGGCCAGTTGTGGGCGTTTAGACACAGAGTTCTCCCCTGATATTAAAATTGTAGACCCATCAGTGTTGTATGAAATGGCAAATGGGCTTGTGGGTGAAGTATGGATCGCGAGTAAGAGCAACGGATCTGGGTATTGGAATAAACCTGAATTGTCTGCAGAAACGTTCGACAATGTGTTGAGCACCGATGGTAAGACATATTTAAGAACGGGCGATCTTGGGTTTGTATATGATGATCATTTATATGTATGTGGACGAATAAAAGATGTGATTATCATTCGAGGTCGCAATATTTACCCCTCAGATGTATGTTCCAGTGTTGAATTTTCTCATGAATCTTTGCGATCTAGACCAATTTCTGCGTTTAGTATTGATACACCAGATGGTGAACGACTCGTCGTCGCTATTGCAAATAAAGGGTCTGAAGAAAGCTTCGAAGAGGTCATTACGAGTATTAAGAAAAAGGTACTGAATGATTTAGGGGTGGACGTTTCTGGGGTCATATTTGTCAGTAATCAAAACTTGTATCGAACAACCAGCGGAAAAATACAGCATGTTAAGCTGAAATATGAATTTATTAATGACGAACTATGTTATAGGCATCGTTATCTCGATGCAGATCTGCAAAGGTATGTCAGTGATCAAACAGTAACAAGGCACAGTACGATTACTGATATAGAAGAAGCCGCGATTGAATTTAAGCATCATATTGTTGGTGATACCCTGCAAAAGTGGATAGCTCAATTATCGAACATCTCAACACAGCTAGACTTATCTCAGAATTTATTTGAATTAGGACTAGATTCACTTAGGGTTTCTCAGCTTCTTGAAAAAATAGAAGAAAGTTACGGTATCAGTATTGATTTAAGTGATTTTAGTGAGGCGCCAACGCTGTCATTTTTAATTACGACCGTTGAGGTTAGGTTTCGGGCATTGTTAGACATCGATGTGAATGACGAATGCCAAGTTGTGGAGGTGGAACTATGAACGAGTTTCATCCTCATTTATATGAAAATGCAGAAAAAATTTACACGGAATTAACGGCCCAGGGTGTGGCAGTGCAATTGGTAGACAATAAAATAAAAGTGTATGCCAAAGAAAACACCCTCAATGAAAGGCAAATAGCAGATTTAAAAAACAATAGGTTACAGTTCATTGAGTTTTTAAGTGGTAAAAGAAAGTTACCCACAATTATCGCTGATGATGCCGCAAGATATGAGCCTTTTCCACTCACGGATATTCAAAGGGCTTATTGGGTTGGTCACCAAATGGAAGTTGAACTGGCGGACGTCTCTATACATTATTATTCAGAAGTGAGCTGTGCGCCGTTTGATATTGCCGCATTTGAGTCTGCCATCGATAAAACGGTGATGCGTCATGACATGTTGAGGGCGGTCGTTGATACTGATGGAAATCAACAAATTTTACGTTCACTGCCACCATATCAAGTCAACTTTACCGATTTATCAGATTTGAGTGAGCAGCAACAAAACACTTGGTTGGAAGCGTATCGGGCGACCATTTCGCACTCTCAACGTAAACCGGATCAGTGCCCTAGTTTTGGGTTTAGTATTGTTAGGTTAAATGAACGCGTTGATATCCTGTTTGCAAGCGTAGATTTATTGCATGTCGATGGTGGCAGTTTGATGATTTTGTTTGACGACCTTTTTAGGTTTTATAACGATGCAAGCTATGATCCATCACCAATTTCCATTTCATATCGAGACTATGCGCTAGCGGAATTTAGCATTCATGGCAGCGCACTTTACAATGAAGGTCTGACGTACTGGCGCAATGAAGTTAAAGGGTTACCACCAGCACCAGAGCTTCCACAACTGAAGAGTAAACCGGCTTCAACTAAATTCGTTCGTCATCAGTTTGATATATCCAATAAACTCGGCAGTTTGTTAAAACAACGCGCTGTTGAATTGAAAATAACACCGACCGTTTTTGTAATGATGGCTTTTTCAGAAGTGTTGAAGCAGTGGAATAGCGCACAAGACTTTACATTAAATGTCACGGTGTTCAACCGTTTACCTATGCATGCTGATGTCAATAAATTGATTGGTGACTTTACTTCAATGCTGTTATTGCCGGTGTGCCACACTGCAACGGAAACACTAGCCGATAAAGCATTGAGAATGCAGAACAAGTTGTGGGAGTCGATGAAGTATCGCCACGTTAGTGGCGTTACAGTATTGAGTGAACTTGGTAAACATACTGGTAATCAAGGCAATGTACAAATGCCCATTGTTTTTACAAGTATGTTGGACCTTGGTGGACAAGGGCTCCCTTCTAATTGGCTTTCATCTTTTGGTACCGAGCGGTTCACACTCACACAAACGCCACAGGTGTCTTTTGATCATCAGATAACGCAATTAGAAACAGGCGAAATGCGTTTTAGCTGGGATATTATTGACGAACTTTTCCCTGCCACAATGGTGGAGGATATGTTTGAAGTTTATGAAAAAATGGTCATGCAGCTTATTACACAGACCGGTGTATGGCAGCAAACGGCACTAAACATTTTACCCGAACAGCAAATCGATATGTTGCAAAGCGTGAATGATACAGCAATAGACTTTGGTGGCGCGAAGACCTTACTTGATTTAGTTCAGACAAGTGTGACGAATACCCCTGATAATTGCGCGGTTAGCGCTCAAAATGGTGATTTAACCTATCGGCAGTTAAATGATGCGGGGCAATTTTATGCCATTAAATTAACAGCCGCTGATGTTCAACCTAACGCAGTGGTTGCAATATTGATGGAGAAGGGGTGGGAACAAATTGTTGCCGTACTCAGTATTCACCACAATGGCTGTGCGTATTTACCAATCGATGCAGAGCAACCAGATAGTCGTATAAAGTATCAATTAAAAAATAGTGACTGTGATGTGATTTTATGTCAGTCACATTTACGGCAACGCGCTACAGATTTAATAAATGGTGGGTTAACGATTGTTGTTGATACATATACAGACATCGCAGTCGACCAGCATGATTTGGCGTTATTGCGTCAGCGCAAACCATCACCAGAATCTCTATCTCATATCATTTATACCTCTGGTTCAACAGGCAAACCCAAGGGAGTGATGGTTCAGCACCGCCAAGTAGTTAACCGGATGTTGGACATCAATTTGCGCTTTAATGTCTCTCAACAAGATAAAATTATTGCATTAACTGCACTGCATCATGATTTATCGGTTTATGATATTTTTGGCATGCTAAGTGCGGGTGGTCAGCTTATTATACCAGCTCAGGAATTACGGCTAGACCCAGAACACTGGTTGGCGTTGTGTAATGCGCACCCTATCTCTTTGTGGAATTCTGTTCCTGCTTATTTGGCTATTTTTTTAGATTATTTAGACGCTCAAGCAATGAGTTCTGTCAGTAAATCACTCCGCTTTTTCATATTGGCCGGCGATTGGATCCCCGTTAATCATCCACAAAGAGTCGCTAAATATTGGCCAGACGCGACCTTTGTTGCTTCAGGTGGTCCTACAGAGACAACTATTTGGGATATTTACAATGTTGTAGATAAACAAGAAACGTTTCAGGAGTCAATTCCATATGGTAAGCCACTGGCTAATAGTCAATATAA
The DNA here is from genome assembly GCF_018101015.1 of Pseudoalteromonas sp. MMG005. NCBI lineage: Bacteria > Pseudomonadati > Pseudomonadota > Gammaproteobacteria > Alteromonadales > Pseudoalteromonadaceae > Pseudoalteromonas > Pseudoalteromonas sp. MMG005. Next base: position 129,423 of record NZ_JAGJEK010000001.1, on the reverse strand, counting down.
AATTTTGGACTGTTATGGTAATGCTTGCCCCACTTGGGTTGCGGGTGAAATGTACATTTCAGGCGCAGGCGTTACGCCAGGGTATATCAACCAACCAGAAATAACCGATGAGAAATATGTCACATTAGGTAATGACGACACTCGCTATTTTAAAAGTGGAGATTTAGGTCGCTATTTGCCAAGTGGTCAGATTGAGTTTGTTGGGCGAAATGATCATCAAGTTAAAATTAGGGGGTTACGGATTGAATTGCCTGAAATTGAGGCGGTTGTATCTACGTTACCTGAGGTTGATAGAGCCGTTGCGCTGGTGACGAAAACTGAACATGGACCTAAATTACGTTTATGGATCGCGAGCGATGTCGTTACACATGGTGATGTTGTTGAAGACAGTAACTCTAATCATTTTGATAATGAGGAAGCTGACTTCGCACAGTCCAAAATGGCCATTTCAGATGTCAGTGAACGATTGAGTAAAAAGTTAGAATATAGCGCACTAAACCCCCGTCAAGATACCTTATTAAAGCCATTATTAGACCAAACACATAATGCAGTCGAAAGCTTATGTAGTTATCGAGACTTTTTACCTCGTCCGATCACAGAGCAAGAGCTAAGCAGTATGCTTGCTTTACTACGTGCGCGTTTTAAAGAGGGAGAATTGAAGTGTGGTTATGGCTCAGCTGGGGGATTGTTCCCAGTTCAAGTGTATATGCATGTGAAAGCGAATAGGGTTGAGAACTTAGAAGCGGGTTTGTATCGCTATTATCCTATTGAGCATGCGCTTGAGTTTATAAATGACACTCAAGTACCTGATAAAATACACTTTAGCCACAATAACATGACATATGAGAATGCGGCTATTAGCATGTATTTTGTATTATATGAACCCACAATAGTGCCTCTATACGGTGATTTTGCAACGTCAATGGCTTACATTGAAGTGGGCATGATGGCGCAACTGTTGCGAAGTGAAGGCGCAAAACAAAACATTGGGATTTGCCAAATTGGAGGGTTTAAGCATCAAGATAAATTAGAGGCAACACTTAATTTAACGCATGACCAAGTGTTTCTTTCTTCTTTATTATTGGGATTAACCCCCCCCATACATGATGAGCCGTCACAAGTAAGAAGCAGTGATGAATTAATAGACAAAATTAAGGCTCACCTAGCGACACAATTACCCAAATACATGGTACCTGAAGAGATTGGCATTATTCCTAAGCTTCCTCTTACACCGAATGGAAAAATCAATAGGCAATCTTTACTCGAGTTAGAAATCAAGACAGCAAGTCGTGATGAAATAAGCTTGCCTAAAAATCATTTAGAGTCTGAATTAGCAGAAGTATTTAAGCAAATATTAAATATTGAACATATCAGTACGACTGAGCGGTTTTTTGATATGGGGGCAAACTCAGCGTTGTTGGTAAAAGTATTCCATGCCTTTAAGAGTCGTGTGGATTTAGACTTTAAATTAATCGCTATGTTTCAACACCCTACAATATCGGGTTTGATTGAGCATGTCAGTGTCAAAGCAGCCTCAAACAACAGTGATATAGACGCCACAGAAGTGAAGCGTCTTTCAATTCGACGTAACAAATTAAAAAAAGCACGTAGCAAGGATTCATCATGGAATTAGAAAATGCAATTGCAATTATAGGACTATCGGCTCGGGTACCGGGCTCATCTGAGTTATCGGAGTTTTGGTCAAATTTATGTGAAGGGAATACGGCATTTCAGGCTTTATCTGATGAGGATATTAAAGCGCAGGGTATTCATGAGAAATTTCTGTCGCAAGAGAATTACATTAAAGTGGGAACAGGCATTCCTGATACCGATAAGTTTGATGCCGCTTTTTTTGATATTCCAGCAAGGGAAGCATGTGTGCTCGATCCACAGCAGCGGGTTTTTCTTGAAGGATGTTGGGAGGCATTAGAAAGTGCAGGGTATGCAACCGAGCGAAGTAATCGTTCTGTTGGGGTGTTTGCTGGCGCAAGTATGAATTCGTACTGGATGCGAAATTTGGCATGTGAGCCAGAATATGTATCTTCTAATAGCGGTTTTCAAAGTTTATTAGGGAATGATAAGGATTACCTGGCAACTCGGGTAGCTTATAAACTTAATCTGCATGGTCCAGCGGTAACATTACAGACCGCATGTTCTACCTCTTTAGTCGCAGTGCATATGGCATGCCAAAATATCTTGCTAGGTGAATGTGACATGGCATTGGCTGGTGGCGTGTCAATTAAGGTGCCGCAAGAAGCAGGTTACTTCTATCAAGAGGGGATGCCCTTTTCAAAAGATGGGAAATGTTTGGCATTTGATAAAGAGGGAACAGGCACTATTTTCGGTAGTGGTATGGGGGTTGTTTTACTTAAATCTTACGAGCAAGCCGTTGTCGATAACGACGATATTTTAGCTGTAGTACGAGGTTCTTCATTCAATAATGATGGTAACAGAAAGGTTGGCTTTACCGCACCAAGTTCAGAGGGACAAGTTGCTGCGATAAAAAGAGCGTTGGCTGTCGCTGAAGTTGATCCGAAAACGATTAGCTATATTGAAGCCCATGGTACGGGTACTAATTTAGGTGACCCCATTGAGTTTCAAGCAATTGAAGAAGTATATGGTCAAGGTAAGTTGCCATGTCGTATTGGTGCTTTGAAGGCCAACATCGGGCATTTAGAAACCGCTGCGGGTATTGTGGGGTTAATCAAGTCAGTGCTCATGTTACAACATAAAAAAATCCCTCCAGTTGCGAATTTTACTTCAATAAATCCACATATTGATATTGACCCAACCCGTTTTTCTTTTAATACAAAATTGGAAGCGTGGCATTCAGAGGGGCCAAGAAGAGCAGGGGTGAGTTCTTTTGGTATGGGGGGGACAAATACCCATATTATTCTAGAAGAAGCTAATTGCGATAAAGTATGTCCTGCTGAGAGTGCGGATATACATCGAGAAATCATCACCCTTTCAGCAAAAAGTAGTAAATCATTAGAGAACATGACAGAAAATTTGGCGCATTGGTTAGCGTGTAATCCCGAAGTGAGTTTGCAGCATGTGGTTGCAACATTACAAGAGCGTCGACAGGATTTTACATTTCGCAGAGCGATTATCGCCAAAGATGTTGCACAAGCACTCGATGTTATGACTAATCAGCCGCAGAAACAGATGACGATGTCGAGTGCCTCAAGAGAAGATATCGTCTTCTTGTTCCCTGGTGCGGGTGCACAATACGTCAATATGGGGCGGGATTTATATCGAAGTAATCAGGTGTTTCGCCAAGCAATCGATGTCTGTTTAGATAGATTTGATGCGTTATTGAATCATCCAATTCGACAGTATTTAGATGCACCTGATGAGCAAGTTGATGCATTGATGGTTGATTTACAAAAACCAAATTTGATGTTTCCAATTACGTTCACTTTCCAATATGGGTTTGCACAATTATTTAAGTCTTGGGGAATTCATCCAAAAGGGCTGTTAGGGCACAGTCATGGGGAATATATCATTGCGCACTTAGCGGGTGTCATGGATTTTGACACTGTCACTTTATTAGTCGCCAAGCGTGCTGAATTAATGATGAAGCTTAAAGTCGGCGGTATGCTTGTTGTGCCCCACAGTTATGACGAAGTAGCGCCTTTAATTCGCGGTAATCATATTTCTGTTGGCGCTAAAAACAGCAAGAGAAATACGGTACTTTCCGGTGAAAAAGGGCAGTTAAATAGTGTGAAAGACTTGCTTGAAACACAACTGAACTGCGAAGTGAAGTGGTTACACATTGACGCCGGTTTGCACAGTTATTTAGTCGATGAAATATATGATGAATTTTATCAAGTTGTCGATAGCTGTAAATTACACACGCCGCAGTTAGATTGGGTTTCTTCAATTAGTGGTGATTGGGTGTCTGCCTCTGAGGTTACAGCGGCAAAGTATTGGGCCGAACATATGCGTAATACTGTGGAATATGCAAAAGCCAGTGCAACACTCGTTGAGAAGTTTGGCAATGCTGTATTTGTTGATTTAGGTCCAAATCAAGTTGTAGGAGAGTTACTGAGAGAGAACCATGCAGAGAAAAATCTCGCTATTGTGTCGGTTGCACGCAGTGTGCGTCAAAAAGAATCAGACTATGACATATTACGTGATGCATTAAGTAAAGTGTGGCTATTTGGTTACCCGCTAGATTGGCAAGCAATGGGAACGACCACACAGCAGCTAATGCCATTACCATTGCCCACTTATGCTTTTGATAGAAAGACGTACTGGATCGAACCTAAAGCCGATTCAAAGGAAGGGGCTGATTTTGAAAATATGACGTTTATTAGTGGAGTTGATGAGCAAGAAAGCGATGTCAACACGCTGGGGAATCGACCGAATTTAATGACGCCATACACAGCACCGGCTACAGCAACTGAAGAATCAATAACGGATATTTGGCAAAAGTTCTTCGGTATTAACCCTATTGGCTCATTTGATAATTTTATTGAATTGGGCGGGACTTCATTACTTGCAACGGAAGTCATTGGTGAAATTAACAAATCTCACAAATGCAAAGTCACTCTGTCTGATTTTCTAGCGGGTGGAAATATTAAGCTCGTGGCGGCACTTGTGAGTCAGTGGCATGCAAAAAATGAAGAACAACTTAAGTTAGAAATTCTTAAAGAATTAGAGCAAGAGTTAGCTAATTAGTAACCCTAATGGCCAGCATTGCACATGTAGTTGCTGGCCGAATTGACTTAAAAATTACAAAAATTGGAAATATACGTAATGAATGATTTAGATACACGGATTGATAATCTATCACCAGAACAAAGAGCAAAATTTGAAGCATTGTTAAATGAGAAGAAAAACCAACAGCAGCTTGCTACAAATGAATTGGAAATGCCGCAAATAGACCCTCAACCACAAGACAGATATAAGCCATTTCCATTGACTGATATTCAGCAAGCACAGTGGTTTGGTCGAAGCGGGATTTTCAGTATTACTGTTGCAGGACATGGCTATGCTGAATTTGACTGTGCTGGAAAAGATCTCGACTTATTAGAAAAAGCATTCAATCAAATTATTGATGAGCATGAGCAAATGCGCATGTTAGTGTTACCTAACTTACAACAGCAAGTGCTAGAAAGTGTTGATTATTATCGCTTTAAGCGATACGACATGCGAGGTAAATCAGAGCAAGAATTACAAGTATCGTTAGATGCAGTTAGAGAGCGAATGTCTCATGAGATTTTACCCTCTGATGTGTGGCCTATTTTTGAAGTGTGCGCAACCCTATGGGATGATAACTTAAGATTGCACTTTAATTTTGACTTATTGGTTGGCGATGCGTGGAGCTTTAGGGTAATTATAGATGAGTGGGCGCGTATATATGATGATCCTGACAATTATCGACCAAGTCCAAAAACCCTATCATATCGTGATTATGTCTTAGCGTTAGAAGAATTAGAGTCTTCACCATTATTTGAACGAGATCTCGCCTATTGGCAAGAGCAACTTGTGGATCTGCCACCGCCACCGATGCTCCCTATGATTGCGACTCCAGAAGAGATAACAGAAGTCACCGCAGAGCACTACTCAATCGTACTTGATGAACAACAATGGACGGACTTAAAAGCGGTAATACAGCAGAAGAAGTTAACACCATCTGGTTTTTTTGCCAGCGCGTTTTCTGAGGTTATCTCTTTGTGGAACTCAGTATCACAACATACCTTAAACATGACAGTTTTTAATCGCTTACCTTTACACCCTGACGTGAATCAGTTGATGGTCGGTGAGTTTAATTCATTTCAATTAGTGAAAGTAGACAATAAAGGCGAGCGTTCGTTACAAAGTCGCGCTGTCGAAGTTCAATCTTTGATGTGGCAACACCTTGAGCATCGCAGTATTACAGGTGTTCGGCTCATGCGTGAGTTGACTCAAATGACGGAAAGCTCGGTTGGTGAAGCGATAATGCCAGTGGTCTTTACCAGCACCTTGGCACACCACGAAGGCGAGACTGATATGCCAACGTTGGCTCCGGGAAAATGGGTTTACGAAGTATCTCAAACACCTCAAGTTTGGATGGAGCACCATTTATGGGAAGAAGACAGCGAATTAGCACTGCATATTGATGTGGTGGCTGGACTATTTCCAGAGGGCTTGATGGAAGACTTTGTTGCGACATATGAGAGTCTCATACAGCGCTTAATTTACGATGATTCCGCGTGGCAAAGAAGCAGTGCTGATTATTTACTCCCTGATTATCAAAGCGCATTATGGGAAAAATATAACGAAACGAAGGAAGTACAACCTACGGGGTTACTTCATAGTGCGATAAGTAAAACTGCAAAAGTGTATGCAGATAAAGTCGCAGTATTTTCAAGTAGAGGCGACCTAACGTACGGACAGCTTGATGACATATCTTCGCAGCTGGGGAATTATCTATATGATCAGGTTGAAGTAAATGAGTTAGTTGCGATTGTTGTACCAAAAGGTTGGGAACAAGTCGCCGCTGCTATTGGGATCTTAAAGTCAGGTGCGGCGTATTTACCAATAGAGCAGGATCAACCCACAGATCGTTTACATGAGATTTTAGCCAGTGCTCAAGTGAAACATGTTGTGACGACTCGAGCACTTATGGCAGAAATTACCTGGCCGGAGCAGGTGCAATGTATTAGTTTTGACTGTGATGCCGTTACGCAACAATCAACGGTTGCAGCGCCGCAAAGGCAGACGCAAGAAGATGTGGCATATGTGATATATACCTCGGGATCAACGGGTAAGCCAAAAGGGGTGACGATAGATCACCTTGGTGCATTGAATACCATTGTTGATATGAACGACAGATTTAATGTTACCCATGATGTGTTATTTTTGCGATATCAGCACTGAGTTTCGACCTGTCTGTGTATGATATATTTGGTTGTTTAGCAGTCGGTGCGACGTTGGTTATGCCGCAAAGTCAGTTACCAGATCCTAAGCATTGGTTGAGTTTGGCGGAGCAACATCAGATCACGGTGTGGAACTCAGTGCCCGCATTATTAGAGATGTTTGTAGATTATGCAGAAGAGCAAGCGGAAACGATCCCTGATTCATTACGCCTATCTTTGTTAAGCGGTGACTGGATCCCATTGACCCTGCCAGATAAGCTGCAACTTGTTAATTTTGATATGGACGTTATCAGTCTCGGCGGCGCAACCGAGGCATCAATTTGGTCTATTTATCATCCAATTAAGCAGGTACATTCGAGTTGGAACAGTATACCTTATGGTAAACCTCTGAAAAATCAAATGTTTTATGTTCTTAGTGATGACTTGGAAGTATGCCCTCTTTGGGTTACGGGCAACCTTTATATTGGTGGGATCGGGGTCGCTAAGGGTTATTGGAATGATAAAGAGCGCACAGATGCTGCATTTATAATACACCCAAAAACAGGTGAGCGTTTGTACCGAACAGGTGATATGGGGCGTTTAAGGCCAGAAGGCTGGATTGAGTTCATGGGTCGTAATGATACACAGGTTAAAATTCGCGGTTTCCGTGTTGAGTTAGGAGAAATTGAAAGTGTGCTATCACAAATAGGATCACTTAAGCATAGCATTGTCGTGACAGCGGGCGAGTCTAATCAGAATCGTCAATTGGTTGCCTATTTAGTCGCACATGATGTGGTTGAAAATACGATTGAGTTTATCGAATCAATTAAAGATCAATTACGCGCTAAGCTACCAGATTACATGATCCCAGAGAACGTCCAGTTGCTCGATAGCCTACCTTTAACTGCAAACGGCAAGGTAGATAGAAAGAACTTACCCAAATTTGATAGCTTAGAAACTGACACTGTGTACGTTGCGGCTTCGACAGATGTTGAAATTCGAGTGGTAGAAATTTGGCAGCACCTCCTTAAAGTTGACAAAATCGGTGTACATGATGATTTTTTCAGGCTCGGTGGGAATTCATTGGTGGCGAGCAACCTTTTATATAAATTAAATGAAGTATTCAGTGTCGATTTGCCGCTTTCAGAACTGTTTGAAGCAACGACCGTCGCACAAATTGCAGCACTGATTGAGCAATCACTCATAGCACAGCTAGAAGCAATGTCAGATGACGAAATTGAACTTCTGGAAGATTTTTAAGGAGGCAACATGTCTGATTTAGAAAAAATGCTCAGTCGTTTGTCTCCAGCAAAACAAGCGATTTTACGCAAGCGTATGAAAGGTAAGGCGGTTGAACTTGATGATCAACAGTCAGTACAAACCTTGGTTCAGACGCCAAATGAACAGTATGTACCATATCAACCTCGGGCCTTTCAGCAAGCACAGTTAGCTGCGGCCACAGAGCATGGGTTTTGTGCATGGTTTTATATGGAAACACACCGCGTTGGTTTGGACGTAAGCTTGTTTACGCAAACGATTCAAGTACTGGTTAACCATCATGCCATTTTACAGTCGAGATTTGTTGGTGATGAAAGTGAAATATGTCTTAAGCAAGACAAAATTACTGACTGGCAAGCCCAAGTGATAGATTTACGAACAGTCAGTGCACATGATGCAAGCGCACAACTGGCAGCTCTCAGGGAGGCATTTCGCCGCCCGAGAACAATCAAAGAGAGCGAGTCTTTTAAAATTACAGTCTGTCAACTGCCGAACGAAGAACTGAGGATCTTTTTAGGGGCAGATTTAACACTCTTAGATCTGGTGAGTGTAGAGTTCTTAGCTCTGCAATGGCGACAGCTTTATGAAGGGCGCAAAGTTCTCACTGACTTTGGTGCTTTGACATTCAGAGATTATTCTCACACTGAGCGAGTATTTCAGGAGAGTAGTCGTCAATGGAGTACCTCTAAAGACTATTGGTTGAGTAAGTTAGATGAATTGCCGCGTATATTGACGGTCGATGATATAGCTGAAAATTCGCAAAAGTTGGATATATTTGATGATCAACGTTTTGACTATCGGGTCGATTTACTGCCTAAGTCGTTATGGACAAAGTTAAAACGCTATGCCAGTGAGCAAAAGCTAACAGGTTCAATGGTTGTCTATAGTTTATTTACATTGGTGCTGTCGGAACTTTCAAAGATACGCAGGTTCTCTCTTGAAATGAGGTTATTTAATAGAATCTCTTTTGATACCAAGGTGAATGACATTCTTGGCCAATACAGTTCAGGCATTTTGAGTTCAGTCGATTTAAGTCGCCAGCAAAATCTACAAGCGTATTGTCGAGCCATCGAAAGTCAAACCTGGACTGATTTAGATAATGGTTTTTATGATGTAGTAAGCGAGCAAGCATTATCTGGTAAACAGAAAAAACCTGGCATTGTATTTACCAGTACTATCTCTCGATACAACGAGTTTGTTGAAGAGGGCAGTATTCCACCGATGAAGTGGTTTGGTGCGATGCAAGATGGTGTCGCACATGTGCCGAATCAGGCACTAGAGCTTTTGATTGTTGAAAATGACGGAATGTTAGAATTGCATTGGTTTTGCGATTATAGCCGTTCAGGCAATGCATTGACGTCAATTATGCAGCAAACAGAGCAATTAATTTTACGTGTTGCTCAAGATCCTGCTTTCGCGTTCGATACACCGCTCAATGATCTACAGCGTATATTACGAGAAAGTAATCAGCTTATGGAGTCGGCAATATGACTCCAGCATTTTTGTCACCAGAAAAAAATAGGGTGTTTATCACCGGTGTTACAGGGTATTTGGGGGCGCATTTAGTGGCAGAATTACTCGCGCTTCCATGGGTTAAATTGACATGTTTCGTGCGTGCTCCATCGCAACAAGCAGGACTAGCAAGGCTTCGTACTAGCATGACTGAATTCGGTATATGGGAGACGGGTTTCTCAGATCGAGTCACGATCATAATAGGAGATTTGGGCAAACCTAAGCTAGGTCTCAATACGACACAGTATGCCCAATTACTGAATGATGTGGATGTGGTCCTTCATAATGGAGCCGCTGTTAATTATGTATTGACCTATGCGCAACTAAAAAATACCAATGTTAATGGCACGCAAGAGATCCTTAAATTGGCACAGGAGCAAGACATTGCCTTTGTGAATGTATCGACTTTGCGTTTGTTTGATGCGCGCTCTGATGGACAGCCTATTCGAGAAACAGATGCAGTAGATGAGAAGTCCACGAGCTATTCTGGGTATTCACGGTCTAAGTGGATCAGCGAAAAGTTGGTTGCAGCAGCGGGCAAGCGTGGCATGCCATATTTTGTGGTCCGCCCTGGATTAATATGCGCTGGAAAAGGTTATAACTCGCCAAATATCAATGATGCTTTAGCTAAGCTAGTTACGGGTTGTATTCAATTAGGCGCAGCGCCTCAGAGTCAATTCCAGTTTAATTTAACATCGTTGGATTACGTGGTTAAGGGGCTCGTTGAGCTTATGCTGGCTTCAGATACAAATGGGAAGACATTTCATTTAGTGAATGATACGCCGACGTTATGCAGCCGTATTTTGGAAACGGCGCGTACTTTAGGGTACCCAGTAGAGATGTGTGGTTACCTGCAATGGGTTGCGAAACTGAAAGCCATTGCCTCAACCAGTGATAATGCCTTGTTGCCATTATTGGATTACTTTGAAGATGACTTACCACAAAAGAGTCAGGGGAGAGTTTTTGATAGTAGCTTAACGCAATCGTTTATATCGGATAGACCTGTTGAAGATGCGCAAATTGATGATGCCGCATTGATGCGAGTTATTGAAGGGTTTAGTCAATTCCAGTTATTTCACAAGCCAGCATAATAATAGAAGGGCTCCCGCTTGATTATTAAGTGGGAGCGTTAAAGGAGTAATCATGAGTAAGAATGGATTTAGTCTTAAATCAGCCAGTGATGTGCTGAAGCAATTTTGTCAGCAGGCAGTCAAACAAAACATCGCCTTGCGTGATCAACAGCAGTATTTAGACGAAGAAATAAAGCAGTCGTTAATTGATGCAGGCTTGATGGGCATTGAGATTAACAGAGATTACTTTCAGCGTAGTGATAAAGCACTATTTGATGATGCTTTGCCTTTTTCTGGTGCTGTATTAATGATTCAGGAAGTGTCAAAAGTAGACCCAGGTGTCGCCGTTTTTTTGCATGTACACAATATTTTATTTAATAAAATATTGCAGCAATTTGGTAGTGATAGTCAAAAATCACAATGGCTACCAAAAGTGGCTACAGGTGCTGTCGGTGCATTTGCCGTGACGGAGCCTCAGGCTGGCAGTGATTTATCTTTGATGGAGACAAGCGCCAAGAGAATCGATGCTGGTTATGAAATAAATGGTGTTAAAACCTGGATCACAAACGCTGGTGAAGCACAGGTGATGCTGCTTATCGCCAATACCGAACTAGAGTGTGGTCGCAAAGTGCCGAGTGCTTTCTTAGTGGATACGGCCTTACCGGGTATCAGCATATCTCAGAATATACCGAAAATGAGTGTGAGAGCGAGTTCAACGTGTCGCGTTACGATGGATCAGGTGATCGTACCTGAATCAGCACTCGTTGGCGCGCAAAATCAAGGAATTGATATTGCCAATTATGGCTTGTGCATGGGACGAATTGGCATTGCAGCACAAATGCTGGGTATTTCAGAGGGGGCATTGTCTTTGGCTGTGGAATACGCCAATGAACGTGTAGCGTTTAAGCATAAAACTTCAGAATTTCAAGGTGTTAGTTTCCCGTTGGCTCAGGTGTGTGCCGAAGTGAGCGTACTGAAACCTTTTATATATCAATTGGCTAAAAAAGCGGAGCTTGGTCATTCAAGTACGCAATTATTAGATGAGGCAAATAAAGCGAAGCTGGTTGCCTCGCAACTTGCAGATAGAGCAACGTCTGCGGCCTTAGAGACATTGGGTGGCAATGGTGTGGCACTGGACTATGACGTGGAAAAACTATTTCGAGATGCAAAAGTTGGCAAAATCTATGAAGGCACGGTGAATATATTGCTGAGAAGCATCGCTAGCCGGATGTTTAATTGTTAACACCTTAAAACACGAGCCATGTTATGACATGAAGGAAAAGGACATGACAGTAAAAAGCACAGGCAAAGCACAGCCTTGTCCAGTAGAAAAAGCAGGGTCTTTGGACACTTGGTACCGCAGAATCTTACAAAATCCTGAAAAAGTGATACAGCCATATGTGTATGCAGGCATGCACGTTATGGATATAGGGTGTGGCCCAGGTTATTTCACATTGCCGCTGGCAACGAGAGTTGGCAATTCAGGTAGGGTGGTTGCCGTCGATATGCAGCAAGGCATGCTGGATATTGTGCAGCAAAAAGTACAATTAAGTAATGAGCCGAGAAATAACATTGAATGCATATTGTGCAGCGAAGACTCATTGGGTATTTCAGGGGAGTTTGATTTCATACTGGCATTTTATATGTTGCATGAAGTGCCTGATATTGAAGGTTTTTTATCCGAGCTTTATGCGCTATTAAAGTCAGGTGGGGGGGTATTAATTGGTGAACCGGCATTTTTTGGTATCAGTTTTTCACACTTTGCATCGACGGTAACTGTATGTGAAAAACTGGGTTTTGCTGTTGAGCCTGTCCACGGAATTTTCATGACAAAAGCGATTTATTTAAAGAAGTTGTGAGTGAATATGATGAATAATGAAGATATTTGGTTTTTGCAGCGAAAGCAATCAAAACCCGTAAAACAAAATTTGTTTTGTTTTCCTTATGCTGGTGGTAGTGGTCAGATGTACCTTGATTGGGATGATAAAGTCCCCGATGGGTGCCAAGTGTTCGGTGTTGAATTTCCTGGAAGAGGAAGGCGTTTTAGCGACCCATTACAAGCAAACATTACCGATTTAGTAGACATGTTATATGCCAATATTAAGTCGAAGCTCACCAGACCATTTTCATTTTATGGCCATAGTAATGGGGCTTTAGTGGCATATGAATTAGCAAAAAAGATATCAAGAGAGCTGGGGTTAACCCCTAAAAATTTGTTTATCTCAGCAAAAGTAGCACCGCAACTTGGTACAGAGTACCCCTTACATAAATTATCCGAAGATGAGTTTATTGAAGTACTCAAAGATTACAAAGGCACCCCGGAGTTGGTTTTTAATAATCCCGAATTGTTAGAAGTTTATACCCCTATATTACGCTCTGATTTTGCACTGAGCGAAAACTATAAATTTGTTGAGCAGGGCAAACTCAATACCGACATTGTCATTTTAGCCGGCGAGGATGATGAGGTCGTTGAACCGGACAATGTGTTTGCATGGCAGGCGTTATTTAATGGCAAGGTGCGTAAAGAGTTAATGAGGGGTGATCATTTTTTTGTTCATAGTGAAGAAACTGCGCTTATCAACATAATCAACAGTGAGCTATAGAGAAGGAGTTTTTATGAAAAATAAAGTATCAATACTGAGTCAATTGTTAGTGGTATCGATGACATTACTGTTGGCACACAATACCTATGCATCATCTGAGCAATTAAATGCTGAGGAGTTAATGGGGAAGCGTAAGCAGCATAATTCAGGTTGGCGTTCTAGTGAGGTTGCCTTGAATATGGTTTTGACCATGTCTAACGGTCAACAATCAAAACGATCATTGCGTGCCAAAGCGCTAGAAGTGATTGGTGATGGTGATAAAAGCTTAAGTGTGTTTGATACACCTCGTGATGTAAGTGGTGTGGCCTTTTTAAATCATTCACATGTAGATAAGTTGGATAACCAATGGCTTTACCTGCCGAGCTTGAAACGTGTAAAGCGCATATCTTCAAATAACAAGTCCAGTTCGTTTATGGGAAGTGAGTTTTCATATGAAGATATGAGTTCTTTTGAAGTAGAAAAGTATACTTACGGGAGCGCGGTGATAGCAGAGCTTGAAGGTAAACAAGTCTACATTGTGGAGTCCATACCAAAAGCGAAAAGCTCGGGGTATAGCAAACTAAAGACTTGGTTAGATACGACGCATTATCAACCACTGAAAGTGGAGTTTTTTGATAAACGCGGCGGCTTGTTAAAAAACTTAGCGTTAAGTGGTTATAAAAAATATGACAATGGTGTGTGGCGAGCACATCAGTTACGGATGAAAAATATACAAAATGCACGGGAAACCGAATTATCTTATCAACCATTCAATTTTAACATTGTTTTAAATGATAAAGATTTTAATAAAAATGTACTTAAGCGAGTACGTTAATAATCAACAGTGAAGCAGTGCGTTGTAAAGCAGTGAAAGCCCGTAGCTGACTCGGGCTTTATATTTCGAATGATTAAAAAGGATTTCTATATTGAAATATTATTTTGTCTTATTTTTAGGCTGGAGTGTGCATTTTGCACAAGCGTTTGAGTTAAGTGGGCAAGTTGATCTTGAACATCGTCAATTCTCATCACATGGCAACAAAGATAATCAGGTACATCAAACATCGCTTAAGTTGGAACCTGAGTTTTACTTCGATGATATTTTTTCTAATACCAGTTTGCTTGTTGCGCCATTTTTGCGTGTTGACTCGCTAGATAGCACCCGTACACATAGTGATATACGAGAGTTCATGTTCTTGCATCTGGCAGATGAATATGAGTTTAGAGCGGGTATTGGTAAAGTTTTTTGGGGAGTGACTGAATCATTGCACTTAGTCGATGTCATTAATCAAACAGACTTGTTAGAGGGGGTTGATTCAGAAGATAAGTTAGGTCAACCAATGTTGAATCTCACTTTTTCGAAAGAGTGGGGCACTGTTGGGATATTCGTTTTGCCTTATTTTCGTCAGATGGAATTTGCGTCTGAAGAGGGGCGGCTTGGGCTACCATTTGACGTAGACAATACGGACCCAACATATGAGTCAAGCAAAGCAGCACGACACATAGATACTGCACTAAGGTACAGCCACTACTATGATGATTGGGAAGTGGGAGTTAGTTACTTTTCAGGAACGAACCGAGAAGCATACTTTATGCAACACACCGATGGTGTAGCGATTCCACATTATGCACAAATGACTCAGTTTAGTATTGATTTTCAGGGGGTGATTGATAGTTGGTTGTTGAAACTCGAAGCCATACAGAGAAACTCTATCGCAACACATCACGCGTATGTTGTTGGAGTCGAGTATAGTCATTCGCAAATATTAAATACTAGAATGGATTTTGGGACGATAGTCGAATATCAATTTGATAGCCGAAATGGCGTCAGCGCACCGATGGGACAAAATGATATATTTTTGGGCGGGCGCTTGACGGTTAATGATATGGCTGGCACGGAAGTATTGGCTGGTATCAGTTTGGATTTGGATGATAGCGGAACGTCTGTATTTAAGCTTGAGGCTTCACAGCGGCTCAGCGATGTATTACGAGTTGCAGTAGAGGGGTACTTATTTAGCTCTGATGAACCGACTAATGTTGTGTATGTGCGTAACAAAGAAGACTTTTTACAATTGACTTTAGAGCTCTATTTTTAGCAAGTATCATTTTTATTAATGAATAACTCCTATTGGCTGCTTTTTTGCCCTGTACAAAACAGGTATAATTAAGAAAATTATCACTTGAGCCAGTACATTTTCGTGTTGGCAAGCACAGGTAAAAGCAGCTTACATGTCAAACTTAGTTACTGAAACCCAAAAGCGACGTACATTCGCTATTATCTCGCACCCGGATGCGGGTAAAACCACCATCACTGAAAAAGTTTTATTATTCGGAAAGGCGTTGCAAAAAGCCGGTACTGTAAAAGGTCGAGGTTCAAACCAGCACGCTAAATCTGATTGGATGGAGATGGAAAAAGAGCGTGGTATTTCAGTTACAACCTCTGTAATGCAGTTCCCTTACAATAATGCCCTTGTAAACTTACTCGATACACCGGGACATGAAGATTTCTCTGAAGATACGTATCGTACATTAACAGCGGTAGACTCGTGTTTGATGGTTATCGATGCGGCAAAGGGGGTCGAAGACAGAACTCGCAAGCTGATGGAAGTAACCCGTTTACGTGACACACCAATTGTAACTTTTATGAACAAGCTTGACCGTGATATTCGCGATCCGATGGAAGTACTGGACGAAGTTGAGACCGAGCTAAATATTGCATGTGCGCCAGTAAGCTGGCCAATCGGCTGTGGTAAAGAGTTCAAAGGGGTTTATCACATTCATCGTGACGAAACGATTTTGTATCAAACAGGCCAAGGTCATACGATTCAAGAAAAACGTATTATTAAGGGGTTAGATAACCCTGAGCTTGATACCGAAATAGGCTCTGAGCTGGTTGAGCAGTTGCGTGAAGAGTTAGAGTTGGTGATAGGAGCATCACATGAGTTTGATCATGAGTTATTTCTGAAAGGGGAGCTAACTCCGGTATTTTTTGGCACTGCACTAGGTAACTTTGGTGTGGATCATATGCTAGATGGTTTAACTGAATGGGCGCCAACGCCTATGCCACGTCAAACTGAAGAGCGCGAAGTCAAAGCGGATGAGGACAACTTCTCTGGGTTTGTATTTAAAATTCAAGCGAACATGGATCCAAAGCATCGCGACCGTATCGCATTTATGCGTATTGTATCGGGTAAATATAGCCAAGGTATGAAAATGAATCACGTTCGCTTGGGTAAGCAGATCAGTATTTCTGATGCAGTGACCTTTATGGCAGGTGACCGTGAGCGTGCGCAAGATGCTTATGCCGGCGACATTATTGGTTTACATAACCATGGGACGATTCAAATTGGCGATACCTTTACGCAAGGCGAAAAGCTAAAATTCAGTGGTATTCCAAATTTTGCGCCAGAACTCTTCAGACGCATTCGCCTAAAAGATCCGTTGAAGCAAAAACAATTGCTGAAAGGCTTAGTGCAACTGTCAGAAGAAGGCGCTGTGCAGGTGTTTAGACCATTGGCAAACAATGACCTGATTGTGGGTGCTGTTGGTGTGTTGCAGTTTGATGTGGTTGTCGCACGTTTAAAAGCAGAATATAACGTCGATGCAATTTATGAAAGTGTGAACGTTCAAACGGCTCGTTGGGTAAACTGTAGTGATGAGAAAAAACTGGCAGAGTTTAGACGTAAATGCGAAGTGACTTTAGCGCTAGATGGCGGTGATAACTTAACCTACGTTGCACCTAGTCGTGTGAACCTAAACTTGTCTATGGAACGTTATCCCGAAGTAGAGTTTCACCATACACGCGAACATTAATAGGCACTAAGCCAAATGAAATGGCTTTAACCATGTAAGTTATGTGATAGATTTATAGTGTGCTGGGTAGTTGAGCAAGCTCCTAAGCAGCACATAATAGGACGAATAATGAATATTAAAACGATATTAATTGAAAAAGCGAACGCAGCAATGGTTGCAGCTGGCATTCCTGAGGGCTCGAACCCAGCCGTAACGCAAAGCACACGTCCACAATTTGGTGATTACCAAATTAATGGCGCAATGGGCGCAGCTAAGGCACTAAAAACCAACCCTCGAGAGCTCGCACAAAAAATCATTGATAATTTAGATGTGTCTGAGCTGGCCGAAAAAACAGAAATAGCGGGTCCTGGATTTATTAATATCCATTTGAAATCGCAATTTTTATCAAAGAGTTTGGAAGCGGCTAACCAAGATGACAAGCTAGCGGTGGCTGAGCATAGTCAGCCTCAGAAGGTGGTTGTGGACTTTTCTTCGCCTAATTTGGCGAAAGAGATGCACGTAGGACATTTACGCTCAACCATCATTGGTGATTCAGTGGTGCGTGCTTTAGAGTTTCGCGGTGATACGGTAGTGCGTCAAAATCATATGGGTGATTGGGGTACACAGTTTGGTATGCTCATCGCACACTTGGAAGACTTGTTAAATCAAGGTGTTGATTTAGAGTCTGTGGCATTGGCTGACTTAGAAACATTTTATCGTGATGCCAAAAAACGTTTTGATGACGAAGAGGGCTTTGCTGATAAAGCCCGTGATTATGTTGTAAAGTTACAAAGTGGTGATACGCATTGTCAGAAATTGTGGACTTTATTTATTGATACATCAGTGAAGCATTCAGAGGAAGTGTATCAGCGTTTGAATGTGACATTAACTCGTGATGACATCATGGCTGAAAGTGCTTATAACAGTGAACTGAGCAACGTGATTGCATTACTAAAAGAGAAAAGTATTGCGGTTGAAGACCAAGGTGCACAAGTTGTATTTTTAGACGAGTTAGCAAATAAAGATGGAGAGCCATCGGTATTTATTGTACAAAAGTCTGGGGGGGGCTTCTTATATGCAACCACTGACTTAGCAGCCTGTGATTATCGTTCAAATAAATTGGGTGCAGACCGTATTTTGATTTTTGTTGACGCACGTCAAAGTTTACACTTTAACCAAGTTGAATTAACAGCACGTAAAGCTGGATTCTTAAGAGATGAGACCAGCTACGAGTTTAGCCCGTTTGGCACTATGATGGGCAGTGATGGCAAACCATTTAAAACGCGTACCGGTGGCACGGTGAAGCTTGCTGATTTACTTGAAGAAGCCATTAGCCGTGCGACAGATAAGTTGGCTGACCGAGAGTCTGGTTTGACTGATGCTGAGCGTGGTGAAATTGCCCGCAAGGTGGGTATTGGCGCGGTTAAATATGCAGATTTGTCAAAGCATCGTACCAGTGACTACATCTTTAATTGGGATAGTATGCTGAGCTTTGAAGGCGCTACGGCACCGTACTTACAATACGCTTATACACGCGTTCGGAGTATTTTCCGTAAAGCCAATATTGATAGCGACGCATTAACTGCATCGATTAATATTGAGCAGCCACAAGAAAAAGCGCTGGCAATTAAGTTGTTACAGCTTGAAGAAGTATTAGATCTGATGATCAGTGAGGCCACGCCGCACGTATTGTGTGGTTACTTGTATGAGTTGGCTAGTTTGTATATGACGTTCTATGAAGCGTGTCCAATCTTAAAAGATGATGTGGCAGCAGATGTACGAGATAGCCGTTTAGTACTATGTAACTTAGTGGCAGATACTTTACGTACAGGCTTAGATTTATTGGGTATTGAAGTTATGGAACAAATGTAATTTACATTTGTTGGCATTGGGATACCCCCTGAAACGATTAATTAAAGCCGCATTTCAACGTAGTTGGTGCGGTTTTTTTGTAAGGAAAGATGATGAAGCTTGAAGATATTCGTCGTGAATATAGCAAAGGTGGGCTGCGTCGCGAGATGCTGGCGGATGATCCTATAACGCAATTTGAAATTTGGCTACAACAAGCCGTTGACGCCAAATTTAGCGACCCTACGGCCATGGTAGTGGCGACGGTTGATGACACTGGGCAGCCATCACAGCGTATTGTGCTGTTAAAGCATTTAGATGAACAAGGTTTTGTATTTTTTACCAATACGGGCTCACGTAAAGCGCAAGAGTTACAAGGTAATAATAAGATTAGTTTACACTTCCCGTGGCATGCAATTGAACGTCAAGTCATTGTCTATGGAGAAACAAAGCCGCTTTCAACGGCCGCGGTTGCAAAGTATTTTTTGTCGCGTCCTGAAGAAAGCCAATTGGCTGCTTGGGCTTCTCAACAATCGCGACCTGTATCATCACGCAAAGTGCTGATGGAAACGTTCCAGACAATGAAAGCGAAATTTTCGAAAGGTGAAATTCCCTTGCCAGATTTTTGGGGGGGGTACTGTGTAGAACCAACTAAAATAGAGTTTTGGCAAGGTGGAGACCATCGTTTACATGATCGCTTTATGTATGTTAAACAACCCACTGGCTCGTGGAAAATTGAACGATTGAATCCTTAAGCGTAATAAGGGGGTAATATGCGTTTTATCGATAGTCACTGCCACTTAGATTTTCCAGAATTATCCCCAGATTTAGCGCGGTATATTACTAATGCCAATGCTGTTGGTGTTTGTGGTTTTGTGATCCCTGGCGTATCTTTAGCGCAAAGCCAGAAGTTACTTACCTTCAAGCAAGAACATGCAGGATGTCATATTGCCGTAGGGTTGCACCCTTATTTTATTACACAACATCAGTCGCACCACTTTGAGGCCTTAGCGCAATATGCCCATGAACATCAGGGAGATTTGGTTGCGATTGGGGAATGCGGTATTGATGCAACTTGTGAACAGTTAACGTATCAGCAAAGCTTGTTTCAACAGCATATTCAACTTGCAAATGCACTCAAGCTGCCATTGATCATTCATCATCGACAAAGCCACCATTATATAGCACAAGCATTTAAGCAAACGCCGCCTTTATATGGTGGCGTGATCCATGCTTTTTCTGGGTCACTGCAACAAGCCAATTATTATATTGCGAAAGGGTTTAAGTTAGGTGTTGGTGGGACTATTAGTTACGAGCGAGCCAATAAAACCAAAGCAGTATTTGCGACTGTTGCTTTGCAGCACCTCTTATTAGAAACAGATTCCCCTTCAATGCCTTTGTTTGGTCATCAAGGGCAAATTAATTTGCCCGAGCGAGTGGTAGATGTGTTTAAATACTTATGTCAATTGCGTCATGAAACGCCGAGTGAGATAGCGCAGCAGCTTTATGATTCGTCCTGTACACTTTTTCGAATTTGACGCTTTACTTCCCAGCGTTTTAGCGCTCTGCCAATTTGCCAAGTGAAAACTCCGGTGATCACTAACATTAAAAGTACCATACGGCCCAGTTCATGAAAGTGCTGGTGGCTTTGGCTCATTGCTGATTCAGTGAGATAGACGGTGTTAACGAAGCCTATCGGTGTTTTTTCATTATCTATGACTTGCACTACAATGGGGGTTTTTATTTTGCTTATTCCTGGCAGTGCGCTTGGCAGTGCATTGAGGGGTTGTCGCGGAGTGAAACCATCATTACTAATTTTCAACTTACCTTGTTGATTGTATATGCTTACCCCCATGACAAATGGATCGCTGGCAAGGTGGTTAGCCAATTGTCTCAGTGCTGGTAAATCGTTTCGTTTGAGGGGTTGTGCAGCATTGAGTGCCAATTGTGCGGTAAGGCTCCTAGCGGTATTATCGGCTTGTTTATGCAAGAGTTGATGTGATTCAAAGCTTGTTGTAAATGCAATGTGCGTTAACAAGAGAAAACATGCAGCCGCAATTAATAGACGTACCAACCGTCTACCTGTCGATGACTTTAATAATTCAATAGCTTGTGTATTTTTCATAGTGCCCCTGATGTTTGCTGACAGGTTACACCTTAGATGGTAAAAAGGGTCTGCAAGTTACTTAGGAGCCAAACATGTCAACCGTCAGCCTTACTCACCTTAGTGAAAAACCATTGTCACAAGTACTCACCTTAGCAAAATGGTATCAAGTTGAAAATGCCCAATTGATCGAGAGTCAAAAAATACCTTCACGGCATAACGGGTTGTTTATCACGCTATTTGGCGACGAGTTAAGCGCAATAAGCTTAGTGACGGTATTGACCTTTGCACACCAGCATAACGTTAAGGTGCAATCTGTCTGCCTTTATCAGCCTGATGAGGAATTAGAGAGTGCGTTGGCGCTTTACAGTGATGTTGAAATGACGGAAGCAACACTGCATGATTTTCGAGCTGGTTTGAGGCGTATCGGCGCAGATCAACAGCTGCAAGCTGCATGTATTATGAATCCAGCCAATAATCAGCAGCCAGGATTATTGGTGATGGATATGGATTCAACAGCGATAAAAGTTGAATGCATTGACGAGATAGCACGGTTAGCTGGGGTTTATGAAGAAGTAGCTCATATAACAGCACAGGCTATGGCTGGCAAACTGGCCTTTAATGACAGTTTAAACCAGCGGGTGGCTAAGCTTGAAGGGGTGGAGCTGTCTCTTATTCAAGCATTAAAGGACGACTTACCATTGATGGAGGGGATCCAAGCACTATGCCATCACTTAAAAAACAATGGCTGGCATTTGGTCATTGCATCAGGTGGCTTTTCATGGTTTGCACAAGCGTTACAAAAACCACTTCAGTTGGATGAGTATTATGCCAATGAGTTGGAAATAGCAAATAATAAGTTAACTGGTAAAGTACTTGGACAGGTGGTTGATGCACAAAGTAAAGCAGCAATATTATCTCACTTGCGGTTGCAATTGGGCTTACCTAAAGCACAAACAGTGGCAATAGGTGACGGTGCTAACGACTTATTAATGATGGCTGAAGCGGGAACCGGTATCGCAGTCCATGGAAAACCCAAAGTTGTTTCTCAAGCGGATGCGGCTATTTGTCAGGGATCATTATTACAGGTGCTTTATATACTCAGCATACCTGCACAGTAACGATTTTTAGATTTGATAAATACGTAAAATCAGCCATGTGATATGGCTGATTTCGGACTAACAACATGAAAGGAAAATGTCTTAGCGAGTTAATTTTTCAATAAGTTACCAGAACTAATCGCTATTTTTCTGGGTTTAAGTGCTTCAGGCACTTCTCGCTGTAAATCGATAAGCAATAGGCCATTGTCTAATTCAGCACTGAGTATTCTAACATGGTCACCTAATTGAAACTTCCGTTCGAAGTTACGTTCTGCAATACCTTGATGAATGAATGTACGCTCAGTCTTTTCATCTTTGCTGAGTTTTTCGCCTTTGACGACAAGGGTATTGTTTTCTGACTCAATGGACAGTTCAGCATCGCTGAAACCAGCGACAGCCATGGTAATTTGATATCGGTCGTTATCTAATGCTTCTATGTTGTATGGAGGGTAACTGGGTTGTTTTTCACTGTTACGCTGTGCTGCATCCATTAACGATGATAAATGGTCAAAACCAATGAATGAACGGTGTAGTGGTGTTAAGTCGATTGTTCGCATATTTGAATCCTCATAAAGCGATTAATGGTGATGTTTATTCTTTTTATAAAGCAATAAACACCAATATAAACATATGGTTAATTTCGTTCTAGGACCCTTTCGGCGTCCTAAATATGATGTATGGACAAGAAGATATTTTTTCAAGGAGGGTAGGTGATTTTATTTTATTTTTCTGCTTTACACTTTATTCAATGGAGGCAATACAGCTTTTGCACAGTTCTAAATAAGCGTGAATATTGTCTCCTGCCCATAGCTGTTTTCGTTTTTGATCTTGCAATATAACGGCTTTAAATTCAGTGTAAGGGACATCTGAAAAATTAGAAATGTAGTATTCGAACGCTTTTCTGACGGTGCGATTATCTAAAGCTGCATCGCTGATCACGGAATCACTGGCGTCGATTAATAGACTGGTACAGACCACAAAACGCTCGTTTGGGGAGCTATCTTTCTGGACTTTAGCCATACGCTCTTTGAGCATTAACTGCTCTTCTTTTGCCAGTTCCATAACAATACCACCAAGGTGTGTTTTTTGGCGACTGGTAGATTCCAATTTAGCGTTGGCTCTTTTAAGATCTCGTTTAATGTTTTCACCTCTGACGAAAAGTAGAATCATTAAAAAGACTGAAAATACAATCCCACCGACGACGGCCATTGACATGTAACACCTCTAGTGACTTCAGATCTTGACTTAATTATTGTTTATAAGAGCGCTTATTACAAAAAGGTACGTAGGGAAAAACAAAATAGTTTGAATGACTGACATATTAATTTTAAAATGACTAACTGGTCAGACCTTTTTTATATCACTTCTCAAATGTATATTTTTGTATAAAGTTTAGACTCTAGTTTGTGCTTGTCTAAGGCAATAATCCGCAGATTTTTGACAGTACAGCTTGATTTTGATACCGTATTGTCCAAATTTGGTATGACCAATTTACCTTTTGGTTTTAATACTCCAACTTACTGATGGTTTCAGCGGTTGGCAATACACCTAAATTCGGCGATTGATTAATGTCTTTAAAGATAAAAGCAGCTAAGTTATCAGATGTTATTTTGGAACAACTCGAAAACATGATCTTAGAAGGGTCATTGATGCCGGGTGCTAAGTTGCCGCCAGAAAGAGAGCTTGCCAAACAGTTTGATGTGTCTCGCCCTTCATTACGAGAAGCGATTCAAAAGCTAGAAGCGAAAGGACTGGTTACACGGCGTCAAGGTGGCGGAACGTATGTAAAGAACCAATTAGAAGAAGGGCTTACTGATCCTTTATTTGATTTGATCAGTAAACACCCTGAATCTCAATTTGATTTGCTTGAGTTTCGTCATGCGCTGGAAGGGATTGCTGCTTATTATGCCGCATTACGTGGCACAGGCACTGACTTTGAAAAAGTACAACATAGTTTTGATCGTATTGCCTCTGTTCAAGGTGATTTAGCACAAACAGCTGCCGCGATTAACACATTTCATTTTACCGTAGCAGAAGCGTCACATAATGTGGTGTTACTGCATTTAATGCGCGGAATGCAAACGTTATTGGAACAAAATGTATTGCAGAACTTAACGGTTCTAGTACAAAAATCAGACGTCAGTGAGCAGCTGGCTGAACATCGTAAAGTTTTAATGGATGCTGTGATCAATGGCAATCCAGAGCAAGCGCGGTTAGCGAGTAATGCACACTTGGCGTTCATTGAAGAAGCCTTATTACAAGCAGGTAAAGAGCGCTCTCGAATAGAGCGAAGCCTAAGACGGACCAAGCAACAGTAATTAAGTTGGTTTGTTAAAACTGAATAAATAAATTCGTATTTTAAACATAAGGAACACTCCATATGTCTGAAGTCAATAAATTTGACGTAGACGCGTTAGAAACCAAAGAGTGGTTGCAAGCGCTTGAGTCGGTAGTAAAAGAAGAAGGTGTAGAGCGCGCTCAGTTCTTGCTAGAGCAAGTATTAGAGCAAGCACGTCTTGATGGCGTTGATATGCCAACTGGCATCACGACTAACTATGTAAACACAATTCCAGCGGACAAAGAGCCAGCTTACCCAGGCGATGTAAACATTGAACGTCGTATTCGCTCTATCGTTCGTTGGAATGCGATTATGATCGTATTACGTGCGTCAAAGAAAGATCTTGAGCTTGGCGGACATATGGCGTCTTACCAGTCGTCGGCAGCATTTTATGAAATGTGTTTTAACCATTTCTTCCGTGCTCCAAATGAAGTAGATGGCGGTGATTTAGTTTATTACCAAGGCCATATTTCACCAGGTATTTATGCACGCGCTTTCCTTGAAGGTCGTTTAACTGCAGAGCAGCTAGATAACTTCCGTCAAGAAGTGGATGGAAAGGGTATTTCTTCATACCCTCACCCTAAGCTGATGCCTGAATTCTGGCAGTTCCCAACGGTATCCATGGGCTTAGGTCCAATTGCATCAATTTATCAAGCGCGCTTCTTAAAGTACCTTGATGGCCGTGGTATGAAAGATACCTCAGCACAGCGTGTATATGCGTTCTTGGGTGATGGCGAAATGGATGAGCCAGAATCACGTGGCGCAATCTCGTTTGCTGCGCGTGAGAAGCTAGACAACCTGTGTTACTTGATCAACTGTAATCTACAGCGCCTAGATGGGCCAGTAATGGGTAACGGTAAAATTATTCAAGAGCTAGAGGGCCTATTTAAAGGTGCTGGTTGGAATGTGATCAAGGTTGTGTGGGGGTCAGGTTGGGACAAGCTTCTAGCTAAAGACACAACCGGTAAGTTGCTTGAGTTGATGAACGAAACTATCGACGGTGACTATCAAACTTATAAAGCAAAGAATGGCGCGTACGTACGTGAGCATTTCTTTGGTCGTTACCCTGAAACAGCAGCATTGGTTGCTGATATGACAGATGACGAAATCTTTGCCCTGAAACGTGGTGGACACGAGCCATCTAAATTGTTTGCAGCTTTTAAAGCTGCACAAGACGAAAAAGGCCGTCCAACGGTTATCCTAGCTAAAACCGTTAAAGGTTATGGCATGGGTGAAGCGGCAGAAGGCAAAAACATTGCACACCAAGTTAAAAAAATGGACCTAACGCACGTTGAGCATTTACGTTCACGTCTAGGGCTAGAAGACTTGGTCACTGATGAGCAGCTTAAAGATTTACCGTACTTAACGGTAGAAGAAGGCTCTAAAGAACATGAGTATCTTCATGCTCGTCGTAAAGCGCTACATGGTTATACTCCACAGCGTTTACCTAACTTTACGCAAGCACTGACGCTACCTGAAGTTGATGCATTTGCGCCATTACTGCAAGAGCAAAAACGTGATATCTCTACCACGATGGCTTTTGTTCGTGCGCTTAATGTGTTGTTAAAAGACAAAGGCATTGGTAAAAACATCGTGCCAATTATTGCCGATGAAGCACGTACGTTTGGTATGGAAGGTTTATTCCGTCAAATCGGTATTTATAACCCGCATGGCCAAAACTATACGCCGCAAGACCGTGATATTGTTTCTTACTACAAAGAAGAAACTTCAGGTCAGGTATTGCAAGAAGGTATCAATGAGCTCGGTGCTATGTCTTCATGGGTTGCTGCTGCTACGTCTTATAGCACCAGTGATTTACCGATGATCCCATTCTATATCTACTACTCTATGTTCGGTTTCCAACGTGTTGGTGATATGGCATGGATGGCGGGCGATCAGCAAGCTCGTGGCTTCTTATTAGGCGCGACAGCGGGTCGCACAACACTAAACGGTGAAGGTTTACAGCATGAAGATGGCCACAGTCATATTCAAGCTGCAACGGTTCCTAACTGTATTTCTTATGACCCAACATTCGGTTACGAAGTTGCGGTAATTATGCAAGATGGTATTCGTCGTATGTACGGTCCTGAGCAGGAAAACGTGTTCTACTACTTGACGCTAATGAACGAGAACTATCATCAGCCAGCAATGCCTGAAGGTGCTGAAGAAGGCATTCGTAAGGGTATCTACAAGCTAGAATCTAACACGGGTGAAAAAGCCCATGTTCAGTTACTGGGTTCAGGTACTATCTTAAACGAAGTACGTAAAGCGGCTGTTATTCTAAGTGAAGAGTACGGCGTTGCTTCTGATGTTTACTCGGTAACCTCATTCAATGAGTTAGCGCGTGATGGTCAAGCGGTTGAACGTTTGAACATGCTTAACCCGCAAAACGATGCGCAAGTGCCATATATCGCCACTGTGCTAGGTGACTCACCAGCCATTGCTGCAACAGATTATATGAAAAACTACGCTGAGCAAGTACGTGCCTTTATGCCAAGCACTTCTTACAAAGTGTTAGGTACTGATGGTTACGGTCGCTCAGACAGCCGTGAGAATTTACGTCGTCACTTTGAAGTGAACGCGGGTTACGTTGTGGTTGCTGCGCTAACAGAGCTTGTTAAGCAAGGCAAAGTTGAATCATCAGTGGTTGTTGAAGCGATTAAGAAGTTTGATATCGATACAACAAAAACTAACCCACTTTACGCATAAGAGGTTTAATCATGACAATCGAAATTCATGTTCCTGACATTGGCGCGGATGAGGTTGAAGTAACCGAGATCCTAGTAAGTGTGGGTGATACAGTAAGTGAAGATCAATCTTTACTTACCGTTGAAGGTGATAAGGCTTCTATGGAAGTGCCTTCTGCACATGCAGGCGTAGTGAAAGAAATAAAAATTTCAGAAGGTGATACGGTTGCAACCGGGTCGTTAATTATGGTCTTTGAAAGCCAAGGTGCAGCGCCTGCTGCCCCGGCAGCTGAAGTAGCTACTCCTGCTGTAGCGGCAGAAGTCGCTGTCCCAGCGGTTAGCGCTGAGCTAAAAGAAGTCCATGTTCCAGATATTGGTGGTGACGAAGTTGAAGTGACCGATATTATGGTTGCGATTGGCGATACGGTTAGCGAAGACCAATCAATCTTAAACGTAGAAGGCGATAAAGCCGCTATGGAAGTACCTGCACCATTTGCGGGTACTGTTAAAGAGATCAAAGTCAACGTTGGCGATAAAGTATCAACGGGCAGCTTAGTATTTGTTTTTGAAACAGCTAGCTCAGCGCCTGTTGCAGCTCCTGTGGTTGAGGCAGCAGCGCCTGCGGCTCCAGTTGCTAATGCAGATAAAGAAGTGAATGTTCCTGATATTGGTGGTGATGAAGTTGAAGTGACCGATATTATGGTCGCTGTTGGCGATACAGTCAGCGAAGACCAATCAATCTTAAACGTAGAAGGCGATAAAGCAGCTATGGAAGTACCTGCACCATTTGCTGGTACTGTGAAAGAGATTAAAGTAAACGTTGGCGATAAAGTATCAACGGGTTCATTGGTATTTGTATTTGAAGTAGCAGGCAGCGCGCCAGTTGCAGCAGCTGTGCAAGCAGCACCAACGCCTTCTTCAGCAGCACCTGCCGCTAAACCTGCCTCAGCGCCAGCGGCTTCTAATGTTAAAGAAGAATTTGAAGCGAACGCATCTTATGCACATGCATCTCCGGTAGTGCGTCGTTTAGCGCGTGAGTTTGGTGTAAACCTAGCGCGAGTTAAAGGCACTGGTCGTAAAGGGCGTGTAGTTAAAGAAGACGTACAAAACTATGTGAAAGAGCTGGTTAAGAAAGTTGAATCAGGTCAAATCTCTAATAACAACAATTCTGGCGGTGGTGAGCTTGGTCTTATCCCTTGGCCAAAAGTTGACTTTGCTAAGTTTGGCGAAGTGGAAGAGAAGAAGCTATCTCGTATTCAGAAAATTTCAGGTGCCAACTTGCATCGTAACTGGGTGCAAATTCCACACGTAACCCAATTTGATGAAGCAGATATCACAACGCTTGAAGCATTCCGTAAAGAACAAAATGTATTGGCTGAGAAGAAAAAGCTTGGCGTTAAGATCACACCACTTGTGTTTGTGATGAAAGCGGCTGCAAAAGCGTTGGAAGAGTTCCCAACGTTTAACTCGTCACTGTCGCAAGACGGGGAAAGCCTAATTCTGAAGAAATATGTCAACATTGGTGTTGCCGTTGATACGCCAAATGGCCTAGTTGTTCCGGTATTTAAAGATGTGAACAACAAAGGCATTATTGAGCTATCACGTGAGTTGATGGACATTTCTAAGAAAGCTCGAGATGGTAAGTTAACTGCATCAGACATGCAGGGCGGCTGTTTCACAATTTCAAGCTTAGGCGGTATTGGTGGTACGGCGTTTACACCTATCGTCAATGCGCCTGAAGTGGCTATCTTAGGGGTTTCTAAATCAGAAATGAAACCTAAGTGGAATGGTAAAGAATTTGAGCCGCGCTTAATGGTGCCGCTAAGCTGTTCATATGATCACCGTGTAATTGACGGTGCATTAGCAGCACGCTTTACTGTGACACTCGCTAACTACTTAAGCGATATCCGTCAGTTAGTAATGTAATTTAATGTCCCGCCTCGTAAATAGGCGGGACATCTTTTTGTGTGAATGATACAATTTTTAAACTCTCTCTGCCTTGTACCAATTATTGAGTATGTGGCAGGCATTTTGGTACGGATACTCTTTTTGAGTACAGTCCCGTTCGAATAATAGTTAAGGTAATAACATGAGCAACGAAATCAAAACTCAAGTTGTTGTACTAGGCGGTGGTCCTGGTGGTTACTCAGCAGCATTCCGTGCTGCGGATCTAGGTTTAGACGTTACACTAATTGAATCTCGCAACACCCTAGGTGGTGTATGCTTGAACGTTGGTTGTATCCCTTCAAAAGCATTACTTCATGTTGCTAAAGTCATTGATGATGCAGCTGAAATGTCTTCACACGGTGTTACGTTTGGCGCACCGCAAATTGACTTAGATAAAATCCGTACGTGGAAAGAGTCTGTGATCGGTCAATTGACTGGTGGTTTAGACGGCATGGCTAAAATGCGTAAAGTAAGCGTAGTGAGTGGCTATGGTAAATTTACTGGTTCTAACACTATTGCGGTTGAAGGCGAAGCAGGTACTACAACAGTTACTTTTGACAATGCTATTATCGCAGCCGGTTCTCAGCCAGTTAACCTACCTTTCATCCCTGAAGATGATCGTGTAATTGATTCTACTGGTGCTTTAGAGCTGAAAGACGTACCAGAGAAACTCCTTGTATTAGGTGGTGGTATCATTGGCCTTGAAATGGGTACGGTTTATCGTGCACTTGGCTCTCAAATTGATGTGGTTGAATTTGCTGATCAGCTAGTGCCTGCTGCAGACAAAGATATCATTAAGATTTACCAACGCTACGTGAAAGACAAATTCAACGTGATGTTGTCGACTAAAGTTGTTGCTGTTGAAGCGAAAGATGATGGTCTATATGTGACGTTTGAAGGTAAAAAAGCACCTGCAGAACCAGTGCGTTATGACAAAGTATTAGTGGCTGTTGGCCGTACGCCAAATGGTAAACTATTAGATGCCGATAAAGCTGGCGTAAATGTTGATGAGCGCGGCTTTATCAATACTGATAAGCAAATGCGTACCAATGTGAATAACATCTTCGCAATCGGTGATGTTGTTGGCCAGCCAATGCTTGCACACAAAGCGGTGCATGAAGCACATGTTGCTGCTGAAGTGATTTCAGGTCAGAAGCATTTCTTCGACCCTAAATGTATTCCTTCAATTGCATACACAGACCCAGAGATTGCATGGGTTGGTGTTACGGAGAAAGAAGCGAAAGAGCAAGGCCTAAGCATTGAGACTGCGGTATTCCCGTGGGCTGCATCTGGTCGTGCTATCGCGTCTGCGCGCACTGAAGGTTCTACAAAGCTTATCTTTGATAAAGAGTCTGGCCGTGTTATCGGTGGTGCAATGGTGGGGATTAATGCTGGTGAAATGTTAGGTGAAATTGGTCTAGCAGTTGAAATGGGTGCTGATGGTGAAGACCTTGCGCTAACAATTCATGCTCACCCGACATTGAATGAGTCTATTGGACTTGCTGCTGAAATATTTGAAGGGTCAATCACTGACTTACCAAATAAAAAAGCAGTAAAGAAAAAGTAAGTCTTTTTCTTTAAATTGAAAAAACCCAGCACCTGCTGGGTTTTTTGTTTTTTAGCGAGAGCTGTTAACAACAGAGTATCAGTGCTGTCGTATGTGCTATTTTTTATTTTTCCTATACTTTACGAGTTCGTAATCAAATTCATCGGGATATACGATTAAGCCATCTTGATCTGGAATGGGGAATACTGCAATAGCAAGTTCGTCTTCTGCTAGGCCGTCAGTCCATTTAGCATGCCATTTCTTAAGTGAAATTGACTGAGGTTTACAGTCTTGCCAGTCGCCAGTGGCCCATAATATGGCAAACTCTTCATTGGGCCAAATAGGTACACAATCCTCATCATCACTATTTAGCATAACGCAACCGTGTTCGTCAGTTAGGATCCATACAAGTTCTGTGCTTAAGACTTCTTTGATTAAGTATTTGTAACGTTGTGTATTGTCATTGCTGAGAATAGAGTTCATGCGTTGTTGATCAATAGAGTGTGTCATGACATACCTCTTTTAAATAGTTGTGTGCTGATATTCATCATTATTTTAAGCTTTTGCGATACAGTACGGCATCATGATCGCCACAAGAGTCGTTGTAAATATAGTTTTTGATATATTTCATTCCAATGTTTTTCATCACTTTTAAAGAACCATGATTTTCCACAAGGGCCGTTGCAGAAAGAGCTTGTAACTCAGGGTGTACTTTACAAATGGTATTGGCAACTTGTTGAGCGGCTTCTGTTGCATATCCTTTGCCCCAAGATGATTGCTTGAAGCGCCAACCAAGCTCTAAATCTAAAGTATTTTTATTACCTTCAAAGAAGCCCATAGGTCTGACTAGGATCCACCCTATGAATTCGTTATTTGATAATAGACTGGTATGCCAGAGCCCCCAGCCTTTTTCTTTGTGTGTAAATGAGATAAGCCGAGGAATATAAATCTCTTGTATATCAGTCATTGAATTGGCTATACCGCCGTTGATGTGCGCCATGACGGCAGGGTCTTGATCGAGCTCATACAGTAACTGTGCGTCATTTTTAGTCATAAGGCGAAAGCCTAATCTTGCTGAGTTTTGAATATTCATCGTGGCTCCTTACTGTTTTTGTATCTTAATTTTATTACAATACACACTTAACTGTTTTGAGGGTATCGAGTGAGTAATTCTGTATTGGCGCTACGCCAACGACAAATCGCGGTTGCAAGGCGTGAGTATAAAGCCAGAGGATCAAGGTTAAGCCGATGTGAAGCATGTTTACTTGCACAGCATTTGTGTATTTGTGATGGCATTAATGTGGCGCATAGTTGTCAAAGCGCAGTCTGCCTCATTATGTATCATAATGAAAGCTTTAAACCATCGAATACAGGCCGTTTGATCGCTGATATTATACCAGATAATCACGCTTTTCGATGGGACAGAACAGAACCTGATCCAAAATTGATTGAGTTGATCAATGATCCGCATTATTACCCTGTCATTGTTTTTCCGGTGGATGATAGGGAGTCTGAACTAGCGAGAGTGATCAAGAAGGTTGAAGGGGGTAAGAACAAAATACCTTTGTATATTTTCTTGGATGGGACTTGGCGAGAAGCTAAAAAGATGTTTCGAAAAAGCCCTTACCTTGATAATTTGCCAATTTTATCGGTATCGCCTGAGTCTTTATCTGATTATCAATTACGTGTAGCGGCACATGCGCATCAATTGAGTACCGCAGAAGTAGCGTGTGTGGTGCTAGAGCAAAATAAAGAAGGTGCTGCTGCTGAAAAGCTGACTAGCCATTTTATTGATTTTAGAGATGCGTATCTTAAGAGCAAGCGAAAAAAGTTTTAATCGAAGAGAATGGCGTATCCGTTAATTTAGTTATTGTGAATAAATGAAAGTACAACAATAGAAAAGCGCGCGACTCATAAGAGCCGCGCTGACGGAATCTTCTAAACGCATCCTGCAATGTTGATCTGATCAACTCCTAAAACTGTCCGCATCCATGGCTTCGCTAAGTGTTCTATTTCTGCGAAATTCAGCGTCACTGCTAAGGTCCTTTAACTGTCCTTAAACACTATATCATCCGGTGAACGTGGCTACCTGCCGCTGGTCCGTAATATACGATATATCGTCTATTAACGATGGAGTCTGTTTCAAGGCTTACCGCATGTCCTAGTTTAGTCCATTAAAAGATACTTCCAGTATTACTCCTAACCACTTCCTGTGATTGGTCCCTTTTAGCCACAGCATCCTGCTGTTTGTCCATGTTGTGTTATATCCTATAACGTTTCCTTAAAGCCACAGCGTCTTGCTGTTTGTCCCTTTCCTTACAATAGTTGCTACATCCAGTAGCATGTTCCTTAAAGCCACAGCGTCCTGCTGTTTGTCCGTTTCCCTATCATCGTTGCTACATCCTATAGCGTTTCCATAAACCACAGCATCCAGCTGTTTGTCCCTTTCCCTGTCATGTTTGCTATATCCTATAGCGTTTCCATAAACCACAGCATCCGGCTGTTTGTCCCTTTCCCTGTTATGTTTGCTACATCCTATAGCGTTTCCATAAACCACAGCATCCGGCTGTTTGTCCATTTTCCATGTAATATTTTCTACATCCTATAGCGTTTCCATAAACCACAGCATCCAGCTGCTTGTCCCTTTCCCTGTCATGTTTGCTACATCCTATAGCGTTTCCATAAACCACAGCATCCGGCTGTTTGTCCCTTTCCCTTTAATGTTTGCTACATCCTAAGCGTTTCCATAAACCACAGCATCCGGCTGTTTGTCCCTTTCCCTTTAATGTTTGCTACATCCTATAGCGTTTCCATAAACCACAGCATCCGGCTGTTTGTCCCTTTCCCTTTAATGTTTGCTACATCCTATAGCGTTTCCATAAACCACAGCATCCGGCTGTTTGTCCTTGGTAATTGCATCTCGCAATTTTAAATAAGCTACACTCAGTGTGATCTTATTTATTTCTTAGTCACCATCTCCTTGACTACGAGATATATTATAGAGAGTTTTGGTGGGTACAAAACCAGTGGAAATGCTTTTAATTATTCTAGTAAAACTAAAAGTTAAACTTAATTTGTTTTAAAACAGTAGCTTAAGTTAATTTTGGTGTTATTTTCAGCAAAGGGATCATTGATCTCCACATAAGAAGTAAGATATTTCTCACAAGCAACTTCTGATTTGGTGATACAGTTATTTGCAACAACATAAAGCTAGTTTTATTCAGAGGGTGTTTTTTAACACCATAAGAGATATTATTAGCTGATAATAATTATTGTTTTTATCTGGAGGCTTTAATGAAAAAAGCATTAGCGATTGTTCTTACATCTTTAAGTTGTTTACCGGCATTGGCAGCAGACGAAGTTAATATCTACTCTTTTCGTCAGCCGTTTTTAATCCAACCGATATTAGATGACTTCACCAAACAAACAGGTATAAAAACTAACGTTGTTTTCGCTAAAAAAGGGCTTATTGAGCGTGTTAAGCGAGAAGGAAAGCATAGTCGGGCTGATTTAGTCCTAACTTCTAATTTTAGTGCATTAATGCAATTAGAAGATATGAACTTAACGCAAAAGATAAGTAGTGATGTGGTTAATCGTAATATTCCGGTTGCTTTCCGAGACCCTGAAGGTGAATGGGTAGCACTTACTAAACGGGTACGTAACGTTTACTCATCAAAGGAACGAACAGGTAAGCTTTCAGCCTTAGGGTATGAAGATTTAGCTTCAGCAACTTACAAAGGAAAAATTTGTATGCGCTCGGGTAAGCACCCATATAATTTGGGATTGATTGCATCGATGATTGCGCATCATGGTGAAGCGGATACGAAACAGTGGCTTAAAGGTGTAAAGAGTAATTTAGCTCGAAAACCACAAGGTAATGACCGTGCTCAAGTCAAAGCGGTAAAAGAAGGTTTGTGTGACATTGCTCTAGGTAACAGCTATTACTTTGGAAAAATGCTGCAAGATAGCAAACAAAGAGCATGGGCTGATTCAGTCTATATTAATTTCCCCAATCAAAAAGACCGTGGTGCCCATTTGAATGTTTCAGGTGTGGTAATGACCAAATATGCTAAAAATCCAGAAAATGCCTTGAAACTTATAGAGTTTATGACCGACAATAAAGCACAGAATATGTATGCGTCAATGAATATGGAATACCCAGTAAAATCTGGAGTAGCATTGTCGAATTTGGTGGCATCATGGGGCACGTTTAAGGAAGACGCATTACCATTGTCTGAAATTAGTAAATATCGTCCATTAGCACTGAAGCTGATCGATGAGGTTAAATTTGATCTTTAATGCAAGTACCGTTTTCTCTGTCTAAATGGCAGATATTTGCGTGGCTGATAGGCATTTGTTTATCTGCCCCGCTCGCTTTTTTAATCTTTGAATCTTTGCAAGGAGATTCAGAGGTATTCTCCCATCTATGGAATACCGTTCTTTGGGACTACACCTCTAATACTATTTTACTTATCCTTGGTGTTATTTCACTCAGTTGTTTGATTGCTTTGCCTTTAGGCTGGCTTAGCGCATATTGCCAGTTTCCTGGTCGGAAAGTATTTGAGTGGGCATTAATGCTGCCTCTGGCAATGCCGACTTATATAATTGCCTACATTTATACTGATTTATTGGATTATGCTGGGCCCGTTCAGGTGGCGCTGCGAGATTGGTTTGGTTGGCAATCACCGAATGATTACTGGTTTTTTGATATTCGTACATTGCCAGGTGCCATAATAATGATCGCTTTGGTGCTCTATCCTTATTTATATTTAATATTTAAAACCGCGCTCAGGGAGCAATCATTTAAATTGGTTCAGGCAAGTCAGCTGATGGGAATGAGCCCTCGTCAGAGCTTTTTTAAGGTGAGCCTTCCGTTAGCTCGGGGAGCAATTGTTGCTGCACTTGCTTTGATAAGTATGGAGACAATGGCTGATTTTGCGACGGTACATTATTTTGCTGTAAGTACGCTCACAACCGCAGTTTATGATACGTGGCTTGGCTATTACTCACTCACTGCAGCGGCAAAAATATCAGGAATTATGCTGTTATTTTTGTTTGTGTCACTGATGTTAGAACGACTAAGTCGTAAAAATGATACGGTGCATGAACGCCAAGCATCTGTTAACGATACAGCGTTATATGTGCTTAAAGGTAAAACAGCGTGGGCCGCTTCTGCGTATTGCATCTTTATATTACTGGTTGCTTTTGTGTTGCCAGTGGGTATTTTGTGTGGCTATGCAATTGATTATTTTGACGAGGCTTGGAATAGCCAATTCTTTTTATATGCTTGGCAGAGCTTGAAAGTGTCTTTGTGGGTCAGTGTTATTGCGATATTCTTTAGCGTTCTCGTGGTTTTTTACCAACGTATAGGTAGTGAAAGAACTAAATCCATTCCTGGGCGCTTCGCAAGTACGGGATATGCTCTGCCTGGTACGGTATTGGCGATTGCTGTTTTGCTGCCTTTAACTTTGCTGGATACGGCACTTAATGACTGGTTTTCGCAAACTAGTTTTGAACCTGGTTTATTGTTAAGTGGTAGTATTTTTGCGATGATTTTCGCATATGTCGTGCGATTCTATGCGATTGCACATGGCGCAGTTGAAGCCAGTTATGTGCGGATCAGCCCGTCGCTAGATATGGCCAGCCAAAGCATGGGGAAGGGGTTTTTACAAACCCTAACCTTGATTCACTTTCCGTTATTACGCCGAGGCATTCTCACGGCAGCTTTATTGGTTTTCATTGAATGTATGAAAGAGCTCCCCGCAGCGTTATTGTTACGACCTTTTAATTTTGAAACTCTGGCGACACATGTATTTCAGTATGTGAGTGATGAGCAGTTAGAACTTGCGTCAGTATCAGCCTTGTTTATTGTTTTAGTTGGGCTAATTCCGCTATATTTTGTTAATCGATCTATGGAGCAACACAACTAATGAGTAGTTTGCTATTACAAAATTTGTCGTATCAGTATGACGGTCAATCAGTTATTAAAGCGCTTAATTTAGCCGTCGAACAAAATGAAATAGTCTGCTTGTTAGGGGCTAGTGGTTGTGGGAAAACAACAACTTTGAAAGCCATTGCGGGGCTTATTCAACCGCAGCATGGATCGGTTGTGATTAATGGCCAGTGTATGAGTGATGAGCGCCACTTTGTCGCGCCTCAGCACAGAAATATAGGGATGATGTTCCAAGATTATGCGTTGTTTCCTCATTTAACGGTTGCGCAGAATATTGCGTTTGGTCTAAATAAGCTTGATAAACCAGAGCGCTTAAAGCGCGTTGATGAAATGTTGGAGTTAGTGCACTTAAATAATTTTAAGTCACGTTATCCTCATGAGCTTTCGGGGGGGCAACAGCAACGTGTTGCGATTGCAAGAGCGTTGGCGTACCGTCCAAACTTATTATTGCTAGATGAGCCGTTTTCCAATATAGATGCGCAGGTTCGATATCAGCTTATTAATGACATTCGAGCGATTATTAAAGATCAGCAAGTCTCAGCTATATTTGTCAGTCACTCAAAAGATGAGGCGTTTGCATTTTCGGATAAGTTAGCGATTATGCATGAAGGTCAAATCGCGCAATTAGGGTGTGCGAAAACTTTGTTCCAACAGCCCAGTAATAAAGTTGTAGCTGAGTTTTTAGGTCAAGGAATTTATTTAAAAGCGACTCGTTATAACGGTGCCGGTGTTAGCACTGATTTTGGTGACGTGAGCTCAATGGTTCCTTTGTTGCAATCTCAGCAGCAAGGACAAATTTATGTGCGACCACAGCACTTAGAGTTGGTTAATGACCCAAATGGGCAAGTGCGAGTTGAACAACAGCGCTTTGTGGGCACTGAATATGTTTATCGGGTACGTTTTGAACAGCAACAGTTAGAGGTTCCTGCGCCCACAGACAAAACAATTGATACTGATTTACCTGTCTCTTTTAAAATTAAAGCACATGCGGTAAATTTCTTTTCTGAGCAAGAGCTGAATTAAGTAAGGAAAAAAGCATGGCGCAAGCGCAATCAGGAGTCTGTGCTGAAGCAAACCTCCATGGTTTACATTTGTTTTTTAATGTACTAGATGGGCATGATGAGGCTGTGCGTGCTACATTGGCACATTGTGAACGATTACAAAATGAACTGAGTGACCGTTTCTCGGAGTCGATGGTGAGTAGCTTTGTGGCCATTGGAGCACAATATTGGCCGCATATTTATCCTGAGTATATTCCTCCTGAATTAAAAAGCTTTCCTCATGTAAGCAGTGCTGAACACTTAATGCATAGCCAGCCTTTTGATTTAATGTACGTGATCCGTTCAGATAGAGAAGATGTTAATCACCTTTTTGCACAAAGCGTATTGCACATGCTTGCACCTAGTGTTGAGCTAGTGGCGAATGTTAGAGGCTTTCGGTTTTTAGATGGCCGAGACTTTAACGGCTTTATTTATGGTGGAAATGCACCTCATGGGCGCTTTAAACGTCAAGTAGCTTTAGTCGATAACCCGCAGCATGATGATAATCAAGGAAGTTATGTGCATGTTCAACGAGTGAAGTTTGACATTGACACATGGCAAATATTAACACTTGATGAGCAGGAACAAGTGATGGGCCGAACGCGCTTAGATAACACCCTGATTTCTCCTCAAAAAGAAAATAGTCATGCAACTTTAGCGGAGTTAGTAAACGAAGACGGTTTAGCGACCTTACTTGATCAAAGCATGCCGTTTGGGGATGTATTTGAGCAAGGTAGTTTGTGGGTGAGTTGTTCGGCACATGGCCAAGCTTTTGAAGATGTTCTAATGTCTCGTTTAGGCACTCCAGATAAATATGACCTATGGTTGGATTATAATCAGGCAGATATGGGGGCGGCATTTTTTGCACCATCGGTCCAATTTCTTAGTACGATGGCACAAAGTTGTGAAGAGTGATTTTTAGGCCGGCCTAAACGTTGTCAAATAACGTTTTTACTCGCTCAAGCGTTGCATCAATTTCTGAAATTTGGGCTGGGGCTATAAATATGGTGTCATCACCGGCAATTGTGCCGAGTACGCCATCTGCAGTTCCTAACGAATCAAGTAATCGCGCAATAAGTTGTGCGGCGCCGGGGCTAGTTCGAATAATTATCATCATTTCATTATGGATAATATCAATGACCAATTGGCGCAGTGGGCTTTTGGCTGTCGGCACTCCCATCTCAGCAGGCAAACAATAGACCATTTCTTGTTTTGCATTACGGGTTCGTACCGCACCGAATTTACTGAGCATGCGTGACACCTTGCTCTGACTCACATTGTCAAAGCCTTGGTCTTTTAAAGCGTCAACAATTTCTCCTTGTGAACCAAAGTTTTCTTCTTTGAGTAAAGCTTTAAACGCTTTAACCAGCGCTTCTTGTTTTTCTTGAGGCTGCATAACGATCCATAATTCAAATGGTGATGTTGGGATTCTACACAAAACTACGTTGTGACCCAAATTTTACTGTGCTGATATTCAGGTTCTGTCACACGCGTAAAGCGCCAGTGCTGTTAGCTTTACAACTATAGTCGAAAAAATCATGAAAATAACTCGGATTAATTTGTTTTTACCTGCGCTTTTCATTATCTTTACTGCATTCTTGGGTATGTTTGTCTTTTTTAGCTGAGTTTGCAGTAACTAATATGGGTTTATTATGCTGTTGAGTACACATAGAACGTAAATTTGTGTATGAAAGTTGATTATAATTCATGTGAAATGGTTACTTTTAATTGTCATGTTAGCGCTTTTGTTGTGTATTCAATGTCACCTAATGGTGTTGGGGTTTACGCATTATGTATCTGATTGCTGAGATGGTATTTAAACTTAGATTTTAATTGAGGGACGCACCCTAAATTTACCTTCAATTTATGGAGTATTCACATGAAAGTTGCTGTATTGGGTGCCGCTGGCGGTATTGGTCAAGCTTTATCACTTTTACTTAAAAACGGTTTACCTGCAGGTTCTGAATTATCTTTATACGACGTTGCACCGGTAGTACCAGGTGTTGCTGTTGACCTTTCTCATATCCCAACGGCAGTTAAAGTAGCTGGTTTTGGTGCGGATGACCTAGACGCTGCACTTGCTGGTGCTGATATTGTATTGATCCCAGCTGGCATGCCTCGTAAACCAGGTATGGACCGTGCTGATTTATTCAACGTAAACGCAGGTATTATTAAAACACTTGCTGAAGGTATTGTACGTAGCTGCCCTAAAGCGCTAGTGGGTGTTATCACTAACCCAGTAAATGGTACTGTGCCAATTGTTGCTGAAGTATTCAAAAAAGCGGGTACTTATGAAGCATCTCGCGTATTTGGTGTTACAACATTAGATGTCATTCGTTCGGAAGCATTTATTGCTGAATTGAAAGGTGTTGATGTATCTGAAGTGAAAGTACCAGTTATTGGTGGCCATTCAGGCACTACCATTTTACCACTTCTTTCACAAGTTGAAGGCGTTTCATTCACTGATGAAGAAGTTGCAGCACTTACACCTCGTATCCAGAATGCAGGTACTGAAGTGGTAAATGCAAAAGCAGGTGGCGGTTCAGCGACACTTTCAATGGGCGCAGCTGCAGCACGTTTCTGCTTCTCACTTGTTAAAGGCTTACAGGGTCAAGATGTTGTAGATTACGCGTATGTTGCCGTTGAAAATGGCGACGCACCATATTTTGCGCACCCTGTCCGTTTAGGTAAAAACGGTGTAGAAGAAATTCTGTCTTACGGTGAGTTAAGTGCATTTGAACAAAAAGCAAAAGAAGATATGCTTGCAACACTTAACAAAGACATCCAAGAAGGTGTTGATTTCATGTCTTAATAGACGATGAAATTAAAAAAGCCGCGTACGTCGCGGCTTTTTTGTGTCCAAATTAGACGTTGACCATACCATTAAGTCAGTACTTTTATCGCTTTACTTATACCGTCTAATGTTAATGGGTACATACGGTTGTGCATTAGTTCAGCAATGATATCTATTGAC
Organism: Pseudoalteromonas sp. MMG005; assembly: GCF_018101015.1. Lineage (NCBI taxonomy): Bacteria > Pseudomonadati > Pseudomonadota > Gammaproteobacteria > Alteromonadales > Pseudoalteromonadaceae > Pseudoalteromonas > Pseudoalteromonas sp. MMG005. Next base: position 88,810 of record NZ_JAGJEK010000001.1, on the reverse strand, counting down.
TGGTAATAGGGCCAGTGGGTTGTGGGTTGTGGGTTTAACCAAGCAATTTTTTCAAAATGCTGAGTGAGGCGTTGAAGCCACACACTGCCAGCTTCATGGTTCCAATGCTCTACGCTACCACCAGAATATGTGATCTCATAGGGCCCCATAGTGGCATCACCCACAAAAATAAGTCGATAGTCTTTACCGAAGCGGTTGATAAGCTGATATGTGTCAAGCGACTCGCTATCGCGTCTTTGGTTATCTTGCCAAACTTGTTCATAAACACAATTGTGAAAATAAAAAAACTCCAAATGCTTAAATTCACTGTGTGCAGCACCAAATAGCTGTTCGCATAAATGAATGTATTCATCCATTGAACCACCAATATCAAACAGCATAATGACATTAATGGCATTATGTCGTTCAGGGACCATTTTGACATCGAGCATACCGCCTTGTTTTGCCGTTGCAGCTATCGTTTCATTAAGATCCAATTGCTCGCTGGCACCACTTTTTGCAAACTTTCTGAGCTTTTTCAGTGCAAGTTTCATGGTTCGGCTGGTCATTTCAGTGTTAGCGTCTAAATTGCGATATTGACGCTTATCCCACACTTTAACGGCTTGGCGCTGTCGGTTCCCTTCTTGGCCAATTCGGATTCCTTCAGGGTTATAGCCATACGCGCCAAACGGAGATGTGCCACCAGTGCCAACCCATTTATTGCCACCTGCATGGCGTTCTTTTTGCTCGGCTAATCGTTGTTTTAGCGTTTCTAATAACTTATCTAATCCACCGAGCGCATCTAATTGTTGTTTTTCTTCATCGGATAAGCTTTTTTCGAACTCTTTTCGTAACCAGTCATGGGGGAGTTCATTGTTAGTCTGTAATTGCGATAATAAGTCGATAGATTCAAGACCTTGAAAGTAATCGGCAAAAGCGCGGTCAAATTTGTCAAACTGGGTTTCATCTTTAACAAAAATAATTTTACTGAGGTCGTAAAATGCATCGATGTCAGCAAACGCTAAACCTTTGTTTAGTGCGTTGATACAGTCAAGCAGTTCTCGAGGACTGACTTTTAAGCCGTAGCGTTTTAATGTAAAGAAAAATTCGATAAGCATCAGTTAACGCTTACTTATAAAGGCCAGCTTCTCAATTAAGCTCACATCTTGTTCATTCTTAAGCAAAGCCCCAAATAATGGCATTAAACCACCTTGATGCTGTTTATCATGTAAGGTTGTACTCTCGATATCTTCAGCCATTAGCAACTTTAGCCAATCTAATAATTCACTGGTACTTGGTTTTTTCTTAAGCCCTGGCACATCCCTGAGTTTAAAAAAGCTTTCTAATGCTTGTTGTACCAAGCTAGCTTTGATATTAGGATAATGAACATCAATGATTTTTTGCATCTGCTGGGTGGAAGGGAAGTCGATATAGTGAAAGAAACAGCGTCGCAAAAAAGCATCAGGGAGCTCTTTCTCATTATTCGATGTAATAATGACTATCGGGCGGACTTTTGCTTTAACACGTTCACCTGTTTCATAAACATGAAACTCCATTTTATCGAGCTCCAATAGTAAATCGTTGGGAAACTCGATATCAGCTTTGTCAATCTCATCAATGAGCAGCACCGGACGTGAAGGATCCGTGAAGGCTTGCCATAATTTACCTTTTACAATGTAATTATTAATATCATGCACACGTTGTTCACCGAGTTGACTGTCTCTTAGTCGAGATACTGCATCGTATTCATACAGCCCTTGTTGTGCTTTTGTGGTTGATTTGATATGCCATTGAATGAGGTTGGTATTGAGGCTTTTTGCAAGTTCTTCTGCGAGTAGTGTTTTACCCGTGCCTGGTTCTCCTTTAATTAAAAGCGGCTTTTCTAATATAATTGCAGCATTTACTGCTTGTTTTAATGCACTACTAGCAATGTAATTGTTTGTACCTTGGAAGTTCACTTTATACCTAATGACTGGTCTGAGGAGAATGAGTTATCTTGCCATAAAAAGGTGACCTGCCGCTAGGGGTTATGAAGTATCTTATTTATCACCTAGGTATTTAAAGCGTGGAGTTTCAATGCCATCACATGTGACGTTTTCAACAAACATCGTGAAAGGACGAACCCAAAAATCGAAATCACCATAGAGGGTTTGATAGACGACCATTTTTTCTTGTGTTTCACTGTGAGTTGCGATGTGGAAGACACGATATTGCTGACCTTTGTAATGCTGATAAATACCGGGTTTTAGTGTTTGCTTCATTGTTCGTTCCGTTTAGTGTGCGGTATACTGCGCGTTAATATTTGCCAGACTGGGCTGTTGTATGAATTATATTGCGCTTGATGAGTTTAGAAAAGCATGGGTTTTTAAACATCAAGATTTACCGATCTCAGAACAAGATCTTGCGGCGATTAAGCCAATGACGAAAGCGCGAGCGGCAGTATTGTGGAGTACCATGATAAGCCGAGATCAAGATCACCCTGATTTTTTTAATCCATCTGAGTGGGTAGGAAAAGAGGATAGCTGGTCTGAAAATGTTGATTGGGAAAAGCCTTGGGAAGCCGGTGAGGAATCGCTTCCTGACGTAATTACATCGCATTTGGGGTGGGAAGCCAATACCACTGTATATTTTTGTATGTCACGTGAACAAGTTATCGAGACAAATTTTGCAGTTTTTCAGCGTTGTTGGCAAAACTTCATGTTTTTATGTGACGGCAGCTTATTGGTTGGTAAAAAACGAACCGGCGTCGTGCAATTTATGGAAAATGGTGAAGCTCGGCTTGGAGAAAAGCCGAAAGGCTAGCTTGCTTTAATCTGCCATGCTATAACTTTCACAGTGACTGGGAGGTAGCGTGGGCGAACAGTATATAGCAATGTCAAACGAGCAAAGCAGTTTATGGCATGACGAACGTGAACGATTACAATTTGCTGAGTTAGTTAATGTATTTTATGCACGTGAAATTCCAGCTTTGACAGAAAATGCAACTGCTGAGCAGTTGCCGCGGGCTTTATTAAGTTTACCTTACTATGTTGAGCGTGCAGCGCGAGATATAGTGCAAGGAAGTGTGCCCTTGCAATTAGACAGTCAAAATGGCACTTGGTTAAGTCCGCAAAAAGCGCAACCTAAATGGCAAATGGACGTGTGTAATCACTATTTTTCTCGCTATGGGACGGTTGGGTTAGTTGTGCCTGTGATGCTGTCTCACAAGGGATTGACACGTATTGTCATAGACACCATAGATCAAGTAAGAGACAATATGATTCATTGCAATCAACATGGATGGTTTGATTGTTCAGGACAAAGTCAGAAGGGAGTTTCTACAATCATGTTTAAACCCGCAAAAGCCTTAATGGTTGCGGCATGCTGTGGGCATCAGTGGCAATATAGTAAAGCAATTGGACCTAGAGTTTTGAGCTTAAGAGAAATGTTGTTAGCCAGTATGATTAACTGGAAAAATGTCAGAATAATAAAAAAACGCCCACGTTAATCTCGTAATATGTACAATAAACAGTAGGAACTAAACAATGCGCTTATTTCAGTTTGCTTTAATTTGTTTAGCGGCCTTTATTCAATATCAGCTTTGGTTTGGCCATAATGGATTACAGGATTACACGAGATTGAAAAGTGCAGTAGATGCACATCAAAATCTTAATGAAAAGCTATTAAAACGCAATAAGCTATTAAAAGCCGATATTGAAGACTTAAAGCTTGGCTTAGAGGGCGTTGAAGAGCGTGCTCGACATGAGTTAGGTATGATAAAACCCAATGAAACATTCATCAGAGTTCTTCCGAAAAAAACACCATGAATAAACTACCTAAAATAGCCATCGTTGTTCCCGCTGCGGGGGTGGGCAGTCGAATGCAACTATCTCATCCAAAACAATATTTAAAGATTGAAGATAAAACAGTATTGGAGCACACCTTAAATAAAATGATGGGGGTGCCTAATGTCTGCGTTATTGCTGTTGCGGTGAGTGATAGCGATACAGTTTTTGATAAACTTGCTTTTTGTAGTGAGAAGTTAATTAGAACCTCAGGTGGCAAAGAACGTGCAGAGTCGGTGCTTAATGCGCTTGATGCATTACTAGAATACAAACCTGATTGGGTATTAGTCCATGATGCAGCTCGTCCACTAGTTGATATTACTGATATTGAAAACTTAATTTCACACTGCTTAGAGGCGCAACAAGGTGGTATTTTAGCTGCTAAAGTAAAAGATACGATAAAACGGGGTAGTAGCCATAGCTCTGGTACAGTGCCAAGAGATGATTTATGGCAAGCATTAACGCCACAAATGTTTCCGTTTATGACGTTACGTTCAGCATTGAGTTGTGCGTTACAACAAGGCGTGACGATCACCGATGAGGCGTCGGCAATGGAGTGGCAACAGCAGCCCGTTCAATTAATTCCAGGACGAACAGATAATATAAAAATAACGACGCCGGAAGATTATGACTTGGCATGTTTTCTGATTTCAAAACAGCATAAGAGAGTGTGAAATGATAAGAATTGGTCATGGATTTGATGTACATAAATTCGGTGGAGAAGGTCCATTGATGATTTGTGGTGAGAAAATCCCCTTTGAACATGGCTTTATTGCGCACTCAGATGGTGATGTGGCTGTGCATGCCTTATGCGATGCATTGCTTGGCGCTTTAGCACTTGGCGACATTGGTAAGCATTTTCCTGATACAGCGGCAGAATTTGAAAACATAGATAGTCGAGTTTTGCTGCGACAAGTGATGAAGCAAGTCAAAGACAAAGGTTACCAACTAAGCAACTGTGATGTAACGATAGTCGCTCAAGCACCAAAAATGCGACCCCATATTGATGCAATGCGTGCAAACTTGGCTGTCGATTGTAGTGTCAGTATTGATCAGGTCAATGTTAAAGCCACGACCACTGAAAAGTTGGGTTTCGAAGGGCGAAAAGAAGGTATTTCAGCGCATGCTGTTGTACTGGTGATGAAGCAATGAAAAATTTGAATTACTTGTATGGTAAACCTCAGTCGTCGGCGGATTACAAATCGTGCGCTGAAGATTTTGTTGTTGATGAATTGCTGGATATTGAGCTGTCGGGTGAAGGTGAACACGTATGTTTGCACGTTATAAAAAAAGGTGAAAATACGCAATACATTGCGAAGATGTTGGCAAAGTTTGCAGGGGTCGCACCAAGAGATGTGAGTTATGCGGGGTTGAAAGACAGGCATGGCGTGTGTAGTCAATGGTTTAGCGTGCCAGTACCCATTAAACAACATCTCGACTTTACCGAGCTAAACAGTGATAGTGTGTTTGTTATTAAACAAATCAGACACAATCGCAAATTACGTACAGGGTGTCATTCAGGTAATAAATTTGAGATCACTTTACGTAATGTCAGTGCGCCATTAGATATTCTTTCTCGTATTAATGCTGTACGACAAGGGGTGCCAAATTATTTTGGAGAGCAGCGTTTTGGTCATGATGGGCATAATTTGCAAATGGCTGAGCGGATGTTTTCAGGAGAGCGCATCCGAGATAAAAAGTTGCGTGGTATTATTATATCCGCGGCGAGATCACATATATTTAATGAGATTGTTAGCAAACGCGTTGCTGAACATGGATTGGCTAAGACATGGCATCAAGAAGTATTCATGCTCAGTGGCAGTAATGCATTCTTTGAAGAAAATATCAGTGATGACACGATTGAACGCTTAACCAGTGGGGATATCTTATTGTCAGCACCGCTAGTTGGCAAAGGAGATAAAGGGTTAACTGAGCAAGAGCGAAACTGGTTAGTGCCTTTTAGTGCTTGGCAAGCGGGCTTAGCTGAATTAGGGTTAAAGAACGAAAGGCGCGCATTGAGATTAATTCCAAAACACTTACAGGTGAAAACAGTCGATGATACAACGATAAAGTTGACCTTTACTTTACCAAAAGGGACTTTTGCAACGGCCTTGCTAAGAGAGTTAGTGATACATAGAGATGCATCGAAAGATAACTTAATGGATAGTAACCAAGATGAGAATATTACTCAGTAACGATGATGGGGTTGATGCAAAAGGCATTGCGGTTTTATATCGAGCATTGTGTGAAATTGCTGAAGTAATTGTGATTGCGCCAGATAGAAATTGTAGTGGGGCTAGCCATTCTTTGACATTGATGAACCCATTACGAGTTTCCACTTTAGATAATGGATTTTTATCAGTAAATGGCACACCCGCGGACTGCGTGCATATCGGTGTTAGCGAGTTAATGGCTGACTTACCAGATCTTGTTGTCGCGGGTATAAATAAAGGTGCTAACTTAGGTGATGATACATTGTATTCAGGGACTGTTGCAGCCGCAATAGAAGGTCGCCATATGGGACTACCAGCCATTGCTGTGTCACTATGTTCTAAATATGAAAATCATTATGATACCGCTGCTCAGATCACGATAGACATTATTAAACAATTACAGTCACACCCGTTGCCCAAAGATCAAATAATCAATATCAATGTGCCAGATATTCCGCTAGATGAATTGAAAGGGGTAAAGGTGTGTCGGCTTGGCAAACGTCACAAAGCGGAAACAATGACAAAACAAACTGATCCTTGGGGTAGAGAGATATTTTGGTATGGTACATTGGGTCATGAAAGTGATGCAGGTCCAGGCACGGACTTTCATGCCATTAATCAAGGTTATGCGGCTGTAACGCCGTTAAAAATAGACATGACAGCTCATGAGAGTCTTGATGCAATGGCTTGTTGGTTAAAGAGATAGGGGATAGGGTGCTAAACAATTATGTGCGTAGTGCAAGTGCTTTAATTGAGCAAATTAGGGCACAAGGAGTAACCGACCGAAAAGTCTTGTCTGTATTGGAAAATACGCCAAGACATGTATTTGTGGATGATGTATTAAAGCATAAATCATATGAGAATACCGCGTTGCCAATAGGTCAGGGGCAAACTATTTCTCAGCCATTTATTGTCGCGAAAATGACGGAGATCTTAAGACAGGTGGGGGTATCGGGTAAGGTGTTAGAAATCGGCACTGGATCTGGTTATCAAACCGCGATTTTGGCACAATTATTTGACGATGTTTTTACTGTCGAGCGGATAAAGAGTTTACAATGGCAAGCCAAACGCCGTTTACATCAGCTCGACTTATATAATGTTGCAATGAAACATGGGGATGGATGGCAAGGCTGGTCATCGAAAGCGCCTTTTTCAGGGATTATTGTTACCGCAGCTGCGAAATCAGTGCCACAATCATTGTTACATCAATTACAAGACGGAGGCGCATTAATTGTTCCGTTAGGTGAGCAAGAGCAGATTTTGACGTTGTTTGTTCGTCAAGGTGAGCAATTTATTGAACACCCTTTAGCTCCTGTAAAGTTTGTCCCTTTAGTTGCTGGTGATATCATCTGAGTTTAGCCTTATTTTTTATATTAAATATTACAAATAGATGAAGTAAATATTATGGCAAAAAATCAAAGATGATTAAAATAAACATACAGATACTATTTTTAGTCATCTTATTTTTGAGTGCTTGCTCTACGAACCATAAACCTGCGCCTGTTACTAATCTATCATCAGGTAAGACCTCTTCGAAGCATAAAATTCACATTAAAAATAATCAGTATAAAGTACGAAAAGGTGACACCTTATTTTCTATTGCTTTTAGTGCAAATAAAGATGTACGTGCTGTCGCTAAAATTAATAATATAACCCCACCCTATTTGATTTATCCGGGGCAGAAAATCTACCTAGAGAATTCTAAAAATAAAAATAAAAAGGTTAAAAAACACGCAGTAAAAGTCGTTAACTCTAAAATAAATATACAAAAAAGTAACAAACAACAGAAAAAAGAACTTGATAAGCCAAAACAACGGGAGTATGTTCAAAAAGAACAGAAAAGCAGTGTCAAAGTGCCTAAGCAGATGATTTCTAAAAAGGTACAGTGGCGAAAGCCTGTTATTGGCAAAGTAATTAAGCGTTTTTCTGTTAAGGAAAATGGTTATAAAGGATTACTAATTGCTAATAAACATGGAACACCTGTAAGAGCCGCCGCAGCGGGCACTGTGGTTTATGCGGGCAGTGCATTAAGGGGTTATGGTAACTTAATCATATTAAAACATAATGATGATTACCTAAGCGCTTATGCACATAACTCGAAATTATGGGTCAAAGAGCAACAAACAGTTAAAGTTGGACAAAGAATTGCCGACATAGGTAATACAGATGCCACTGAAACTGCACTACGCTTTGAGATCCGTTATAGAGGGCAAGCTGTAAACCCACTTAGGTTTTTACCTAAGGATTAAGACACTGACAGACAGTATGATGATTTTATACCATTCATTCGCTTGGGAGGATGCATATGGCTCAAACTGCAAATGTTAAGACCAAAAAAACGGACGATTTTGAAGAAAAAAATGAGGATGTCACTTTAACAAACTCTAAAACTGAACTTTTAGAGAACATTGAAGAAGAAGATATTTTCGCGAAAGATGAAACAGTAAAAAACTTAGATGCAACTCAGTTATATTTAGGTGAAATTGGTTTCTCACCGCTGCTTAGTGCTGAAGAAGAAGTGTATTTTGCACGTAAAGCTTTGAAAGGCTGTGAAGCGTCTCGAAAAAGAATGATTGAAAGTAATTTGCGTTTAGTTGTAAAAATAGCGCGCAGATATAACAATCGTGGCTTAGCGTTACTGGACCTCATCGAAGAAGGTAATTTGGGTCTTATTCGTGCAGTTGAGAAGTTTGATCCAGAACGAGGTTTTCGCTTTTCTACGTACGCCACATGGTGGATCCGTCAAACCATTGAACGTGCGATAATGAACCAAACTCGTACCATTCGCTTGCCTATCCATGTTGTGAAAGAGCTTAATGTATATTTGCGTACGGCGAGAGAGTTAACGCAAAAGCTAGACCATGAGCCAACAGCCGAAGAGATAGCCGAGTGCTTAGACAGGCCAGTTGAAGATGTCACAAAAATGTTGCGCTTGAATGAGAAAATCACTTCAGTTGATACACCAATTGGTGGTGAAAATGACAAAGCGTTATTAGATATTATTGCAGATGAAAAGGGCCATGGTCCAGAAAATGAAGTACAAAGCAATGATATTAATAAGCATATTGTTGATTGGCTTGGTGAGTTGAATCCTAAGCAGCGTGAGGTGCTTGCAAGACGTTTTGGGCTTTTAGGATATGAACCGTCTACGCTTGAAGATGTTGGGCGTGAAATTGGTTTAACACGTGAACGTGTTCGCCAGATCCAGGTAGAAGCATTACGGCGCTTGAAAGATATACTACAGCATGAAGGTTTGAGTACAGATAGCTTATTTGAGCAATTGTAAGCGATATAACCTTTAATAAAAAAACCACTCATTGAGTGGTTTTTTTATATCATTACTTTTTATACAAGCTTTTTCAACTGATATAAAAGTGAGAGTGCTTCTCGTGGTGTTAATTCGTCAGGGTCAAGCGTTTGGATTGATGTTTCAAGCTCTGATGGTCCATTGTTCAGAACCAATGTTTGCTGTGTGGGCACATTTAAATCGACGACACTCTGGTGATTTTCTAACATCGCGAGTTTTTGTTTGGCAACCTTAAGTACTTCTTTTGGCACTCCTGCAAGTCCAGCAACTTGTAAACCAAAACTTTTACTTGCTGCGCCTTCTAATACCGTATGTTTAAACGCAATGGTGTCGTTATGCTCGACTGCGTCAAGGTGGACATTGACTAGTCCACTTTGCTGATCGGCAAGTTCAGTGAGTTCAAAATAATGTGTTGCAAACAAGGTTTTGGCGCTAATTTTTCGAGCAAGATAATCTGCAGTCGCATAAGCCAGAGATAAGCCATCATAGGTGCTGGTGCCTCGGCCAATTTCATCCATTAATACTAATGATTGGTGTGATGCATTATTCAGTATTGTGGCAGTTTCGGTCATTTCAACCATAAAAGTAGAGCGGCCCGATGCCAAGTCATCACTGGCACCAATGCGGGTGAAAATACGATCTATTTGCCCGATAATCGCGTGGCTTGCAGGGACATAACTTCCAATATGCGCCATTAATACAATTAAGGCCGTTTGACGCATGTAGGTTGATTTACCACCCATGTTAGGGCCAGTTATAACTAGCATTTTACGTTGTTCACTGAGGTGTACTGGGTTGGCAATAAAGGGGTCTTTGCTGACTTGCTCGACAACAGGGTGGCGCCCTGCTTCAATGGAGATTTCATCTTCCTCAGTTAACTGCGGTTTGCAATAGTCAAGTGTTTGCGCCCTTTCCGCTAATGTATTTAACACATCTAAATCGGCCAGTGATGCAGCCATGATCTGTAATTGCTCCAAATAAGGGGCGATAAATTCAAATAATTGTTCATATAATTGCTTTTCTAAAGCAAGTGCTTTGCTTTGACTACCCAGCACTTTATCTTCGTGTTCTTTGAGCTCAGGGATGATGTAACGTTCATTATTTTTTAATGTTTGTCGGCGAATGTACTCAACAGGTACTAGATGTGAGTTGGCGCGACTTATCTCAATGTAGAACCCGTGAACTCGGTTATAGCCAATTTTTAATGTGCTGATCCCTGTGCGTGCACGTTCTCGTTCTTCTAATTGATCTAGAATATCAGTGGCACCTTGGCTTAATGCTCGCCATTCATCAAGGTCAGGGTTGTAGCCTGTTGCAATTACCCCTCCGTCTCGGATCAGTACAGGCGGGTTATCAATAATCGCGCGCTCTAAAAGGTCTTGTAATTTAGGTAAGGAAGGTGATTGTTCGCAAATCTGTGTAATACGGGGGTCATTACATTCCGAGAGTATGCTGTGGAGCGGCGCAATAGCCTGCAATGCGCTGCGCAATCGGGTTAAATCTCGGGGGCGCGCATTACATAGTGCCAACCGAGCAACGACACGTTCAACGTCACCAATTTGCTTTAAGGCATCATACACTTCGATACTAAGCTGTGCTTCAATTAAGCTTGAAATTGCAGATAATCTTGCATTGAGTTCCGGACGGTTACGAATGGGTGTGTGAATTCGGCGTTTTAAAAGCCGTGATCCCATTGGGGTTGATGTTTTATCAAGGACTTGTGCAAGTGTGTTGTCGATACTCCCTGACAGATTAACCGTTAACTCGAGATTTTTCCGAGTTGCAGCATCTAAAATAACCGCATGCTCATTTTTTTCTAGTGTAATCGCGCGAATGTGCGGCAGTGCCGTGCGTTGAGTATCTTTTATGTATTGCATGACACAACCAGCAGCAATTAGCCCTGAGTGTGCATTTTCAACACCAAAGCCAACTAGATCTTTGGTATTAAATTGCTGGCATAATAAGTGTTTGGCTGTGTCTAAGTCAAACTCCCACTCAGGGCGACGACGACAGCCTTTAATTGGCTCGATTAACAATAAATTTTGAAATGATTCAGGGTAGAGCAATTCAGCAGGTTGTAATCGTTGCAGTGTTGAACTGAGTGCTTCATCTGTCTTTAGCTCAACGATATTAAAACTACCGGAATTTATATCTAAATATGCAAGGCCATAATGACCTTGTTTATTTTGCCAAATACTGGCGAGTAAATTGTCTTGGCGCTCTTGCAGTAGCGCCTCATCTGTCACGGTGCCAGGTGTTACAATGCGGACAACTTTACGTTCGACAGGACCTTTACTGGTCGCTGGGTCGCCAATTTGTTCACATAGTGCGACAGACTCTCCCATTTGTACCAAGCGGGCTAAATAGTTCTCAACTGCGTGATAAGGTACTCCCGCCATTGGAATTGGTGCGCCACCGGCTTTGCCACGATGAGTCTGAGAGATATCTAATAGCTGCGCAGCACGAATTGCATCATCGAAGAATAACTCATAGAAATCGCCCATGCGATAGAATAATAAGATATCTTGATGTTCTACTTTAATCCTAAGATATTGCTGCATCATAGGAGTTTGTTGTTTTATAGTATGTTCAGAATATAAATCTATCGACATGCATCTACCTAAAAGGGTGAATATGGAGCTACAACAAGAGATCACAACTCTCGCAGCACAATTGGGCGCTATTTTAACGGATAAACGTCAGACAATCACTACTGCTGAATCATGTACTGGAGGGGGAATTAGCTATGCGTTGACTGACACGCCAGGCAGCTCTGTTTATGTTGACCGTTGTTTTGTTACTTATAGCAACAGTGCGAAGCAGGAATTATTGGGTGTATCTGATCAGACGTTAGCTCAATATGGTGCTGTGAGTGAGCAAACGGTACAGGAAATGGCTTTTGGAGCAGCGACACAAGCAAATGCAGATGTTGCAGTGGCGGTTTCAGGGGTTGCAGGGCCTGGGGGAGGAAGTGAAGAAAAACCGGTTGGATTAGTTTGGTTTGGCGTGGTAATAAACGGGAAATTACAGAGCAAAAAACAAATTTTTTCAGGTAATAGAGCTCAGGTTAGGATGCAAGTTATTGCTTTTGCGCTGAATATTATAATAAATGAATTAAAGTAAAAAATATGCTTGATACTGTGATTCCATACAGTATACTTACTCGCATCACGCAAGATTGGAGAAGCAAATGAACGATAACAAACAAAAAGCGCTAGATGCTGCATTGTCACAAATTGAACGTCAATTTGGTAAAGGTTCGATTATGAAGTTGGGTGATAGCCAGGCTTTAGATATTGAAGCTATCTCAACAGGCTCACTTGGAATTGATATTGCGTTGGGTATAGGCGGTTTACCAACAGGGCGAATAGTGGAGATTTATGGTCCTGAGTCATCTGGTAAAACAACCCTAACATTGCAAGTTATCGCGGAAGCACAAAAGAAAGGCAAGACTTGTGCCTTTGTTGATGCTGAACATGCGCTTGATCCAGTCTACGCAGAGAAGTTAGGTGTAAATGTGGACGAACTACTCGTATCTCAACCTGATACTGGTGAACAGGCTTTAGAAATTTGCGATATGCTTGTACGTTCAGGTGCTGTTGATGTGGTAATTGTCGACTCCGTAGCAGCCTTAACGCCAAAAGCAGAAATTGAAGGCGATATGGGTGATCACCATGTTGGTTTACAAGCGCGTTTGATGTCTCAGGCTTTGCGTAAATTAACAGGTAATATTAAGCGCTCAAATACGTTATGTATTTTCATTAACCAAATACGTATGAAAATTGGTGTTATGTTCGGTAACCCTGAAACAACTACAGGTGGTAATGCGTTAAAGTTTTACTCTTCAGTACGTATTGATATTCGTCGTATTGGCTCAGTAAAAGATGGTGATGAGGTTGTTGGTAACGAAACCCGTGTGAAAGTTGTTAAAAACAAAGTGGCGCCACCTTTCAAACAAGCTGAGTTTATTATTATGTACGGCCAAGGTATTTCTAAGCATGGAGAGTTAATTGACCTTGGCGTTAAGCATAAGCTTGTCGAGAAGGCGGGTGCTTGGTATAGCTATAAAGGCAGCAAAGTTGGTCAGGGTAAATCTAACTCAATTAAATTTTTGAAAGAAAACCCAGAAATTGCGAATGAAATTGAGAATAAGTTACGTGAAATGTTATTGCTGCAAGCAACAATAACTCCTGAAGATGGTGAAGATCAAGGCCTAGCTGCGGCAGACGCCGAAGCATAAAAATCGCGAGCGATAACTAAAAACCCAGTAAATACTGGGTTTTTTTGTGGGTGAATAGCATCAAAGTGTTATTTAAAGAACCTCAGATTTGGGTCAGGGTTTTGGAATAGAAAAGGTTTTGTAAACGAACTTACGTACAATTCAATGATGATATTTTGTTCAATATCAAGGCGCTTTTATGCAGTAAAAGCGGGCTATTACAAATGAAAGCAACGCCGAGAGTGAGAAAAATAGCTTTATTGGGCAAATTCGCTTATCCAGAGCTGAGGTTAAAATAGTACAAGTGCAATCGTTGGTTAATAAAAAAGCGACAAAATTGCCGCTTGAAGTGGTTACTGATATAGGTATGTAATAAGACACCTATATCAGTGTTGGAAGATGTTTAATATTTAGAAGGCATATTTCGCGGAAAGTTGTAAACGGTTGATATCGCCGTCTAAGCCACTTTGTGTTTCTCGAGTACCGACTTTATATTCAGCACCAAATGTGAGTTTTTTTACTGGAGAATAAAGGAGGTTTGCACTGTAGCTCATGCTCGATTCGGTCGGGTCGCCAGTGATTGTCAGTAAGCTTGTTTCATTGTCAGCAGAAAAGAACGAATATAAAAAAGTAGAACGTAATTGTGTATTCCAATGATGCTGATAACTAATGAAGCCAGAGGTTGAGTCAATGGCGTGTAAATTTGTGCCATCATACACCGCACCATTGGCAACGTTTAGCCCAACATACCGGCCAAGCCCCTTACCTTGTGTGATCATGAATTTGATATTGTTTTTACCTAAATTAACTCGACCGGATGCACTAACGCCGAGCGAAGTTTCACTTTCGTCAGCCTCGCCTATCTTGTAAGTAAGTTGGCGAGCTAGGGCACTGATAACAATATTTCCCCAATCTGCTTGATGGTTATACCTAGCTGTAAAATCGGGCATACTCGCATCATCGGTAACAACTCTTCCTTTGTCCGCAGTAGTGATGGTGCTTTCGGGGTTTTCTGCTGAAAAAGACCAATTACCGACCGAGTACTTCGCCATTGCTTGGCGTACGAATACAGTCCCTTCTCCTGGGCCGACAAAATCGAGCGTTTCAGGTAATGCGCCCACATTTTGGAAGTTTGACCATGCTTGACCAAATAGCCAGCCTTTGTATGTTACAAAAGCTTGCCTTAAACGTGGTGAGTAGGAATTACTCACGCGTTCATTACCGCCAGTTGAAACAATAAAATCTAATTCGATTTTAGTTTTTATCTCACTCCCATCAGTAAGCTTTGTTGCTGTACCAAAGTTGAATCTAGATTGACGAGCATGCATATCGAATACGGTATCTTCAGAGTGTGTTGCTGACACGGGGGTTGTACCAGGCACGTAAAAATCTCTTCCTATGTGTGCACTAGGTAATGTGCCATCAGAAAAGTCACTCCATATGGCATCTAACTTTACATATCCGCCATAATTGACTGTGGTATCTCCAATGGCCGCCGCATAAACCGGTGCACTCAATGCACTAGAAACAGCGAACGCTGTAAGGGTTTTTATTGTTAAATTTTTTATTGTCATAATGATTGTTCCTTATAGCCACGTTGGTAGACAACGACGCTTAATATAGTAACGGTTCATCATCACTTTTGATGAACCATGCGCTTTACTCAATTATCTATTGGTCTATTAGACTAAGGTGGCAAGGTTGAGTTGAAGTGGATTATACCTATTTAAGGGACGATGGATATCATATAAAATTATGTGATTTATCAATATTGTCGTGTAATTCGCATTATTATGATGTTTGAAATAGTAAAACGTGTAGAGCGGTGAAGTTGTTAAAAAATTCACTTCATATACAACTAAGGTCTAATACTCTCCTGTGCGCTGCTGAGTGATCCTTGATGAAAGCCGTTTGGCAAGTAATTTACCTTGGAGATGACTATGTCACAGAGCATTTATCCTGTTCCTGAATCAATCAAGAACGCCGCACTTATTGATAATGATCAATACAATGAAATGTATCAGAAATCGATTGATGATCCGCAAAGTTTTTGGGCTGAGCATGGGCAGAGATTAGACTGGTCTAAACCCTATTCTAAAGTAAAGAACACCTCATTTGATAAGGGGCATATTGCGATTAAATGGTTTGAAGATGGGGAATTAAATGCATCTTTCAATTGTATAGATCGTCATTTGGAAGATAAGGCTGATAAAATTGCCTTGATTTGGGAAGGTGACAATCCTGATGATGGTGAAAATATAACGTATCAGCAACTTCATGATGAAGTTGCTAAATTGGCAAATGGTTTGAAGAAGTTAGGCGTTAAAAAGGGTGACCGTGTCGCTATCTATATGCCTATGACACCTCAGGCTGTTTATGCAATGCAAGCATGTGCACGAGTTGGCGCGGTGCATTCTGTTGTATTTGGTGGTTTCTCTCCTTCTGCAATTGCTGACAGAATTAAAGATTCGGGCGCTAAGATTGTCATTACATCAGATGAAGGTCGTCGTGGTGGTAATGCAGTGCCACTTAAAGCCAACGTGGATGAAGCTGTTGCACAAGAAGGGCTGACAAGCGTCGAGCACGTGATCGTACATCAGCTTACAGCAGGTGAAGTTGAATGGCATGCACATGATGTGTGGTGGCATGATCTAGTGGCCGATCTGCCCGCTAGTTGTGAGCCAACTCCAATGAATGCAGAAGACCCTCTTTTTATACTTTACACATCTGGGTCAACAGGCCAGCCGAAAGGGGTTGTCCATACGACTGGAGGGTACTTGGTTTATTCTTCAATGACACATGAATACGTTTTTGATTTAAAAGAAGATGATGTTTACTGGTGTAGCGCTGATGTTGGTTGGATCACCGGACACAGTTATATTGCATATGGACCTTTGATTAATGGGTGTACACAGGTTGTGTTTGAGGGGGTGCCAACATATCCAACAGCAGGTCGTATGGGAGAAATTGTAGATAAACATAATGTGACAATTTTATATACAGCACCCACCGCGATCCGTGCGCTCATGGCCAAAGGAGATGAACCCACAGCCACTTCGCAGCGCTCCAGCTTGCGAGTTTTAGGTTCTGTAGGTGAGCCAATTAACCCTGAAGCATGGACTTGGTATTATGAAAGTATCGGTAACAGCCAGTGCCCAATTGTTGATACTTGGTGGCAAACCGAAACGGGTGGCATCATGATCACACCACTGCCTGGCGCGACAGATATGAAGCCAGGATCTGCAACTCGACCATTTTTCGGTATTGCACCTGCATTATTTGATGCGCAAGGTGATACGTTAGATGGGGCAACGGATGGTAATTTAGTTATTTTAGACTCTTGGCCGTCGCAAGCTCGAACGGTTTATGGCGATCATGAGCGTTTTGAGCAAACCTATTTTTCGGCTTATCCGGGGGTTTATTTTACAGGTGATGGTTGCCGCCGCGATGAAGATGGTTACTACTGGATCACAGGACGTGTGGATGATGTGCTTAATGTATCAGGTCATCGCTTAGGAACTGCAGAAATAGAAAGTGCACTGGTAGCACATGAAGCTGTTGCTGAGGCCGCAGTGGTTGGCTATCCACATGAAATTAAAGGCCAGGGTATTTACGTTTATGTGACGCCAAATGAAGGAATAGAAATTAATGAGGCGTTAACCAAAGAGGTTAGAAATTGGGTGCGTAAGGAGTTAAGCCCTATCGCGTCGCCAGATATGATCCAATGGTCACCTGGGCTACCAAAAACACGTTCCGGTAAAATTATGCGCCGAATTTTACGGAAAATAGCAGCAAATGAATATCAACAGTTAGGGGATACGTCTACACTTGCTGATCCGAGTGTAGTAGAGGAACTCATCGAAAACAGGTTAAATCGTTAATAATGCGTTAAAAACTTGAATTTCATTGGATTCTAAACGTACTATATCGGCTGTCCTCTTTAAGGTGACAGCCGAATTTTTAGGAGTAAAACATGAATCAATTTTTAATCGCAGATGACCACCCCTTATTTCGGGAGGCTTTGAAAGGTGCGCTTCAAACTCAATTTGAAGGGTTGGAAGTTTTTGAATCTGAAAACTTTGAAACAACTTTATCGGTTCTTTCTGTGCAAGAGGAGCTAGATTTATTACTGCTAGATTTACATATGCCAGGCAGTGGTGATTTGTATGGTTTGATCCGAATTAGAGAAGATTACCCAAGCTTGCCTGTTGTGGTTATTTCAGGCAGTGAAGATTTGGCAATTATTTCTAAGGTAATGGGTTATGGCGCTATGGGGTTTATTCCTAAAGCATCATCTTCACAGGATATTGCCAGTGCGATAAAGCAAGTGCTGGAAGGAGACAGCTGGCTACCCGAGGCCATTAAAGACAAAGTTGCGGGTCTCAAAAGCGAAGAGCAAGAAGTGGCACAGCAGGTCGCCTCATTGACACCTCAACAATATAAAGTGCTACGATATTTACATGAAGGTTTATTGAATAAACAAATTGCTTTTGAATTACATATATCAGAGGCGACAGTGAAAGCGCATATAACGGCAATATTTCGAAAGTTAGGGGTATATAATCGTACTCAGGCTGTGCTCATTGCATCGAAATTGCAATTGGAACCAGTTGAAGCGTTAGCTTAATGCGAAATCAGGAATGAGCTCAGTATCACTCCTGCCATAATTAGTTAAAAACGACGGTTTTATTGCCGTTAATGAAAACTTTGTGTTCTGATGCTAATTGCAACGCTTTACAGAACACCGTTTTCTCAACATCTCTGCCCATTTTAGCCATGGCTTGTGCGGTATCTGCATGACTTACTTGTGTTACATTTTGCACAATAATAGGCCCTTCATCGAGTTCATCATTAACAAAGTGCGCTGTTGCACCGATTATTTTTACGCCGCGTTCAAATGCTTGGTGGTAAGGTTTCGCGCCAATAAAAGCCGGTAAAAATGAATGATGAATATTAATTATTTTTTTGTTAAAGCGTGCTACAAAATCGGGACTCAAGATGCGCATGTATTTGGCTAATCCAATAAGATCAGGGTGATAGCTCGCAACCAAATCACCAGTGACTTTATCATGTTGCTCTCTGGAGAGGCCGTCATGAGATACGCAATGAAATGGTACACCGAAGCCTTTAACGAGAGGTTCCAAATCTGGGTAGTTAGCAACAACCGCTAATATTTCAATATTTAACGCTTGCTCGAACTGTTTAAGCAGCGCACCTCCTAAGCAATGCGCTTCTTTGGTCGCGAGTAACACTAATTTGGTTTTTTCATTATTATGTAAAGCAACATCAGCGCCATTGGGTAGCTGTTGACGTAATTGATTTAGGAAGTTATCACTGGGTTGCCCTGTTAATTCAGTGCGCATAAAAAAGCGAGCCCCGGCTTTATCTACGAATTCGTTGTTACGCGTAATGTTTAGGTTGTGCTCAAAACATAAGTTGGTGATTTTGGCGATTAAGCCGACATCATCCGTACATTGTGTGGTTAATATATAATTCATCAATCCTCATTCCTATATGATGTGTGTGTATGTTTTTAAAATCAGCAAGCTAATATAGAATAATTATTTCAACCAAAAAACCTTTCATTCACTTTTTATTCTATGTTTTGCGTCATGGATATCAGTCATTAACGACGATGGTTTAATAACGCTTTCAGTTTTGCAGGCTTAATCGGTTTTGACAAATAATGGATATTAAGCGCTTTGACTTGTGCTTTTAGCTCTACATCGCGCATTGCTGTAATTAATATTGCCGGTACACGGTGTTGCCAAATTTCCCGTAAAGTTTTAATAAGTGTAATACCGTCACATTCAACGCCCAGTTGGTAGTCCATTAATATCATGTCAGGTGCTTTATGCTCTTTTGCAAAAAGTAAAACGTCATTAACTTGCTCAAAGAGCTGGTAGTGAACTTGCCATTTCTTTAAGAGACTTGCCATCGCGGCTAGATTGTTAGGATCATCGTCTACTGCAATGACAGAGAATGGGTGCTGGTTACTATGATTATGTTGTAATAGTGAACCTAGTTCTTGGCGCTGAGGTGAGAGTAATTCATCGCCATAGGGCACTTCAATGCTAAAACGGCTTCCAGTACCAGGAATTGAGTGAACTTGAAGGGTAATACAAAGTAGATCACATAGTCGCTTTACCACACCAAGTCCCAATCCTACCCCTTTATTATCGTGGTTTTGTATTCGATAAAAATCATTAAAAATTTTGTTAAGTTCCAATTTATTTATGCCTGGGCCTGTATCCCAGACTTCTAATCGCAGGCTATGTTTACGAGAGCGACAAGCAATCAATACTTTGCCTGAAGCGGTATATTTAACTGCATTAGAGACTAGGTTTTGAATAATTCGGCGTAAATAAGTGGTGTCGCTATGTACAATATGATGTGCGCTGCGTACTTTGAGCTGTAAACCTTTTTCTTTGGATAGCATGGCATATTCATTTGCAAGCGGCGTGAGAATATCTCCAATATCAAAGTGTCTTGGAGAGGGTTTCATCGCACCTTGTTCCAGCTTAGCAATATCAAGCAAGGCAGACATTAGGTGGACTGTAGAATCTAGGCTGTCTCCGAGTTTATTAAAGTTTCCTTGATCGTGGGGTGTTAAGGTGTGCGCATTTATGGCTGCTAGATAGAGTCTTGCAGCATTGAGGGGCTGCAAAATATCATGACTGGCAAGTGCTAGAAAGCGGGTTTTACTATCATTTGCACGTTCGGCTTCTTTTTTTGCGCCCATCAGAGCATGCTCGGTTTCTATCCGGCTGGCAATTTGTGCTTCTAAATCAGTATTGATTGTTCTGATCTCTTGGGTGCGTGCTTCAATTCTATTTTCGAGATCCATATTGATTTCTTCTAATGCATTTTGGGTGGCTATGTGCATTGTGATATCAGAAAAGCTGGTAACAAATCCGCCTTCTGGTAACGGATTACCAATCATCTCATATACTTGGCCATCTTGGCGGTGACGGATGAAGTGATGTGAAGTCCCATTGCGCAAGTGTTGAACTCGTTTCTCTACTTGGCGCTCTATTTCACCTGGGCCACATTCTCCGCGTTTGGCATTAAATCGGATAACTTGCTCAATCGGTAGCCCAACCTCTAGAAAGCTTTCAGGATAATCAAACATTTCACTATAGCGTTTATTCCAAGCAACGAGTTTGAGTTCTTTGTCTACTACGGAAATACCGTGGCTGAGATTTTCTAGTGAGGTGAAGAGCAGATTTTGGTTAAACTGTAAAGCTTGCGTCGTCTCGTCAAAGAAATTGACCACTTCTTCGAATGCCATTTGCTTTCCTGAAGCGACGGTGTGTATGAGTGCTTGTGCTGATGATGCACCCAGTACACCGGTTAGCGAACGTTCACAATACGCGATAAATTCGGGAGGGGGATGGGCATTGTTATCATCAATATCATGACTAAGCATGTAATGGCTTAGCAGTTGGTTTGAACGTTGGACACCTAGAAAGGTTTGTAATAGTACTTTAAAATCATAGATGGTCGCTTTGACATTTTTATTTAAGCGTTTAGCCAGTGTGGCTTGTTCTTTTGGATTAACAAATGCTGCAGCTTGAATTTTATCGATTAAACGTTCATGCGCAGCTAAAGAAAAGCTCACGTAGCAAAAAATGTTTGCAAATAGAGCGATAAGTGTCCCCTGAGTGATAACACTTTGGCGAAAGTCATAACTCATTACTGCACCAGCATCCAGTACTGGCAACATTAAAAATAATACCCAGCAAATGAATCCAGCAAATAAACCTGCGTAGACACCATAAGCATGACCTTTACGCCAATACAAACCGAAAATAATAGCGGGTAGTAATTGAGTCACTAAGGAAAAGGCAACGAGTCCCATACTGGCAAGTGCTTCTCCATGGCCAAACCACTGTTGGTACAAATAGGCAAGCAGCAAGATAGCTGCGATGATAAATCGGCGAATAAGTAGAATTTGTGACTTATAGTTTTTGGTTAGCGTATTGAGCTTAAATTTACGTTTTAATAGAAGTGGTAAAACGACGTCATTGGACAGCATGGTACTGAGTGTCAGTGTTGCAACAACAATCATGGCTGTTGCCGCAGATAAGCCACCAATGAATACAAAGGTGGTAATAATGGGATGTCCTTGCATTAAAGGAAGTGCCAATACGAAACTATCAGCAGCGACGCCTACGCCTATTTGAGGGTGTATGGCGGCTGTTGCGATGGGAATGATCATGGCAGCTGTAAGCATAAGGTATAAAGGGAATGCCCAACGAGCAGTATGTAAATGACGACGATCTTGGTTGTCAACGACAGTGACGTGGAATTGACGGGGCAAACAAATAATGGCAGCCGCGGCCATCAAAGTTTGACCGATGAAGTTAAAATTCACCAAATCAAAGTTTTGCCAATGTATCAACAAAGAGGACAGTGTATTGGGTTGTTTGTATAATGTGACAAACGCCAATACTGCGACAGCCGCCAATGCAATGAGTTTGATTAAAGATTCAAACGCGACTGCCAGCATTAAACCAGAGCGATATTCTGTGACATCAACCTTTCGCGTTCCAAAAAATATTGCAAATAAGGCCATAATTAAGGTGCCACTTAACGCTAGAATTGTGCCAGAGATTTTTTCACCTTGCTGTAACAATAAAAAACTACTGCTGAGTGCCTTTAATTGTAAGGCTATGTAGGGGATCGTCGCTAATAAAGCAATGAGGGTTACGAGTACGGCTGTGCTTTGGCGTTTGCCGTAGCGAGCGGAAATGAAGTCAGCAATTGTGGTAATATTTTGTTTTTTGCTCACCAACACCAGCTTTCGCAAAAAACCGTGGGCGAATAAAAATAATAATGCAGGGCCCAACAAAATGGGTAAATAATGCCAACTACTAGCTGCGGCAGTACCTACCGAACCGTAATAAGTCCATGAAGTACAATAAATTCCTAATGATAGCGCATATACAAATGGGTGGTGGCTAATCTTTAATGCACGCGGAGTTGTTTTATCACCCCAGTTTGCAATCCAAAATAGGGCACCTATGTAGCAAAGTGCTACCAATGTTAAAGCTGCTGTCATGGCTATTCTTATTCTATGAAGGTATTTTTAGCTTATCACATAAGCAAATTATGTCTGCAATCTCATTCACGACAACTATATTTAACTTTTTGTTTTATAAGGCTATGTGGCATTTTAGGACGATATTTTAGACTAATGTCTTATAACCAATGTTGTGATTAGTTCATCAATGTGATTTTTTCGTCATTCATTGTAAGTTTATGTTATCTATTAACTTTATTAATAGATAAAGCTGGTTATCTTACAGTTTACGTAAACGTAAGGTTTGCGTTACGACTAAGGTCTCAATTTAATATTGCAGTGACGTTGCTAAGGTAAATAGTGACAATTAACACCAATACAGCCTGGCTGTGAAGAAGTGAAAGGGGATACAAATGGCTTTTAAAGACGAAGAACAAGCAAAAGCATACTGGTCAGAAAACCTCGCGCTAATGTTTAAGTTATTGGCAATCTGGTTTGTAGTGTCATTTGGTTTTGGCATCTTACTGGTTGACGTACTAAATGAAGTCCGTTTTTTTGGGTTTAAATTGGGTTTTTGGTTTTCACAACAGGGCGCTATTTACACCTTTGTCGCTCTGATTTTTGTCTACGTATTCAAAATGAATTCGCTTGATAAAAAGTATGGCGTAGACGAATAGGAGCAAGAAGATGGACGTACAAAATCTCACATTTATTATTGTCGGTTTGAGCTTTGCGCTTTATATCGGTATTGCAATTTGGGCTCGTGCAGGCTCAACGAATGAATTTTATGTGGCGGGCGGAGGCGTGCCACCATTTGCCAATGGTATGGCAACTGCTGCGGACTGGATGAGTGCAGCATCATTTATTTCCATGGCTGGGATCATTTCTTTTGCTGGATATGATGGTGGGGTATATCTAATGGGCTGGACGGGGGGTTATGTGTTGTTAGCCTTGTGTTTGGCACCTTATTTGAGAAAGTTTGGCAAGTTTACTGTACCAGACTTCATCGGTGACCGTTATTACTCACAAGTAGCACGAATTGTCGCTATTCTATGTGCTATCTTTATTTGCTTTACGTATATCGCAGGGCAAATGAGAGGTGTCGGCGTCGTGTTTTCAAGATTCTTAGAAGTTGATATTGAAACCGGCGTTTATATCGGTATGGTCATTGTGTTCTTTTATGCGGTACTAGGGGGTATGAAGGGGATCACTTACACGCAGGTTGCACAATATTGCGTATTGGTATTCGCATATTTGGTACCCGCAATTTTTATCTCTTTGATGATGACTGGACATTTCCTACCACAAACAGGGTTTGGAGCAACATTGGCTGATGGCTCCGGTATGTATGTATTAGATAAGCTCGATGGACTCAGTGCTGAATTGGGGTTTGCACAATATACTGAAGGTTCCAAAAGTATGATAGATGTATTCGCTATTACAGCTGCTTTAATGGTTGGTACAGCGGGTTTACCTCATGTTATTGTTCGATTTTTTACGGTTCCAAGAGTGAAAGATACGCGTATTTCAGCTGCTTGGACATTGGTTTTTATCGCCATTGTTTATACGACGGCACCTGCTGTTGCATCATTCGCTCGAGTAAATATGGTTGATACCATTAATGGCAAAGATGGTAGTGGCACGCTGTATAGCGAAGCTCCTGCATGGGTAAAAAACTGGGAAAGGACCGGCTTAATCACGTTTGAAGATAAAAATGGTGATGGAAAAATGTCTTATTCTGCGGGTAAAGTTAGCGATCCAAATAGTGCCAATGAGGTAAAAATTGACCGTGACATTATGGTATTGGCAAACCCTGAAATAGCAGACTTACCAGCATGGGTTATTGCGTTAGTGGCGGCAGGTGGCATTGCGGCAGCGTTATCGACGACAGCTGGTTTGTTATTGGTTATCTCTACGTCGGTATCTCATGACTTATTGAAACGAACACTCAAGCCTGATATCAGTGATAAACAAGAATTACTCGCTGCACGGCTCGCGGCCATGGTTGCTATTGTGATTTCAGCATACTTTGGTATTAATCCCCCTGGATTTGTCGCATCCGTGGTTGCCTTTGCATTTGGCCTCGCGGCAGCGAGTTTTTTCCCTGCTATTATCATGGGGATTTTTTCTAAACGTATGAATAAAGAGGGCGCTATTGCAGGTATGGTGTCAGGGATCACCTTCACAGCAGCTTATATCATCTATTTCAAATTTATCAGCCCTGAATTAAATACACCGGCAAATTGGCTGTTCGGTATTTCACCTGAAGGGATTGGCATTGTTGGAATGGCCGTTAACTTCTTAATTGCTGCAGTAGTATTGAAATTGACCGCTGACACGCCAAAAGAAGTGCAAGATATGGTGGAGAGCATCCGCAATCCAAAAGGATCTCTCGCGGCGCATGCACATTAAAGAGTAAAAAAGCCGTTGGCCCAGAGTCTCTTCTGGGCCAACAATTTTTAGTAAAGTGAAGCGTATATACGCATCAGTATTTTCCTGAAAATTGTTTATAAAGGAATGAAATATGGCGGCACAAGTACAGGATGTTGTGGAATTTAGTCATAAACAAATGCCGTTTAGTCATTTACCTCATGGTGCAACATCCTATTTTGCTCGTCATTTGCAAGTTGTATATTTAACCCGAGAAAATCAAATGCAATGGCTACAGACTGGGGAGGTCAATTTATATTTAGTCCGTTCTGGTGTGTTTGATTTGGTCTCTATACACGGTGATACCATTACACGCTTAACTGAAGGTGATTATTTTGGTTTTCCTTCATTATTAACTGGCGATAAAATACAAAGCCATTTACAGGTTGTTACTGCGGGTTTACTTTATGTATTAGATCAGCAAAGTTTTGACTATTTACGCAGAGAGTATAGGGGATTTGAACAACATTTTGTGAGAGCTCATGCCAACCGGTTGCTCAGTTCTCAATATAAAACACGTGACCAAAGCTGGTCTGAGCGTAAAATCAGTGAACTCATGTCATCGAATATTATTACCGCTAGTGCTCAAGTGAGTATCACAGAAGCAGCCATGAAAATGCGTCACTATGGGGTATCATCGTTAGTTATTACTGATGAAAATACGTTACTTGGGATTGTAACGGATCGAGATTTACGTAATCGTGTTTTAGCTTCAGACATTGCGCCGAGCACGTCAATCCAATCGGTCATGACTAAAAACCCAAAATCTATTTTCGAGAATAACCGAGCATTTTCAGCCTTACATTTAATGCTTAAACATAATATTCATCACCTCCCAGTACTAGATGAAGCGTATAAGCCGTTAGGTGTTATCACCAGTACAGATCTATTGCGTCAACAAAAGAGTGATCCAGTACAACTTATTGGGAAAATTTACAAAGCAAGCAGTGTGGCGGAAGTGAAGCGTTATTCAAGTGACATTCCGGAGTTACTAAAGCAGTTTTCAAACAATATTGAAGATATTTCGGTTATTGGAAAATTGTTGAGCGGATTAACCGATGCATTAACCGCTCGATTAGTGCATTTGTATCAATTAGAACACGGCCAAGCGCCTTGCGCGTTTAGCTGGATTTGCTTTGGCTCACAAGCTAGAGAGGAGCAAACACTGCACTCAGATCAAGACAATGGTATCTTGTTGGATGCAAACATCACAGCGAAACAGCGAGTGTACTTTGCACATTTGGGGGCAACGGTATGCGAGCAGTTAGTTGAGTGCGGGATCAAACGTTGTCCCGGCAATATAATGGCCAGCAATGAAGCCTGTAGAGGCACTGTTACACAATGGCAAAGCCGGTTTGTTACTTGGATTAAGGAGCCGACTCCTAAAGCGATGCTTAATTGTAAAATCTATTTTGATCTACGCCTGATTGATGGATCAAAGTCGCTTTATCAAGATTTATGCGCTGCATTAGATATGATCCGTAGAGATGAGTTGTTTTTTGCAGCTATGGCTACAGACATTAATACGAATTCAGTCCCTATTGGGTTATTTCACCAATTTAAACTAGAAAAAGGGAACACTCAACATAAGCATCTCGATCTAAAGCGACGTGGCATTGTGATCATTAATGATCTTGTCCGCCTTTATGCGTTAAATGTTGGCATTTATAAAGCAAACACGTTGGAGCGATTGGATGCTTTATTAAAATTTGACGTATTGAGTAGTAACGATGTGTATGACCTGAAAGACTGTTGGCGTTACCTGACACAACTTCGCTTGAAAACTCAGATAAAACGGGAAGGGCTGCCGAGTAATTGCATTGATCCAAAGACTTTAACGTCATTGGAGAAGCATCAGTTAAAAGAAGCTTTTCACTTAGTGCGACATGCACAGCAAGCGAGTGCATTCAAATTTGCTAGGGCGAGCTTGTGATGGGGCTGTATCCCTGGTTGCTGAGGTACTTGAGAGAGTATAAGTTAAAGCAGAGTTATTTTGATCAGCAAAAATACGTAATTATTGATTTAGAATTAACGGGGTTAATCCCTGGTGAGCATGAAATTGTTTCAGCTGCATGGTTAAATATGCGTGCCTCTAAAATTGATTTATGCACGGCAGGTTATATGTTGAACAAAGAAGTGCAAGATTTGTCGCAGAGTACGATTTACCATGGTATTGATGATGACGCTTTGCTGGAAGGGAGCAGTTTAAGAGGACTTATAGCGTCTTTGGCGACAGCAATTAATGGTCACGTATTAGTGTGTCATAATGCTGTACTTGATTGGGGGTTCATTCAACGAGTCGCATCAGTGTATCAATATCGAATTACGCCTAAAGCGATTATTGATACGATGAAGATAGAAAAGCGGCGTTTGTTAGCACAAGGAAGACCATTAACTCAGGATAGTTTGACATTATCTGCATGTCGTGCCCGTTATGGCCTGCCCGAATATAAACAACACGATGCATTATGTGATGCATTGGCAACTGCAGAACTACTGTTAGCTCAATATTCGGCTATCAGCATGGGTCGCCGAGAAAAACTGAGTATAATTATTTAAAAATATTGCCATTTCCCTTAGACATTTTTCCTTGGTCGATTACAATAGCGCCATCTCAAAAGGGAACATCCCTATCATCTATGCTAAAGGCTGGATTTTCAATTCAATGGCAATCAAACTGGCTATAAATGGTTTTGGTCGTATAGGACGTAATATTGTACGCGCCCTGTATGAATCTGCTCGTCAACACGAGATCCAAATCGTTGCGATAAATGAGCTGGCGGATCCCAAAGGGGTTGCGCACCTACTTAAATACGACACGTCGCATGGTCGCTTTGCCTTTGAGGTGGAATATGAGGCCCCATATTTGAACGTTGCTGGAGATCATATTCAGTTGTTTTCAGAGCCAGACCCTGGAAATTTGCCTTGGCAAGCATTAGATGTTGACGTGGTATTGGAATGCACTGGTGTATTTCATTCACGACAAGATGCAAACGTTCATTTAAAAGCGGGTGCAAAGAAAGTACTTTTTTCTCAACCAGCAGATGCCGATGTTGATGCGACCATTGTTTATGGCATTAATGATGATGAGTTATTAGAAACAGACAATATTGTTTCGAATGGCTCATGCACAACCAATTGTATTGTACCCGTGATAAAAGTGTTAGATGATGCTTTTAGTATCGAGTCAGGCGCAATAACAACGATTCATGCATCAATGCATGACCAACAAGTGATTGATGCCTATCATAGCGATTTACGACGGACACGAGCTGCGAGTCAATCAATTATTCCCGTTGATACAAAACTCGCGCGGGGTATTGAGCGTATACTTCCTAAATTTCATGGACGTTTTGAAGCAATTGCGGTGCGTGTTCCGACGATAAATGTAACCGCAATGGATTTAAGTGTGACGTTAAACCAAGATGTGGAGTTATCTTCCATTAATCAAGTGCTAGAAACCGCATCCAGTGGCCGCCTTGATGGAATTTTAAGCTACACCGAGGAACCATTGGTCTCAGTAGATTTTAATCATGATCCGCATTCTTGTATTATTGATGGCACACAAACACGTGTTAGTCATAAACGACTCGTAAAATTATTAGTGTGGTGTGATAACGAGTGGGGGTTTGCTAACCGTATGCTCGACACTGCTGTAGCCATGATGGTTGCCAAATAAAGAGTTCATATTCATAAGTATCGTTTAGTAAGGAGATGTTAATGTCAGTCATTAAAATGACGGATTTAGATTTAAGCGGCAAGCGCGTTTTAATTCGTGAAGATTTAAATGTGCCTGTTAAAGGAGGTAAAGTGACCTCTGATGCACGGATCCGCGCATCTTTACCCACTATAAAATTAGCGTTACAGCAAGGCGCTAAAGTAATGGTTATGTCTCATTTAGGGCGTCCAACTGAAGGTGAGTATGATGAGCAATATTCATTACAACCAGTTGTTGATTATCTAAACGATGCACTTGAGCAACCAGTGCGTTTAGAGAAAGATTATTTAAACGGCGTCGAAGTAAGTGAAAACGAAGTTGTTGTATTTGAAAATGTTCGTTTTAATGTTGGCGAGAAAAAAGACGATGAAACGCTTGCCAAGCAATTAGCAGCATTGTGTGATGTGTATGTTATGGATGCGTTTGGTACAGCACATCGTGCTCAAGCATCAACACATGGCGTAGGCTTATTTGCCGAAACAGCATGTGCAGGCCCGCTTTTAGCCAATGAACTAGAAGCGTTAGGAAAAGCACTTGATAACCCAGCGCGTCCTTTAGTTGCCATTGTAGGTGGCTCTAAAGTCTCTACAAAATTAACTGTGCTAGATTCGCTTTCTACGGTCGTTGACCAGCTGGTCGCTGGTGGTGGAATTGCAAATACGTTTATCGCAGCTGCTGGAAACCCGGTGGGTAAATCCTTGTATGAAGCTGATTTAATTGCTGAGGCTAATAAGCTTACTGCAGCTGCAAAGTTGAACAATGGTGAGATCCCAGTACCAACTGATGTTGTCGTTGGCAGCGAATTTTCTGAGTCAGCAGTTGCAACAATAAAAGATGTTGCTGATGTGACTGAGGAAGACATGATATTCGATATTGGTCCAGATACAGCGAACACGTTAGCAAAAATTATAGAAAAAGCGGGTACAGTGGTTTGGAATGGCCCTGTTGGCGTATTTGAATTTGATCAATTTGGAAATGGCACAGAGGCAATTGCAAATGCCATCGCAAAGTCTAATGCATTTTCAATAGCCGGTGGTGGAGACACACTGGCAGCCATTGATAAATATGGTGTAGCAGATAATATCTCTTATATCTCAACTGGTGGTGGTGCCTTTTTAGAGTTTTTAGAAGGGAAAAAATTACCAGCAGTAGCTATGCTTGAGAAAAGGGCAAACGCTTAATATGAATTTTGGCCAGCGATTGCTGGCCTAATTATTTACTAAATGTCGCTCTCACATTTGATATTTGGTACTTAAATATTGTCTGAAACAGACAATGTGATGTAAATCACACACAAATTATCCCGTTCAAACTAGATGATAATGACTGTCATCGACTATTGGAGAAAGCAATATGGCTTTAATCAGTATGCGTCAATTACTTGATCATGCAGCAGAGTATGGTTATGGCGTTCCTGCCTTCAACGTAAACAACCAAGAGCAAATGCGCGCCATTATGGAAGCAGCAGACAAGACAAATAGTCCTGTTATTGTTCAAGGTTCAGCTGGTGCACGCGCTTATGCTGGTGCACCATTTATTCGTCATATGATCCTTGCGGCCGTTGAAGAGTGGCCTCACATTCCAGTAGTAATGCATCAGGATCATGGGACATCACCTGGAATTTGTCAGCGCTCAATTCAACTTGGTTTTTCATCTGTGATGATGGATGGCTCTTTGCTTGAGGATGGTAAAACGCCTTCAAGTTACGAGTATAATGTAGATGTTACGCGTCGCACAGTTGATATGGCACACGCATGTGGTGTTTCGGTGGAAGGTGAACTAGGCGTGCTTGGTTCATTGGAGACCGGTGAAGCTGGTGAAGAAGATGGTATTGGTGCAGTTGGCAAGTTAAGCTTAGATCAGTTACTAACAGATCCTGAGGAAGCAGCTGATTTTGTAAGTAAAACAGGGGTTGATGCGCTTGCAATTGCTTGTGGTACATCTCATGGCGCTTATAAGTTTACACGTCCGCCGACAGGGGACATTTTAGCGATTAACAGAATCAAAGATATCCATTCACGGATCCCTAATACACACCTTGTAATGCATGGTTCTTCTTCAGTTCCCCAAGATTGGTTAGCCGTGATCAATGAGCATGGTGGCCAAATTCCTGAAACGTATGGTGTGCCAGTAGAGCAGATCATCGAAGGGATTAAGCACGGTGTGCGTAAAGTGAATATTGATACCGATTTACGTTTAGCTTCAACGGGGGCAATTCGCCGTCATTTAGCAGAGAATCCTGCTAACTTTGACCCACGTAAATACTTAGCTGAAGCAACGAAAGCAATGACCGCAATTTGTGTTGACCGCTATGAAGCATTTGGTACAGCAGGAAATGCAGCTAAGATCAAACCAATTTCATTAGACGATATGCACTTGAAGTACTTATCGGGTGAACTTGATCAACAGATCAAATAATAACTAACACACCTGATTAAATTAAAGCTCCGAATACGGGGCTTTTTTTTGGATCATTATTTTATTAACTTTCTTTATTCACAGGTAAACTCATAATGTATTGATAAAAAACAGTAATAACTTATTCTCAGGGCCCCAATTAGAGCAAGTTGATGTTAAGATCATGTTGGGATCACGATTGTACTAACGATATCCAATGTAGATCAAGATTGTACTAATTGATCACGGCTTAATGCCTATTTCACTTGGTTTACGCCGTGTTAGTCATTATGTTTATACTGTTTGATCTAACTAAAGTGGCGTAAAGCTAGTAAAAAACTGATCCCAAACAGGATCGCGTTAGTAAGATTTTGATCCTGATAAGTTGGGTTGATATAAATTTGATCTGTTCCTAATCACTGACTTGATCTATTTAGAATTACAGCTAGTTTTTAACTTAGACGATAATTATATGAGCATCGTATGGACTCGGTGTTTTCCTCTTACAATTATGAGGCTGCGCTAATATGAAAACCAAATTATTACTCTCTCTTTTTACACTCTGCTTGCTTGTAATATCTGATGTTACGCTAGCGAATGAAGTTAAAGTCTATGGTCGAGTTCACGCCGGTTTACAGTTTAGCGATACGGGCGATGAAGATGAAACATCGATTAAAAGCTATGCATCGAGGATGGGCCTTAAGGGTAAAGCGAAGATAAATGAGGGTGTTGATGTTTTCTTTAAATATGAATTCGAAGTTAATCCAGTTGATAACGATAAAGATGGTAAAGATGGCGATAACATCACCGCCCGGTCGCAATATGTTGGGTTAAAAGGTAGCTACGGGGAAGTACTTGTTGGACGAAATGACACTCCAGTAAAAAAGTCACAAGGAAAAGTTGATTTAATGAATGACTTTGCCTCTGATATTAAGTCGCTATTTGCAGGGGAAAACCGCCTAGGGGATACGATTCAATATACCTCTCCATCACTTAACCATATGAAGTTTGTGGTTAGCTATATTGCGGAAGATAACAGTAAACAAGATGGAGAAACAGGGGTATCTATTGCGGGCGTGTACGGTGATAGTAAATTGAAAAAAACACCTGTTTACGCCAGTGTTGCTAGGGATTCAAAAGTTGCTGGACGCGACATTACACGGGTTGTATTGCAAGGAAAGCTAGGCGATGTGACATTAGGTGGCTTATACCAGCAAAGTGAAAAAGTGGATAGTGATGATTCTGTTGATAGCTTTGTTGTCAGTGCCGCGTATAAACTCCCGAATAGTTATAAATTATTAGCTCAATATCAAGACACCGATGGTGCTGAAGGTAAATTGAAAGATTCTGGAAACTCGACGTCGTTAGGTGTTGAGAAAAAGCTATCTAAACAAGCGCGTATGTATTTATGGTATTCCAAATTTGATCTTGATAACTCAGCAGATCAAGATCACATGGCGTTAACATTACGTTATGATTTTTAAAAAAACTTCCTAAAAAATGACATGATATAGTCATAATACCTTGTTAAAAAAATCGTTTAGCGCAAATAGTTAAGCGATTTTTTAGCAGGTTTTGTAGATCCACGTTACACTTTCATAAAACTGTCACACTTAGTCATAATAATGAAAACATCTTCGGTAATGAAAGAGAATATTGGGAATGTCACGTAAAGTACTTGTAGTTGATGATGAAGCACCTATCAGGGAGATGCTGGTATTTGTGCTGGAACAAAATGGGTTTCAAGCGATTGAAGCAGAAGATTACGATTCAGCAATTACGGCGATGGTCGAACCATACCCAGATATGGTGCTGTTGGATTGGATGTTACCCGGTGGTAGTGGGATTCAAATCGCGAAAAAGTTTAAGCAAAGTGAATATACGCGTCAGATACCAATTATTATGCTAACTGCGCGTGGTGAAGAAGAAGACAAAGTAAAAGGCTTAGAGGTTGGCGCTGATGATTACGTCACGAAACCTTTTTCTCCAAAAGAATTGATGGCGAGGATCAAAGCAGTGATCCGTAGAGTATCGCCGACTTCTTTAGAGGAGGCCATCGAAGTTCATGGTCTGCGCCTTGATCCTATATCACACCGTGTAACGTCGGCTGGCAGTGAGTTAGATATGGGACCGACCGAGTTTCGTTTGTTACACTTCTTTATGACACACCCAGAGCGAGTATATAGCCGAGAGCAATTACTTGATCATGTCTGGGGTACTAATGTCTATGTTGAAGATCGTACTGTTGATGTACATATCCGTCGTCTACGTAAAGCGATAGCACCTCTGGGTCATGATAGATTAGTACAAACTGTGCGCGGTGCCGGCTATCGGTTTTCAAGTAAACTGTAGCGGCATGATGAATTATATTTAGGGTCCATCGTATATGTACCGAGTGATTAATAAACAGGCGTTGTTTAAGCGCCTGTTTTTGTATTTTTTACCACTAACTTTGATCGGTATTTTGATTGGTGCACCTTTTATTTTATTGTTTATAGGTGCATTGTCTTTACTGCTTTGGCATTATCACCAGCTATATAGATTAAGTGATTGGTTGCTTAACCAACGAAGCTTTAACCCTCCTGAAGGTGAAGGGGCATGGGAACAAATATTTGAAGGAATATATCATTTACAACATCGAAACCGCAAAAAGCGCAATGAGTTAGCAGAATTGATACGCCGCTTCCGCGAAGGTGCAGAGGCGGTACCCGATGCGGTTGTAGTATTACAACAAGATCTCAGTATTGTGTGGTGTAATCAACTTGCTTTAAAAGTGCTTGGGTTGCAGTGGCCAACAGATCACGGTCAGCGATTAGATAATTTGATCAGGGATCCTAAGTTTGTTAAATACATGCAACTGCATCACTTTGATGAGCCGTTAGAGCTAGACTCAAGCCATGCAAATGATCAGGTACTCGAATTTCGTGTTATGCCATATGCTGAACAGTTGATGATGGTTGTCCGGGATATCACGCGTTTAAAGCAACTAGAACAAATGCGTAAAGACTTTGTGGCAAATGTTTCACATGAACTGAGAACACCATTGACGGTTGTTACGGGTTATTTAGAAATGATGGATGCTGATAATATGCCACCGCCTATGATGTGGGAGAAAGCGCATACAACCATGATTGAACAATGCAAACGCATGGATAGCCTAGTAAATCAATTATTATCATTATCACGTATTGAAGGTGCAAGGCGACATGAGAAAGACAGGCCCGTTAATGTACCTGCTATGCTTGCCTTAATTCAAACTGAAGCATTATCTGTTAACCAAGACAAGCAGCACGAAGTTGTATTTGATGTAGATCCACTTTTAGATATTTTAGGGTCTGCTGATGAATTACGCAGTGCATTCTCTAATCTGGTGTTTAATGCGATTCATTATACAAAACCACATGGCAAAGTCGTTGTCTCTTGGCAGTACAATGATAAATCAGCTTGTTTTTCAGTGAAAGATAATGGTGATGGTATTGCCCCTGAGCATATTCATAGATTGACGGAGCGTTTTTATCGTGTTGATAAAGCACGTAGCCGTAAGACGGGTGGCTCTGGGTTGGGGTTAGCAATCACTAAACATGTGCTAACAAGGCATGATTCTAGTTTAGAGATCCAAAGCACGTTGGGAGAAGGATCATGTTTTTCTTTTTCCTTCACGCAAGATAAAGTAAAAATTATGACAGATGGTGAAAGTCATGAAACTGTCACTTTAGAGTAATTTTATTGTCATTAAGTCGCGGCAGAATAAATCGCGTTATTTAATGGGAAGAACAATTGGAGCAACCCAAATGAAATTCAAAAGTTTAGTCGCCGCTATGGGCGTAGCTGTAACAACACTTGTCGCAACACAGGCGTCAGCGTTAGATAAAAACCTAGTTGAGTATAATAAAACGAGTGGTATTTCAGGTAATTTTTCTTCAGTTGGTTCTGATACCCTTGCCAATATGATGACCTTCTGGGCTGAAGAGTACAAACGTATTTACCCTAATGTGAATATTCAAATTCAGGCAGCTGGCTCTTCAACAGCGCCTCCAGCATTAACAGAGGCAACTTCTAACTTTGGCCCAATGAGCCGAAAAATGAAGTCAAAAGAAATTGAAGCCTTTGAGAAACGTTATGGATATAAACCAACAGAAGTCCGTGTAGCTATTGATGCACTTGCCGTTTTTGTACATAAAGATAATCCGATTGAAGGCTTACGCATTGATCAAGTTGACGCTATTTTTTCATCAACACGTAAGTGTGGTGCTACAGACGAAGTTAAGCGTTGGAGTGACGTAGGTTTAGCTGGAGATTGGGCTGCCAAAGATGTTCAACTTTATGGACGTAATTCGGTATCAGGTACATACGGTTACTTTAAGAAAAAAGCTCTGTGTAAAGGCGACTTCCGTAATAACGTGAATGAACAGCCTGGTTCGGCATCTGTTGTACAGTCAATTTCATCATCTGTGAATGCTATTGGTTACTCGGGTATTGGTTATAAAACGTCAGGTGTACGTACTGTACCATTAGCTAAAAAAGGTAATAACTTTGTTGATGCTACATTAGAAAATGTTGCTAAAGGGAAGTACCCATTATCTCGATTTTTATATGTTTATGTAAATAAGCACCCGAATAAAGCATTGTCACCTATTGAAGCTGAATTTCTAAAAATGGTTTTATCAAAAGATGGACAAAAAATTGTTGAGAAAGATGGTTATGTACCACTTTCAAGCAAAATGGCGACCGTTGAACTGAAAAAACTTGGTTTACTGTAGGAATAACAGATAAAAAACCGCTCATTTGAGCGGTTTTTTTGTAAAATTAACTTATTGGTACTGCCGAGTTTTACTCTTCGTCAGTTGCTGGGCTTGAACTTTGCACTGGTTAAAAGTTTCAATACATTCATTATTACATATTTGATGTGACATTGTTTCTGGTGTATTACTGTTCACACAGCTTGTTTCACATTGATAATTTTGTTGAGCACATTGATTCAATTCTGCTGAATTGTTACTTTGGCATGCACTTAATAGTAATATTGCGCAGAGTGACAGTACAGTTTTCATCTTACTTCCTTCTAGATAGAGACTTGTAAGTTATCTATTAAGCGTACTGATCCTAAAAAGGCAGCCGCTAAGATCACCAAGTGATCATCTCCAAGTGTAGCAGGATTTAGTGTATCTTTATTTGCGATAGCAAAGTAATCAGCTTTTAAACCTTTTTGTTCTAGTGACACTTTTGCATCGGCTTCTAATTGAGCAAAGTTGTGGTTACCCGCTTTAAGTTGAGTCGAGATCTCTAGTAGGGATTGATAAAGCGCTTTCGCTGTTTCCTTCTCAGTCTCGCTTAAATAGCCATTACGAGAACTCATTGCCAAACCTGAGAACTCTCGCTGTGTTGCAACACCGACAACTTCAATTGGCATCGAAAGGTCGCGTACCATGGTTTTGATGACTTGCAGTTGCTGATAATCTTTTTCACCGAAACATGCGAAATCGGGTTGTACCATGTTAAATAATTTCGTCACGATGGTTGCAACGCCTTTAAAATGGCCAGGCCTTTTACCACCGCAATAACCCAGTGATATACCAGGCACATCGACATAGCTCTGAGCACTTAAGCCATTAGGGTATATAGATGCAACAGAAGGTGTAAAAACAATATCAGTGCCAAGCTCTGCTAGCCCTTTTTTATCTTCGTCTAGGGTGCGAGGGTAATTATCTAAATCTTCATTTTCACCAAACTGCATAGGATTGACAAATATACTGACAACAACTTTATCTGCGAGTGTTTTGGCTTTTTCAACAAGTGAAAAGTGTCCTAAATGCAAATTCCCCATTGTTGGTACAAATGCAATGCTCAGCCCTTGCTGTCGCCACGCTTTAATTTGGCTACGTAATGATTTAATTTCTGAGGTTGATTGCATTAACTAAACTCATGTTCGCTAGTTGGAAAGGTGCCCGATTTAACGTCGGCGCAGTATTGTTTAACTGCTTCTGGCATGTTGCCCGTTTCAGCTAAATAGTTTTTGGAAAACTTAGGAATATAACCCGCAGAAATCCCAACAAGATCATGCATTACTAATATTTGTCCATCGGTATCTTTACCTGCCCCAATGCCAATGACTGGAATATTAACGGCTTCAGAAATACGTTTGGCAAGTGCTGAAGGAATACACTCAATGACGAGTAGCTGTGCACCAGCTTGTTCTAAGGCTTGTGCGTCAGCAACCATTTTATCAGCCTGTGCTTGTTCTCGACCTTGTATTTTAAAACCTCCAAACACATGGACTGATTGTGGTGTAAGGCCTAAATGGCCGCATACAGGAATGCCTTGTTGGGTGAGAGTTTGAATAGTTTCATATAACCATTCGCCACCCTCTAACTTCACCATATTGGCACCAGCACGCATTAATTTAGCAGCATTATCACAGCTTTGTTGTGGATTTGCATAGCTCATAAATGGCATGTCTGCGACCACAAATAGTTCTTTACTTCCAGCGCGCACACAACGGGTATGGTAAGCAATTTCATCGGTGGTCACTGCTAACGTATCATCAGCGCCTTGTAATACCATACCAAGTGAGTCGCCAACCAACACAATGTCCACGCCATTGTCATAAAATAATTTTGCGAAGCTTGCATCATAGGCGGTTAACGCCGTAATTTTGTTCTGCGCATGTTTCATCTTCGCCAACGTTGACACTGTTACTTTAGCCATGTCCATTCCCCTTGATATACAGTAATCATTTCATTAATTAAGTGCTATTAAGTTATTTAATGCAACGTGTTCACTGACGTCCTGTAGTTTTCGACCATCAGGTAAAACGAGGTATGGTTCGATCTCGAGTAAGGGGTAGACCACAAACTCTCTCTCACATAACCCATAATGTGGGATGACTAATCTTTGAGAATCAATCACCTCATTGCCAAATAACAAAATATCTAAATCTAAAGTGCGCGCACCCCAACGTTCATTTTTACGCTGCCTGCCTTGTTCTAACTCGATTGACTGTAAAACATCTAAAAATGGCTCAGGGGCCAGCGACGTTGTCAATTTAGCCACTGCATTCACGTAATCAGGTTGATCTTGAGGCCCCATTGGCTTTGAAGCATAAAATTTAGAGACAGCCAGCAGCTCGCAGGTCGTTACTTTTTTAAGAGTTGCTATTGCACTGTGAAGCTGTGCGCTAGGGTTATCTAGGTTAGCGCCTAACCCTATATAGACAGTTCTCATCACTCACTAGGCTTCTTTTTAGGCTTTCGGCGAAAGCGACGTCGAGGCTTGTTTGACTCACTAGGGCCTAATGAACGTACCATTTCTTTCTGACCGTTTATATCTTGTTGTAAATAGTTTGTCCACCACTCAGCTAATTCAGCTTGTTCTTGCTCTCCACTTTCAACTCGAAGTAACAAGAAATCGAAAGCAGCTTTGAAACGAGGCTGTTGACTGATCCGGTATGCGCGTTGCCCACCACGTTTATCTAAGCGTAATTGAATATGCCAAATATCTCTTGCACCGAGTGTAAATCGCTTAGGTACTGCTACACTTTGTGCGTTTTCACTCAAGACATGATTCATAGCTTGTGCGTAGGCATCAAAAATAGGCATGTTTTCTTGTTGTAGCTGTTCACTGCGTTTTAATAGTGGAAACCACAATAAAGCGGCGTAAACAAACGCTGGCGTAACCTTTTTCTCTGCATTAATACGTTTGTCAGTGTTAGCAAACATTTGAGCAATAAAGCGCGTTTCAAAGCCTGTTTCACTATTTTCGATAATATCGTCTAAAGCAGGGAACAGCTGTTTGAATAGACCAAACTCACGTAGCATATGATAATTAGCTTCGGCCTTTCCATTTAAAAATAATTTCAATGTTTCTTCAAATAAACGAGCTGCAGGAATATGCGATAGCAAATCAGCTAGTTCAGAAATAGGAGCTTTCGTTGGTTGTGCTATTTCCATATCTAACTTGGTGGCAAATCGCACCGCTCTTAACATGCGCACGGGATCTTCACGATAACGTGTTTCAGGGTCACCGATCAGCTCTATTTTTCGATTGGCAATGGCATTCATACCATTGGCAAAGTCATGAATAGTAAAATCCTTGATAGAATAATAAAGTGCATTAATAGAAAAGTCTCGGCGCTCAGCATCTTCTTCTATCGTGCCATACACATTATCACGCAGTAATTGGCCATGCTCACTCGACTGACTGGTTTGATTTTTACTGGCACTGGCTTCGTGGTGGCCGCGCATGGTAGCAACTTCAATAATTTCACGTCCAAAAACGATATGGGCTAAGCGAAACCGGCGACCAATTAGGCGGCAATTGCGAAATAACTTTTTTATTTGTTCTGGAGTTGCATTGGTGACTACATCAAAGTCTTTGGGCTCAACACCTAACAAAATATCACGAATGCAACCACCTACTAAATAGGCATCGTAACCGCCATCTTTTAGGCGATAAAGTACTTTGATTGCATTTGGGCTAAATTGTTTGCGAGAAATACTGTGCTCACTGCGGGGAACCACTTGAGGGTCAGTACAGGTGACAAGATCTGATGAGCTTTTCTCACCATTGACTAGCTGTCTGCAAAATTTTAATAGCTTAGAAATAATAACCTGTCTCCTAAAAACTCATACCGATGCATGCTCGACTTAATACTAGGCTCACTTATTAGTGGTTAATCACTGTATTTATCAGCAATTAATACGGCGCCTAAGGTGGTTGCTTGAAACCGCTTACAGTGTAGGCAATTTTGCAAGGCTCGCTATGATATACCAGCAACGTGAAAAAATTAAGTTACAGGTGATAAATAATCGTAGATCAGGCGTATTCTATAAATTGACGTTCAGAAACAGCAGGAATCGCGCTTAAGCTGAAGTGTGCTTGTGACCAATGTAGAATATTATCAATATTGGTATGCATGATGTCTTCAGGTGTCTCGACGCCCAAGTATTTAAGGGCTGAGCACAAAGTTGGAATTGGATTACTTTCATTAATTGCAGGCGCGTGATTTTGTTTTGACAATTTAAACCCTGGTTTAGTTACAATCACGGGAATATGGGCAAATTCAGGTGGAGTGTGGTCCAGTTGTTGAAATAAACCTAACTGTCGAGCGGTGGGTTCAAGTAAATCGGCACCACGAACAATATGAGAAATACCTTGATCTATATCGTCGAGTACAACAACGAGTTGATATGCATAAAGGCCATCACGGCGTTTAACGATATAGTCTTCGTGAGCTATTTGCTCAGACGTATAGACTTTACCCTGTACCATGTCGTTGTATTGTAATATGGGGTGATGTTGTTTAATTCTCAGTGCATTGTTTGTCGGAGGGTGATTAGCGTGACGACAATGCCCTGTATATAAACCGCCTTGTAATTTAATTTCTTTGCGTGTGCATGTGCAGGCGTAAATTAAATTTTGTTGTTGGAGTGTGTTTAACGCATCGTTGTAGTAGTCATGCCGACGGCTTTGGTAAACGACTTCTCCATCCCAATGTAAGCCAAAAGCATCGAGCGTGCGTAAAATATCACTATCAGCGCCCTTAAGCATTCTTGGGGTATCTATATCTTCCATACGGACTAACCACTGACCATCGTGTACTTTAGCTGCTAAATAACTTGCGAGTGCAGCTACAAGTGAACCAAAATGCAGTGATCCTGATGGCGAAGGAGCAAACCGGCCACGATAGCTCCCTTGGATGGGTAATGCTGGGGTTAGCATAAATGGCAGAGTTTAACCTCTGCCGTTTTGTTTTTCTTTAATCTCGGCCAGTGTTTTACAGTCGACACATAAGTCAGCTGTTGGGCGGGCTTCTAAACGACGGATCCCAATTTCAATACCACAAGACTCACAGAAGCCAAAGTCATCATCTTCAATCAGTTGCAGTGTTTTCTCAATTTTCTTAATCAGTTTACGCTCACGGTCACGTGTACGTAACTCTAAAGAAAACTCTTCCTCTTGCGCTGCACGGTCTACAGGATCTGGAAAGTTTGCTGCTTCATCTTGCATATGCGTTTTTGTACGATCAACTTCATTACGTAGATCTTTACGCCATGCATCTAATATTGCTTTAAAATGCGTACGTTGTACGTCATTCATGTATTCTTCGCCTGGTTTTTCCTGATATGGTTGTAAACCGGCTTGAGCCAACAACCCTAGTTTCTTTTGGTCTGGCATAGCATTCTCCTAAATCCTTAACACAACACCCCAGCTAACGCCGGCGGCTATAAATAGCAGAATCTCACACCCTTAGCAAATACTTTGTCTCAAAAGTTAACAATTGAGTGGGTAAGAATCAGTCATAGAGGTTAAATTCTAATGAGCAGCGATATGGGGGCTGGTTTTTAAAACTCAAGCCATTAATATCGGTACACGTTGTTTTATTTTTATCTCATCAAGGCTGATTATGGTGTTATAAGCATAAATTTCAACACCAATTTCTTTTGC
This sequence comes from Pseudoalteromonas sp. MMG005, assembly GCF_018101015.1. NCBI lineage: Bacteria > Pseudomonadati > Pseudomonadota > Gammaproteobacteria > Alteromonadales > Pseudoalteromonadaceae > Pseudoalteromonas > Pseudoalteromonas sp. MMG005. The sequence continues at coordinate 47,255 of NZ_JAGJEK010000001.1, read as the reverse complement.
TTTAACAAGCAGTTTAGCATATTCGGGATCGATATGTGCTGCTGGTTTTACTGAGTTGATACCACTGTGCATAACAATAAATAAAAGTACGGCCCGATCTCCTTGTTGTTTCATAGTCATTAACTCTCGGATATGTTTTTGCCCGCGAAGTGTTTGGGTATCTGGAAAATATCCTTGTTGTTGCTCTAAAAGAGTTACCGACTTGACCTCGACATAACAATCTTGTTTCTTATCATCGCTTAATAGGATATCGATACGGCTATTTTCGTTACCATATTTAACTTCGCTATGCGTGTGTTGATAATCGCTAAGTTCAGGTATTTTTTGGTATTTAATGGCTTCAATAGCCACTTTATTTGCATGATTGGTGTTTACACAAATCATCTGCTTAAGATGGTTGCTAGTTATTTCAAGAGAGTGGGGGTATTTTCGTTTTGTATTGTCACTCGTTGAGTAATAGGCTCGAAAACCGGGGTCAGCACACCCAGTCATTTTACCTGTATTAGCGCAATGAACTGTGAATTCAACACCATTAGTGTCAATTAAATCAACGAGAAATCGTTTATAGCGCTTAATTAATCGGGCTTGACTTAATGTACTAGAAAATTTCATATATTAATCGCAAGTCAGTTGGGTGATGTAAAGGGCTAGTGTACACTGCTCAACATTATATAAGCGCTAAGGTTAGGATAAAATGTCTGATAAATTTATTGTTCGATTAAGTGAGCAAGCTGCTGCCCCTCATTGGGGGCAAGGCACAAGCCTGTCATTCACTGAAGATGGTGCAACCATTCACTTGCAAGAAACTGAAACATTGAAAAATGTTCAAAAGGCCGCACGAAGTATTGCGCAGCAAGGCGTAAAAAATGTGACGCTTTTGGGCGATGTGTGGTGTACCGAATCTCAATGGGCGTTTTATCAAGGTTATGTTAGTCCTAAACAGTTAAGTGGCGTTACATTCATTGAAAATGCACAGTCAGATTTGAATGAATTGATTGCGTTACAGAAGTCTGCAACGTGGGCTCGCAGCATGATTAACGGCACCGCTGAAGATGTGTATCCAGAAAGCTTGGCTGGAAATGCAGCAGAGTTTATTCAATCTTTAGCGCCAGAGCATGTGAGTTATCAGATCATCAAAGGTAAAGCACTACTGGAGCAACAATGGATAGGCATCCATGAGGTTGGTCGAGGTAGTGAACGTCCCCCTGTATTGTTGGAGTTAGACTACAATCCGACAGGGGATAAAGATGCGCCGGTGAGTGCTGCATTGGTTGGTAAAGGGATCACGTTTGATTCTGGCGGTTACTCAATCAAGTCTAGCGAAGGTATGCTGGGTATGAAATGCGATATGGGTGGTGCTGCAACGGTCACGGCCGGTCTTGCTTTGGCAATCCAGCGTGGTATGAAAAAGCGTATTAAGTTGTTTTTATGTTGTGCTGAAAACTTAATTTCAGGTCACGCATATAAGCTTGGCGATATTTTGACCTATAAAAATGGCACAACGGTCGAGATTGTTAACACTGATGCTGAAGGGCGCTTAGTATTGGCTGATGGCTTGATGGCTGCGGGTGAAACGGGAGCGGAGCTTATCATTGATGCAGCAACATTGACGGGTGCAGCTTTGGTAGCGGTCGGGCAAGAATATAACGCCTTATTTGGATTAGATAAAGCGTTAGTTAATGATGTTCAACAATTTGCCAGTGATGAATTTGAAGCCGCATGGCCGTTGCCTTTAGAGCCGTGGCACAAGAATAACTGTCCTTCACCGTATGCTGATACTGCTAATAGCAGAGCACAAAAAGGTGGTGGTTTTGGTGGTGCGTCAAATGCAGCAGGCTTTTTGGCTCGGTTTGTTCCAAATGAAGGTCAAGGTTGGGTACATATTGATTTAGCTGCTGCATTTCAAAATAGTGCTGGTGGGCAATGGGCTGCTGGAGCAACGACATTGGGTATGCGCACGATAGCCAGAACATTACAAGAAAAAGCATAAATTGTATTTTAGTGAGTAAATAAAGAGTATGCCAAGCATGCTTTTTATTTACCCGCTGTGTTTTACGAGAGCAAAGCAGCCGCCAAGCGAACAAAATCTGACGAGGTTAATATCCCTATTAGCTCTTTTTGAACATTAGTTACAGGCATACACCCGTGGCGATTATCAACAAAAAATTGTGCTACTTTACTCAAATTTTCTTCAGGTCCAATACAAACAAAGTCAGTGGCCATAATGTCACTTACTAATGTATGTTTTTCTTTTCTTTCAAGTGCAGTCGGCCCATAGGTGGCAATGATCCGCATTACTTCAGCAATCATAATTTTTTGGGTTAACATACCACAGAGATAGCCTTGTTCATTAGTAACAGGAATATGTCGAACGTTTTTGGTGCGCATTAAATCGTGAGCATCACGTAAAGATTGATCTTGATTGACGCTATAGGGCTTATGTGTCATCAAATCAGAAACTGTTTGTAGCATTCGGATACCTATAATTAAACTTGGTATATTAGTTATAACTGAAGCTGGCGAAATTTGAAGAGTAAAGTGGGGAATACCTGAGCGATATCAATTAATCGGTATAAATGTTTTATTTAATCCCTCGTCGATTGTTAGGTAAGTGCGTATTTTGTTGTTGTGCTAACTGAATATATTTATGTTGGACGAGCTGGGAAACCGGCACAAGTTCAAAACCCTGCGCAATTAACTCAGGTAAAGCTTTGTTCAAAAATGAAATAGTGGTTGGGTATGGATGAGCAATCGCAATGGCTGAATCTTGACTTTGTGCAAGGAGTTTGAGCTGTGTTAACTGTGATTGTAACGCATCTTCTGTGGGGACATTGTCTAAAAAGACATGGCGTCCGATGTTTCTCACACCGTATAAATTAGCTGCATGCTGGGCTTGTGTTTGTTCTGTTGTACGACTATCTAAAAAAAATAAACCTCGTTTTTTGAGTACCTCCATCGTCCAGTTCATAGGGGTAATATATTGCGTAAGCGCTGATCCCATATGATTATTTACGCCTCTTACTTGAGGAAGTGTTGCAAGAGCATGGCCAAGTGTTGTTTGTAACTGCCATTTGTTCATCTTTAGCGTTAGGGCGCCAGGACCGAGTACCTTATTTTCGATGGATTGCATTGGCACGTGCAATAGGAGTTCTTTATTTTCTTTACTCGCTAAGCGAGCAAATAGTTGCGAGTATGGTGTATGAGGTAAGATCGAAAAAGACAACTGGCCCGGGAGGTTCAGAAGCTCAAGATCACGTTCATGATTGCCAACGTCATCAATAACGATGGCAATTTGTTTTGCATAACTAGGTGCGAGCGCTAAGCAAAAGCAAATAACCCCCCAAACAAATATCTTTAACACGGTGCCTACTATAATTATTGTTATATGTTTTAATCGTTATTTTTGTAGCAACCTTTTAGCTGTCATGATGTGCGAGTCCAGCTTTGCTAACACGGTAATTTTGTTCGTTTGTTCACCATTCATTATAACGTCTTTGCTTAAATTCGAAAGGCTTTGTGGCGTGATAATGATATCAGGTTTAATGCCAACACCTTCAATAGATTGCCCTGACGGAGTAAAGTAACGGGCGGTTGTGAGTTTTAATGCGGTGGTACCATTGCCTAAAGGAATTAAAGATTGCACAGATCCTTTGCCATAGGATTGTTTGCCAATAATTAATGCTCTACCGTTATCTTGTAATGCGCCCGCAAGTATTTCTGCTGCAGAAGCTGATTGTTCATTGATTAACACAACAATCGGGGCACCATTTAAGATATCGCCGTGCTCTGCACTGAAACGCTGGTTTGCGTCAAAGAACCGGCCTTTTGTTGTAACAATGGTGCCGGCCTGTAAAAACAAATCGGAAATAGCCACCGCACTGCTGAGTGTGCCGCCTGGGTTATCTCGTAAGTCAATAATAAGCCCTGTTAGTGGCGCGCCATTTCTGCTAATAAGTTTATTGATGTGTCGTGATACATCATGATAGCTATGGTTATTAAAACTATTTAATTCAATATAGCCATTTCCGCTTTTTAACAGTTGGCTGCTAACACTTTCTAAGTTTATTTCCTGTCTACGAAGAGCAAGCGTAAGGTTGGTTTTTGCGCGCTCTACGGTGATGTTGATGGTTGCGAACTTGGCGTCCCGAAGCAGTTTAGATACATGGGCTATGTCTTTTTTCGTCACATCCGTTTGTCCAATTGCAACCAGTTTATCTCCGCCTTCGATACCTGCTTGCGCAGCAGGCGAGCCGGGTAAAGTATTGACGATGACAATGCGCTCATCAACTCGCTCAACCTCAATTCCAATACCTGTGTAGCGACCATTGGCTGCGCTGAAAATAGCTTCAAGTTCATGTTCTGAAAGGTATTTTGAGTAAGGGTCCAAATCTTTAAATAGTGAGTTTATGTTGTTTGCTTGAATATGGCTAAGCGGAATATCTTCCACGTAATAAGTGTGGATATGGTAGACAATTTCATTGATTTGTTCATTGTCAAATTGCGTGGCTGCATTGACCGTATGTAGCTGTAGTGCAATGCAAAATAGCAGCGTCGTTATAGCCATCTGCCAGTAATTAAGTATGCAGTGTGTGCTCGCTGCGATTTGATGTGATTTTTTCATGTGCTGCTCCAATGTCTTGGGCAGCACAGTTAATCAATTAACTTGCTCTGCACCATTTTACTGGGTCGACAGCGCTTCCCTTATGCCGTATTTCAAAGTATAGACCAGAACTTGATTGTCCGCCGCTTTGTCCAACTAAAGCAATTGGTTCTTGGCTCGTTACTAGGTCACCAACATCTTTTAGCAGTGTTTGCGCATGGCCGTATAAGCTCATAAAACCTCTACCATGATCAATGACAATGACCCAGCCAAATCCATTTAACCAATCAGCAAAAACAACTTGGCCTTGATTGATACTTTTAATTGCTTGTCCATTTGGAGATTGAATGACGATCCCTTTCCAGCTCATACCGGCATGTTTTCGTTGGCCAAAGCGGTGTTTAATTCGGCCCTTACTAGGCAGCGTGAGTGTTCCTTTGTATTGCGCAAGACCATTGAGAACCACCTCTTCTGGGACTGTTACTTTAGCTAAATTTTCTAATGCGCTTAGTAAAGTTTGTTCATTCTCTTTTAAATAAGAAATGGCTTCTTGCGTTTCATTTAAGGTTGCATCTAGTGTCGTTAAGTTCTTTTTTCGTTGTAGCTGCATTTTTGCAAGCGCACTTTTGCGTTCAGTTTGTTGAGTGAGCAAATGCGCTAGTTGATTTTTTTTGCGAGCGAGACGATTTTGATTTTCAGCCAGTTGTGCAACGACGCTTTTCAAAGTATCTAATTGTGTTATACGTGCTTTATTAAAATAATCATAATAACTTAAAGTACGTTCAAATGTGGCGCTAAGCTCCTGATTTAGTAACATTTTAGAGTAATCGTGAGTGCCCGTCATGTAAGCACTTTTTAGCTGCGCAGCCAGTAAGTTTTGTAATTTTCGCTTTTTATTATTAAGACGCTTAGACTCGTTTAAAAGTGCATATTGCTGTTGTTGGTTTTCATTGATACCAAGCTGAGTTAACGATAAAGCTTTCGCATTTTTGGCAATATCGAGTTCTTGTGCTTGCAATTTTTGTTGTAAAACTGAAATTGCTTTTCTTTGTTGTTGATAGTTTTTTTGGTTTTTTTTAAGCTCTTTTTGTACTTCGGTTAAGTCTTGCTTTGTACGAGATTCATTGGCCGTAACATACGTTGCGGCCAGTAAACATAAAAACAAAACACACCTGAGAAAGGAGAAGTGCATACTTATTTTATCGTCATAATTGGAGTACCGGTCATTTCAGCTGGCTGTTCCATACCAATTAAGTGCAATATGGTCGGTGCAACGTCGCTGAGCGCTTTGCCTGCATGAGGCAACGCATCACGACCAACGTAAATAAAAGGTACAGGTTCACTGGTGTGGGCTGTATGAGCTTGACCTGTTGCAGGGTTAGCCATTTGCTCTGCGTTACCATGATCTGCTGTAATGAGCGCTTCACCGCCGACTTCTTTGAGTGCAGAGACGACACGACCGATACATGTATCGACAGCTTCACAGGCTTTTACTGCGGCGTCAAATACCCCTGAATGTCCAACCATATCTCCATTTGGGTAATTACAGATGATCACATCATGTTCACCGCTATGAATTGCTTCAACTAAGGTATCGGTCAGTAGTTCAGAGTTCATTTCAGGCTGCAAATCATACGTTGCGACTTGAGGGGAAGGAATAAGAGCTCGTTTTTCGCCGTCGAAAAGGTCTTCACGTCCCCCACTGAAAAAGAAGGTAACGTGTGCATATTTTTCCGTCTCAGAAATTCTAAGTTGAGTTTTATTATGTTTGGCGAGCCATTCTCCGAGTACGTTATGGAGTGCTTCAGGTGCAAATGCAACTGGCGCATCGATATCTGCGGCGTACTCAGTCATCATAACAAAGGCGCTTAACTTTGGAGAGCGCTTTTTAGCAAAACCAGTGAATTCTTTATCAACAAAAGCACGGGTCATTTGACGCGCTCTATCGGCTCTAAAATTCATAAATATAACGGTATCGCCATCGTTAATTGTGGCAGCGGAGGCATCTTGCGGCTGGATAATTGAAGCCGTGACAAATTCATCATTTTCATCACGTTCATAGGCTGCATTCAGTGCTTCAATACCTGAGCTATAGTGATTAGGTGCTTGTGCACAAACCATTAAATCAAACGCCGTCTCAACACGTTCCCAACGGTTATCTCTATCCATCGCATAGTAGCGGCCTACCACTGAGGCTAATCGACCACATTGCAATGCTTCGAAGGTAGTTTCAACGCGCTTGATAGATGCTTCGGCACTACGGGGTGGCGTATCTCGGCCATCTAGAAATGCATGAAAATAAACTTGCTTTGCGCCTCGTGCGGCAGCCAATTCGATGGCGGCAACAATATGGTCTTCATGACTATGAACACCGCCAGGGCTCAGAAGGCCCATTAAGTGAACTGCTTTATTGGCTGCAACAGCCTTGTCAATATTGGAGACAAGTATTGGGTTATGTGCGAATTCACCATCATCAATGGCTTTAGTTATACGGGTAAAGTCTTGATAAACGATGCGCCCAGCACCTAAATTCACATGGCCAACCTCGGAATTGCCCATTTGCCCATCAGGTAAACCCACATCTAAACCAGAACCTGAAATGAGTGTATGAGGTTGGGTTTGCCATAACTCATCTAATACTGGGGTATTAGCGGCTAAAATTGCATTACTTTCTGTTTCTTCTCTGTAACCCCAACCATCTAAAATCATTAAAACAAGTGGTTTTTTCTGTGCAGTCATTTGAGCTCCTGAAATATGGCACGATGTTTAGCTCTAGCATACCTTGTTTTGTATCAATGTTCAGCCCGTGAACGATGATTTATGCTCACGTTGGAGTGGTTCAAATGATAAATCAAGCGGTGAAGCATAAGGAGGCATGATGATTTGTTTAATGGTGGACTAATAAAGGGCTATACCCAAGTGATCGCAAAATGTATACTTCGGGGTTATTAAAAATCATACATAATCGCTGCGTTTTGCTGCGAGATTAAAGTTGGAAGGTTCATGGAACAATATATTGAATTTGTTGGCAATCATGCTGTATTGAGTATTATTTGGTTGGCGATAGTCGCAATGATAGTGAGCAGCTTTATAAAAAGTAAGTTTTCTGCAATTAGACAAATTAACCCTCAGCAATTGACGTTGTTGGTTAACCGAGAAGAAGGTCAGGTTGTTGATATCAGAGCGATTAAAGAGTTTAATGCAGGACAAATAGCCGGCGCCAAACATTTAAGCGCTGAAAAAGCAAAACAAAGTGAATTTGTTGGCCTTGAAAAACTAAAAAGCAAACCCATTATATTGGTATGTACCACAGGTATGACTGCTTCTGGCATCGCAAATACCATGCATAAAGCTGGATTTGAGCAGGTTTACGTATTAAACGGTGGTATGGGAGCTTGGCAAAATGCAGGCTTACCGACTACGTCAGGAAAATAAAGAGAGAATTCAATGAGCCAGGTTGTTATATACAGTAAAGATTACTGCCCATTTTGTCATCGTGCCAAAGCATTGTTTGATGCAAAAGGTGTCACATATACAGAGTATGATATTGGTGTTCAACCTGAGCTACGTGATGAAATGATTGATAAAGCGAACGGGGCATATACTGTGCCGCAAATCTTTATCAATGATAAGCATATTGGTGGTTGTGACGACCTTATGGCCACAGAAGCTCAAGGTAAACTCGATACCTTGCTAACAGCATAATTATACAAACAAAAAATTTAATTTAGGAACACTCATGACTGAACAAAATCAAAACGCAGCGGCAGAGCAACAAGAAGGCGCACAATTTAACATTCAACGTATCTTTACTAAAGATGTCTCGTTTGAAACGCCTAACTCTCCAGCTATCTTCCAAAAAGAGTGGACACCTGAAGTTAAACTAGACATGGACACGCGTTCAAATAAGCTTGACGAGAATGTATATGAAGTTGTTCTTGCATTGACTGTGACTGCAACAATAGGTGAGGAAACGGCATTTTTATGTGAAATTCAACAAGCAGGGATCTTCTCTATTGCTGAATTGGAAGAGCTACAAATGGCGCATATGCTAGGTGCTTATTGCCCTAATATTTTGTTCCCATATGCGCGTGAAGCAGTAGCAGGCCTTGTTAACCGTGGTACTTTCCCACAGTTAAACCTAGCACCAGTTAACTTTGATGCATTGTTTTCTCAGTACATGCAACAACGAGCTGCGCAAGCAGAGCAAACTGCTGACGCATAATTGATGACATCAGCACATACAGCTGTAACTGTTTTAGGGGCGGGGTCTTATGGCACCGCCCTTGCTATTTGTTTTGCCCGAAATGGTCATAAAGTGACGTTATGGGGTAGAAACAAGCAAGACGTTGAGACGCTAGCAGCTGAGCGCAAGAACCAACGTTACTTACCGGACATTACCTTCCCTGATTCTCTGACTTTAGAAGTAAACTTACAGAAAGCCGTACAAGCCAGTGAACTCGTTTTAGTGGTTGTACCAAGCCATGCTTTCGGACAAACCTTAGAGCAAGTTCGAAATGATTTATTACCCAATGCCAGAGTTGCTTGGGCAACTAAAGGGCTAGAGCCAGAAACGGGTCGATTGCTACAAGATGTGGCGACACAAAAACTCGGGAATACTATTCCACTGGCAGTACTGTCAGGGCCCACGTTCGCTAAAGAAATGGCCGCAGGGTTAGTTACAGCAATTTCCGTTTCTGCTACGCATAATGAATTTGCAGCAGAGCTGGCAAAATTACTTCATTGTGGGCGCTCATTTAGAGTGTATAACAATGATGATTTTATTGGGATCCAATTGGGAGGTGCTGTTAAAAATGTGATTGCGATTGGTGCTGGTATGTCTGATGGGTTTGGTTTTGGTGCAAATGCACGAACGGCTTTGATAACTCGAGGCTTGGCTGAGTTATGTCGGTTAGGGTGTGCATTGGGTGCTCGTTCAGAGACTTTTATGGGGATGGCTGGGCTTGGGGATTTAATTCTCACATGTACAGATAACCAGTCAAGAAATCGCCGTTTTGGACTTGCATTAGGCAAAGGTCTTGCTGTGCAAGAGGCCATGGATAGTATAGGGCAAGTTGTTGAAGGGTTTAGAAATACCAAAGAGGTTTACCTTTTAGCAAAACGCTCAGGCATCGAAATGCCGATCACTGAACAAATTTATCAAGTCCTTTATCAACAAAAAGATGTTAAAGAAGCTGCGATGGCATTGCTTAGCAGAGAACAAAAAGCGGAGTAACTTCTCCGCTTTTTGTACATGCCCACTTATTGTATCAGATGGTGCTACTACTTCGCGTTAACGAAGTCTAATTGTCGCCAAGACTCATAAACAAACACTGCGACGGCATTGGATAAATTCATGCTGCGGCTATCTGGGCGCATTGGAATTCGCAAGCGTTGCTCTTCTGGTAATGAAAAAATAATATCATCAGGTAAGCCTCGGGTTTCAGGGCCGAATAACAGGCAGTCACCGGCTTGATAATCTGGCTGATGATGGTATTTAGTGCCCTTGGTGGTGCAAGCGAATACACGTGTTGGCTGTTGTTTTTCCATATATTCAGCAAATGAGGCGTGACGTTGCACATTGCTAAACTCATGATAATCTAATCCCGCACGCTTCACGCGTTTATCGTCCCAATCGAACCCTAACGGTTCTATTAAATGTAGTGCGTAGCCCGTATTCGCACATAAACGAATGATATTGCCTGTATTAGGCGGGATCTCTGGTTGATATAGTACAATATCTAACATAGTAACCTCGAATAATGTAATAACGTTAGTATATCGAAAAGTTACCAGTGCGATAACTATTTTAAAAGTGATGTCATGTGCCGTTAATTTGCATGTGCTAGGTTATGTACAGTAGTATCGCCAAGTTAGTAACGGTGGAGGGTGTTGTGAAGCACAGTTATGATGTTTTAGTCAGATTTTCTAGTATATTTACCATGATTATGGTGAGCCTAATGATTGCGACTAAGTGTTGGGCTTGGCTGTCATCTGGCAGCGCCGCGATGTTGGGCTCATTGACAGATTCTATGTTGGACATTAGCGCGTCCATGATGAGTTTCTTAGTGTTGAGTTATGCGCTAAGACCAGCGGATGATGACCATCGCTTTGGGCATGGTAAAGCTGAAGCTTTGGCAGGGCTTGGACAAGCTGCATTTATTGCTGGCTCAGCCTGTTTATTGGTTTTTCATGGTATTGAGCGTATCTTTAACCCAGTTGAATTAGGCCATTCGCTACTCGGTGTTTGGGTGAGTCTATTTGCGATAGTGTGTACATTACTTGTGGTATTTGTACAGCATCAAGTATTGAAACGGACTCAATCAATAGCGGTTAAAGCGGATGCTTTGCATTATAAAGGCGATATATTACTGAATGTTGCAGTCCTGATAGCTATTCTTTTATCCTACTATGGTGTTATATATGCAGACCCGCTTTTTGCTATAGGGGTGGCTGGTTACTTACTCTATAACTGTTGGGATATTGCTAAAGAAAGTGCAGACCATTTGATGGATAAAGAATTGCCAGATGATGAAAAGAGTGAAATCGTCTTGTTGGCATCCAGTCATGAGGATGTATTTGGGATTCATGAATTGCGGACTCGACAAAGTGGCAAAGTGAAATTTATACAGCTGCATTTAGAATTAGATGATAATTTACCTTTGATAAGGGCTCACCATGTTGCAGATGAAGTGGTTCAAAGTATTGAAGCGGCATTTGAGGGAGACGTTGATGTACTTATCCATCAAGACCCGGTGTCTTTAGCTGTAAATGCCAACGCGTCATAAAATTCATACATATCCGTCAGGACTGCGTGTCTAATATCATCTGTTTCACATAGCAGCTCATGACGCGCCTCGGCATATTGGCTCAGTGTTACATTGTCATGTCGAGTAGCCATACTGAACTGCGCTTGGTTGTTCACTATCATGTCATTGTTTGCACTGGCAATGTGTATTGGTGTCGTGGTTGATAAAGCGTTAGTTTTTGCAACATACTTGAATACTTGCGCTAACCAGTTAAAACTGACGCCACCTAAGCGTAGCTCTGGCTCATTATGATATAAAGTTCTGAACCGTTGATAACGGGTTGCGCATTGGGTTAATTTGTTTTCCCAAAACTCAGGCGGTGCATAGTCTTTTTGTCCAAATGCATAATGTTTGGAAAACCCGAATATACAGCCCACATGAGCGATAAACTTTGCGAGTGCATAGGGTACTTCGTGTGTCTGGATATCAAACATAGGAGCGCTGAAGAAAGCGCCTGAAATACTATTCTCATAGTGGCATAAATACTCGTAACTAATAGCAGCGCCCATTGAATGGGCCAAAATGAAGGTTTCTCCTACGGCATTAGGTTCAACAATATTTTTTATAAAATAATGGAGGTCCTCAGAATAATCGCTGAAGCGACGTACATGCCCAATATGAGAGTTTGCCAGTGTGCGGGTTGATAAACCTTGACCAATATGATCATAGCTAAACACAGCAATATTGTTTTTTGCCAGCTCCCACAGGAGCTCTTGGTACTTCCAAACTGACTCAATACGGCCATTTACCAAAACCAGACTATACTTTGCTGCTCTTGGTATATGGTAGGCGTAGAATAACGTTCCCTGTGGAGTTGAAAAGTAGCCTTGCTGGCAGTTTTGCCAGTGTTGCTCAATAGCAACTTGATGTTTAGCAAGTTCAGTACTGTGGCTATAAAAGTTCATAGTGGTAATCGTATCTCTGCAGCGAGCCCTGTAGGCGTGTTATGTTTAAGTATAAGTTTACCATTATGAGCGCAAACTGCCCGTTTAGTGATTGCAAGCCCTAAACCAATTCCTCCTGAACTTCGATTTCGAGAATCTGACACTCGATAAAATGGTTGGCATAAACGGATTAACGCCTCATCCGTGACTCCAAAGCCATCATCATGAACAAAAATGCTGAGAGAGTCAGCTGTTTGCGAAAAAGACACCGAGATATGATTTTGTGCGTATTTAATTGCATTTCGAATGACATTTTCAATCGCACTATTTAATAGAGACCCGTCACAAATAAGGGTAACAGAGGGGATTGGTTGACTGTTAAATATACGGTCTTTTTGTTCTGCTTCAAAGTGTGCATCATTGAGGAGGTTACTCATCAATGCATCTAAACTGACTTCTTCCAATTGTAATGTTTGTTGATTTTGTTCTAAGCGAGAGAGTGTTAGGACGTCAGAAAGCATTTGGTCTAGACACTTTGCTTCTTTCTCAATACGTATTAGGTAGCCATTTTGTGTGGTTCCTTGAGTGTCTTGTGCCATGGCATTTGCAAGGGTAAGGCGCGTTAATGGCGAGCGCAATTCATGAGACACATCGGCAAGCAATTGTTTATGGGCATGAACACTGCTTGATAAGCGTTCAGCCATAAAGTTGAAGTCGTGCATTAGCGAAGCAATTTCATCATGGCGTTTGGCTGGAACGGTGACTCTAGCCGATAATTTTCCTTGCGCGAGCTTTTTCGCAGCTTTACCAAGTTCCGTCAAAGGAGCCACTAATCGACGACTAAATAAAATACTCAGCACGATAGAAGGTAATAGTATAGCCAGCCCTTTTAACCAAAATGGCAGCATTTTTATTCGCGTAAGAAAAGCGGGTGCTTTCAAAGCTTTAATTTGAAATAACTGATATTCTTCACTGTTTAAAGTGACAGGAAGCGGCCCGTAAGCATAGTATTTGTCGGTGACAATAAAGAGGGGCTCTGTTGGAGATTCAAAAAAAAGCAAGGACAAATCCAGTTGTTGTTTGTTTGGGCGAGAACTCACACTCTCTTCTATTTTCTTATGCGATAAATATAACCATTTATGTTCACTGAGGCGCGGGTGCTTAAGTGCTTTTGCGATGGGTTTGTGTTTAATATTAACGAACCGCTCTAAATTGTGCTGAATATGTATCAATGAGCCTAGCATTTTACCCCGTAATTTTTTTGACTCTAATTGCTCTGGGTGTAATTGACTGAGTAATAGCAGCATTAAAAATATGCCTAATATCGTTAACCAAAATCCAAAAAAAGCTTGGTAAACTAAAGAGCCAGGCTTACTTAGAGTACAATTAAGAGGGCGATATTTATTCAGCCAAGAAAACATAGCCACTACCTCGGATTGTTTGAATACATTGAATATCACTATACTTGGCTATTTTCTTTCTTAAATTACTTACATGCATATCAATAGAACGATCAAATGGGGCTAATCTTCTGCCCAGTACATGCTGACTTAAGGCATCTTTATTGACCACATCGCCAATGTTAGACATTAACTTTTGTAAGATCGAAAACTCAGTGCCAGTTAAGACTAGTAGATGATTATTTACCGCGGCTTTACGGGCTGCGATATTGAGTGTGACATGGGAGGAGGATAGTAATTGATCATGTTGTTCAGTTTGTTTTACAAATTCGATTCGGCGGCTGATTGCATGGATGCGGGCTAGTAATTCCCGATGATTAAATGGCTTGGGAAGATAATCATCAGCACCTAACTCTAAACCGAAAATACGGTCAAAATCGTCGCCTTTTGCTGTGAGCATTATAATAGGCGTTAGGTGGCTAAGGCGAATTTTCTTGAGTACTTCAAATCCATCTAAGTGTGGAAGCATCACATCTAGCAAGATAACATCATAGTTATTACTGGTCGCTTGTTTTAGTCCAGATAAACCATCAAATGCTTGTTCAACGTCACAGCCTTGAGATGTTAAATACTCACTCAATAAATCACTGAGCGCTCGATCATCTTCGATTAATAATAATTTACTCATGCGGTTCACAATTAAGGGCGTTTTATTTAGTTTACCTCTATGAATATTAAATTGCAGATCTTTACACAGCCTTTACATTGCTTTGCGTTGCTTTTCATTAGGCAGCGTACACTCAAGGTGTTGTCTAATTTTACAGTGGAAAGGTAATAAATATGAATATTAAAAGTGGCTTAACATCAATTGTATTGTGTTCCGGAGTGTTGTTCGCATCGCTGACATATGCCGGTTCAGCTCATCACAGTGGAAAACATTTTTTACTTACAAAACATGCAGCAATGAAGTTGGCTCTTACGGACGAGCAGCAAAATAGAATTAGTGAAATATTAACCGAAAAGCGCAGCCTAGTTAAGCAGGCAAAGGCAGCCCGAGCTGATAATAAAGGTGCATTTAAAGCAATAGTGGAAGCTGATAATTTCGATGAGCAACAAGCTAAAGAGACGATTGCAAAAATGCAGACTGTGAAAGCGCAAGTCTTATTAGCAAAATTGAAAAGCAAACAGCAAATTTGGCAACTGTTAGATGCTCAGCAACGAGAAAAGCTCTCAAATATTCAGCGCAAAAAAATGAAGCGACATCAACAAAAAGAAATGTAGTGCAACAATACACCTTCGAAAAAGCGCTTTATCTGAAGCGCTTTTTATGTAACCTCAGGTTTAGATTAGGGTTTTGGAGTAGAAAATGTTTTGCAAACAAACTTACGTACAATCCAATGATGATATTTTGTTCAATTTCAAGGCGCTTTTATGCAGTAGCAGCGGGCTATTACAAATGAAAGTAACGCCGAGAGTGAGAAAAATTATTGGGCAAATTCGCTTATCCAGAGCTGAGGTTATGTAGTAAATAAATGTCTCAGTATGTATCACTGCAATAAACCCCATCATCGATGAGCCCTTTTTACTTAAGCTGCGCGTGAATGTAACGGACAATAACCAAGTGAAAATGGTTATCATTGTTATTTTTATCGTTGTTGTATTTTGGTATTTTGGGTATAATTCAAACTGTTTCCATTAAGAGTACTTACAATTATCAATAATGACTTGGAGTAAGGCGTGATTTTAAGCTTATTTGTTATCTTGGTCATAACGTCAGTTATTTTGCTCTATTGCAGTAATAAGCATCAATATTTACTTATAAAACCATTACCAACTCATTATAAGGGGCTCAGCTTGTGCTGTAGTATGGCTGCCTTGTATGTGGTGAACTTACAATTGAGTGGTGTTGCAGCAGCGATGACTTGGCTGGTGGTGACGATGTTATGTCTGATAATACTACCTAGTACCATTTTTTTTGTGAAGGTAAAGAATGAACGATAGGCAAAAAGGAAAAATTCAGCCTCAGTGGTTATGGAAAACTCTGATTTCTTTGGTTTTAGGTTTAACGCTGAGTTTTGGTTTAGTTGGCTTATTCGCATGGTTTGGACCAGATAGCTTAAACAGTGAATTATCTGACGAGCGTCTACTTTGGAAGACACAAATACATATGTGGATGGTCCCTCCAATATGGATGATTATTGTAACTGTTGGATATTTGTTTAAAACAGCCAAAGAAGCAGCTATGAGCTTACTTATTGGCAATGTATGTGTATTTGGTTGCTTGATATTCTTCAAGGATTTATTATGAAAATCCGTCCCGATATCATCAAAACATATCAAGTTTTACACACTTGGACAGGGATTTGTGCCGGATTGTTGTTGTTTATTGGTTTTTTTGCCGGTTCATTAACCATGTTTAGAGGTGCAATTGATCAATGGGCAACACCGCCAAGCTATCAGTTACCACAAGTGCACAGCAGTCAATATGATATTCTAATCCAAAAAGTATTGACGGATTACCCCAAAGCTGCCGACTCAATTAGCTTACATTTTTCAGAAGCCCATTCACCGATAACTTGGTATGAGTCAGGCAATGGTCGAGGGATATCTTTAGGCGATCAAGTTTACCATGCAACGCTTGATGAACAGGGGGAATTGGTTGCAGAATTGCGCCATGTCAACGAATTGTCAATGCTTGTTGATTACTTGCACCGAACCGCTGGTATAATGGGTGAAATAGGGCATGATCAAGCCGGTGTATATGTTTTAGGTGTTGCCTCTTTTTTATATTTTATTGCGTTAATCTCCGGAGTAATCTTTTTATTACCCACACTAACAAAGAGTTTTTTTGCGCTGCGTAATAATAAATCAAAAGCGCGGTTTTGGTTAGATACTCATAACTTAATTGGTGTTAGCAGTTTACCATTTCATATCATTATCTCCTTCACCGTATTTGTATTTGCTTTTCATGATTTGATTTATGGAGGAGTCGCTCAAATTTATGGTGATAAGCCTTTATTTAAGAGCAAAGCGAGATCTGAAGCTGTATATAAAGTTGAGAATTTACCAAAGTTAGTCGAGTTACAGGACGTCATCAATAAATATGCGCCGGAGTATGTAATTACGCAAATTGATTTTAGTGGTTTATCTGAATCAGGTCCTAATGCCGCAATTAAAATAAAAAGTACAGAGAAACTGATGCGAGGCCCAGTTACCGATTTTCTGTATATGCAACCTTATACATTTGAGATCTCAACGAGCAGCGTACGTGGAGGAGATCAAGGTGTATGGAGTGATCTCGTCTCTAGTTTCTTCGGTTTACACTTCGGAAGCTTTGGTGGTGACTTCGGCCGTTGGGTTTATTTCTTTATGGGGCTATTAGGGGCGGTATTATTCTACTCTGGAAACTTATTATGGCTAGAAAAGCGCAGAAATAAACAGGTACCAGAGCAAGCGAAATCAAGTAATGTACTGGCAAGCCTAACCGTTGGTATTAGTATTGGGTGTATCGCTGGTATCGCGAGTTCATTTGCCGCAACAAAGTGGATCGGGCTATTCAATGTCAATATAAACATTGTTTATCTGTATCTGTATTATTGCGTGTTTTTTGTAATTCTTGCAATGAGCTTTATGTCTGGCGCTGCTCGTACTGCGATTGCTGGTATGCGTTTTATAGCCGTGCTCTGTTTTAGTATTCCACTCACTTCTATTTTAGCGACTATATTTCCGATTGATCCTATTTGGGCGGCATATAATGTCACAACCATCAGCGTTGAAGTCGCAGCCTGTGTTTTTGGTTCTGCTTTTGTCATCATGAGTCAAAAGGTAATGAAACGCGCGTATAGCAGTGAGGCCAATAGTGTTTGGCATATATCAAAAGGTAAGTCAGCGATAGCAAGGTTATCAAAAACGCCCATTAACGAATTGTAAGGGTAGGTATATCTACTTACCCTAAGCACTGAATGTAAAACAAAAAATGAGACTATTTTAAAGATATATTAAATGGAAGCTTATGGAATGCTCATTTGAAAAAATCATCATTTTTTGCAAGCATGGCTTCCATATCTTCAATCAAATCTTGAGCTGCCTGAGGGTCTAGCTCAGCATCGCTTTGAATTGTTGTGGAGATCTTATTATTTTCGAAAGACCATTCGCCTAAATCAATAAGTTGGCAACGCTTGCAACAAAAGGGGCGATATTGACTTTGCTCAGACCAAACAACATCTGTTGCACAGGTTGGGCAATTTACTACTGTGGGCATATAATTAACCTCGTCGTTAACTCAGCCCACAGTGTAATAAACAACGAGTCTAGAAGCTAGTCACTCGGTTTATTTCTAACAGTGATGTAACTCCTGAGGCTGCTTTTTTGAGGCCTGATTTGCGTAAATTAGCAAACCCTAACTGCTCAGCCATTTGTGCAATTTTAATCGAGTTACCTCCCTCCATTATCACCTGAGCTATCTCGGGGGTAATTTTAACTACTTCATAGATACCAACACGTCCTTTATATCCATCAGTACAATGTTCACAGCCCTGCGGTGAGAATAGGGTGATATCTTGTATTTGCTCCGAGGTAAATCCTTGTTTAAGCAGTTCCTCTTCCGGCAGTGTCTCAGCTTGTTTGCACTTAGGGCATAAACGACGAGCAAGACGCTGTGCAATAATTAAGCTTATCGAGCTGGCTACATTATAGGCAGGTACGCCCATGTTGAGTAATCGTGTTAATGTCTCTGGGGCGGAATTGGTATGCAGAGTACTTAAAACCAAGTGCCCAGTTTGAGCCGCTTTAATCGAGATCTCAGCAGTTTCTAAGTCTCGTATTTCGCCAACCATAACGACATCGGGATCTTGTCGTAAGAATGCCTTTAATGCGTTGGCAAAAGTCATATCTGCACGAGGGTTAATTTGTACTTGGTTAATCCCCTCAAGATTGATCTCAACAGGATCCTCCGCGGTACTGATGTTACGCTGTGGTTTGTTGAGAATATTTAAACCTGTATACAGAGAAACTGTTTTACCAGAACCAGTCGGTCCTGTGACTAATATCATACCTTGAGGTTGCTCAAGCGCATCCATGAATAGGGATTTTTGTTCAGCTTCATACCCTAAAACATCGATGCCTAACATGGCACTTGATGAATCGAGTATACGCATTACAATTTTTTCACCCCATAATGTAGGTAGGGTGCTGACACGAAAGTCGATACTTTTACGTTCTGATATTTTTAGCTTAATACGGCCATCTTGGGGTTTTCGTTTTTCAGCGATATCTAAGCGAGCCATGACTTTGATTCGAGCTGATAAGCGCGTGGATAAGCTTGTTGGTGGACTTGCCATTTCATGCAATAAGCCATCAATGCGAAAACGCACTCGATATTTATGTTCATAAGGCTCAAAGTGCAAATCGGACGCCCCTTTTTTAATAGCATCCATGAGTATTTTATTAATATATACAATGATTGGGGCATCATCTTTATCACCCTCATCATTTTGCTGCTGTGCGCTTTGCGTGTCTTCAATATCTAAGTCTGCGAACTCTTTGTATTCTTCATCGCTGAGTGAGAGACCACCTGTGGAGTCGAAAAGTAGATCAATTTTTTGTTCAAGTTGCTTGTAGTCAACGACAACGGCTTCGCATTGTAGACCCGTGCTAAATTCGAAGTTCTCAAATGCCCCATAATCGGTAGGGTCTGATGTCGCTATATAGAGTTTTCTCCCCTTTTTAACTAAAGGAAGTAAGTGGTGTTGCTTAATGAGTTTTTCTTTAACTAATTCAGCTGGTAACTGTTCAACATCAAAATCGGTTAAATCAAATAAAGGAACTCGAAATAAGTCAAGGCATTGTTCTGCTAACTCTTTACCATTCATACCTGTGCACAAACAGATTAACTCCGCGGTTGATTGTGCTTCTGCTTGTTTTAGCTTGAGCTGCTCCGGTGTGACTTTACCCAACGTAATAAATTTACGTAGTAGTGGTGAGTGATGCTCCATAATGCCTCTAATGCTTACCTATACTGAACTCAGTTTAGCAAAAATATCAATAACTAAACTCTTTCTATGGTTAAATATCTTAAATTAGCGTGCCGCTTTGTCGCACTAATTTAGGTTAATTGCGCTTTGATTATCAATTCTTGATGTAGTGTATTTAGGTTATCGTACATTTTCTCTAATGAACCATTGTTATCTATAATTGTGTCTGCTTTTTGCCGTTTCTCGTGCCGAGACATTTGTGAAGCAATAATACGTTTAACATGTTCATTCTCAACATTATCTCTTTGAGAAGTTCTTGCTATTTGGGTTTCTTCGCTGACATCAACCAGCAATGTATGATTACACAATTGCTCGAGTTTGTTTTCGAACAGTAAAGGTGCAGCCAAGACAACATAGGTCGATTTGGCTTGCGCCAGCTGTGTGAGCGTGGCCTGGCGAATGATGGGGTGCAGTAAATCGTTTAGCCAACTTTTATGGTCATCATTGGTGAAGATAATGTGGCGTAACTTGGCTCTGTTTAAACTGCCGTCATCTTGTAAAATGTCTTTACCAAATTTATCAACAACTGTATTTAGCCCAAAGGTACCGGGTGCAACGACTTCGCGTGCAATGATATCGGCGTCGACGATACAAATGCCTTTTTCAGCCAGCGCATCACTGACAGCTGTTTTGCCCGCACCAATTCCTCCTGTGAGGCCTAAAACCCAATTTGCCATAGCGTATTAATACCCAATTAAATTGAAATACCAACTTTGTATTTGTTGCCCATATAAGAGCATAAGCCAACCGGCTATTGCTAGATAAGGACCGAATGGTATAGGCGTGCTTTTATCTTTCCCTTGTATTGCAAGCTGAGCACTTCCTATGATTGCACCAACAAGACTAGACAACAATACAATGGTTAAAATTGCTTGCCAACCAAGCAAGGCGCCGAAAATAGCGAGTAATTTGAAGTCGCCAAACCCCATACCTTCTTTACCTGTGAGTAACTTAAATAGCCAGTACACACTCCATAAACTGAGATAGCCTACTGCAGCGCCAATAATTGCTTGTGCAGGTAAAATCGTTAAATCAAAAATACTGGCTAATAATGCGAACCATAATAATGGTAATGTAATTTGATCTGGTAATAGCATATGGTCGATATCAATAAATATCAGTGCCACTAACGCCCATGTAATGACTAAATACAGCATCATTGTTTGAGTCGGGCCAAAAGAATAGGCAACGAGCAAAGAAGCTAAAGTGGTGCCCATTTCAATTAATGGATATCTTACAGAAATACTGGCGTTACATTCGAAGCATCGGCCTTTTAATAATAGCCAACTAAGGACTGGAATATTGTGCCGCGCTTTGATCGCACTGTTACAGTTTGGACAGCTAGAGTGAGGGGTAGCAAGATTAAATGTAGCATTATCATTTTTCGGGTTGTCGCTCGCAAGTTCATCGGCAAGTAAAACACGGCACTCGCTCTGCCATGACTTATTCAACATAATGGGAATACGGTAGATGACAACGTTTAAAAAACTGCCAATACAAAGGCTAACGAGGCCTATAGTGAGAAGGAAAAACCATGGTTGAGTTTGTAGTACCTGTATTACTTCTTGCATTTTTATACTTATTAGAATGAGTTGTGAACGCTAGAAAATGTGTGTTCTAGCGCTTCGAGTTAAATGACAGAGCCTAATTGGAAAATAGGTAGATACATTGCAATAATTAGCCCACCGACCAAAACACCCAAAACAGCCATTATTAGCGGTTCAAGTAAACTGGATAGTCCGTCTACGAGATCATCAACTTCTTGTTCATATATATTAGCGACTTTTGCAAGCATACTATCTAGTGCGCCAGACTCTTCACCGATGGAAACCATCTGTATGACCATGTCAGGGAACACTTTTGAGTTTCGCATGGCCCAGTTCATTTGGTTACCAGAACTAACTTCGGCTTTAATGTCTAAAATGGCATCTCGGTAAATAACGTTACCAGACGCACCAGCTGCTGAATCTAATGCATCAACTAAAGGGACACCTGCAGCAAAAGTGGTTGATAGCGTTCTTGCATAACGTGCTACTGCTGCTTTTTGTAAAATCATGCCAACAACCGGGAGCTTGAGCATTATTCGGTCGTTTAAGTTACGGGTGGCTTTAGAGCGAAGGAGCGCTTCTTTATAGCTATATCCGCCACCTGCAATAATAATTAACGCTACCCACCAGTACTTCTGTAAAAATTCAGAGATATGAATAACCATTTTTGTGAATGCGGGAAGTTCAGCACCAAAGCCATTAAAAATATCTTGAAATTGAGGGACAACAAAAATCAGGAGAATAGAGGTAACAATAATAGCAACCATCACCACGGCAATAGGGTAAAAAAGCGCTTTTTTAATCTTTGACTTGAGTGCTTCCGCTTTTTCTTTATAAAGCGCAACACGATCAAATATTTGATCAAGAGAACCAGACTGCTCACCAGAGGCGACTAGGTCACAATATAGATCATCAAAGTAACGAGGGTAAGCCCGTAATGATTTTGAAAACGGGTGGCCTGCTTTAACTTCATCTGCAATGCTGCGTATGAGTTTACTTAAGGATTTATTTTTAACGCCTGATGAGATCATTTCTAAAGATTGGATTAAGGGAACACCGGCTAAAAGCATGGTTGCGATTTGACGCGTTGTCACTGAGATATCTTTGGCTGTGATCTTTTGTTTGCTATTAAAACCAAATAGCGCTTTGGGTTTTCTTTTAACTCTGGATGGAGTAATACCTTGTTTGCGCAGCTGTGCTTTAACGAGTGCGATGCTGGCACCAGCCATTTCGCCTTCTAAGCGCTTTCCTCGAGAGCTTACACCTACCCAAAGGAATGTATCAAGCGTATTTTTATTATCAGTCACAAGCGTCCATCTATCGTATATAGAGGAAAGGGAGAATGTATCTCCCTTTCAGTTTATATCGAATTTAACCTAAATTTAGCCACCTGATGCAGCAACAGTACAGCTGCTTGGCAACCAAGATGTTTTCGCTGTTCCAGTGGCTGCGCCAGTACATGTCCACTCAGTGATTGTAAACCCAGCGGTAAAGTTAGCAGCAGTGGCAGCACTAGCACCATTTTGTGGCGTAAGGACAATTGTTAAACCTGCTAGATCATCATCGGCTGTGGCAGTAATGACCCCTAGAGCTGTAATTGCGACACCTGAAACATATTTGGTGGCTTTAAAGTCTGCAGAGCAGTCAGCTGGGCTCGCGCCTACTTGTGCTTTTTCAGATGCACATGTTTTAACCGTACTTGCGGCAAGCATAACTTCTGTTGCTTTTGCTCTATTGGTGTAATCACTGTATTGAGGTAATGCAACTGCGGCTAAAATACCAATGATTGCAATTACAATCATTAATTCAATAAGGGTAAAACCACCCTGGTGTTGTTTAGTCATGATGTGTCTCCTAAAGGATGTATATCTAACTTTAATTACAAAGTTAGGTGATTATTAAAATTATTGCAATAGCTGCTAGTCTCACGAAAGCTCATCGGCTTTGTGCTATTTTGACCTATATTCTTTTATTAACTCTGTTGCTTTTGTTAACAAAGTTTAGAATATTGAATCAATTTATCCAAATGAACCTATGATATTTATCAATGATTTATTTAGGTTTCCTAGTTTAACTCTGTTATCACCGCAACACATTGTATCTATATTATCGGTCATTACTGGCTAATACTTTAATAACAATTACTGATAGTAACAAGAAAAATTAATGATATTTTAGCCTGTAACTCAGCGGTAAGCTGAAACTAACCATACTTTATCATCAATTTAACCATTATTGATAAATTTTTTGTTACATTCTGGTTCTTTGTTCGTATTAAAGTTTTTTTTCACTTACCTGTCAATTGATTAGGTGGCTATTTTTGATTTGATCACCCTCTTATTGATCTCGATTAAGAATCGAAACGCATGGAAAGGTCGATACTTTGTAAGTTTTTTGTAAGTGCACCGCTAGAAATAAAGTCCACGCCAGCTTGCGCATAAGTAGTAAGGGTCTCGATTGTCATATTACCAGAGACTTCTAATTTGGCTTTCCCTTGAGTGAGTGCTACAGCATTTTGAATATCAGGCACGCTGAAATTATCAAGCATAATAATATCTGCACCTGCTTCCAGCGCTTGCTTTAATTCATCTAAGTTTTCGACCTCAACTTCTACCGCTTTGTCTGCATGGCTCGCTTTGGCTTGAGTGACAGCTGCATTTATCCCACCACATGCAGCGATGTGGTTTTCTTTTATTAAAAAAGCGTCAAATAAACCTATTCTATGGTTTTTACCACCGCCACAAGTGACCGCATATTTTTGCAATGCACGTAGGCCTGGGATTGTTTTTCGCGTATCAAGTAGTTGTGTATTACTGCCTGCAAGTGTTGCAACGTACTGTGCGGTTGTGGTTGCTGTCCCACTGAGTGACTGGACAAAGTTTAAAGCGGTACGCTCAGCAGTTAATATTGCGCGGGCCGACCCTTTAGCTGTAAATAATTTAGTATTTGCAGTCACTTTCTCACCATCTTTGACTAATACATTCACAACAACACTCGGGTCAACCTGTTTGAATACTTCTAAAATTAAGTCTGCGCCACAAAATATGCAATCTTCACGGGTAATAACAAAAGCATTTGCTTGTTGTGTTTCAGGGATCAATTGTGCGGTAATATCACCATCACTGGCTGTTTGAAAATTTAAGTCTTCATTTAATGCTTGGGTCACCAATGAAGTAATGAGTTCAGATGTGATGAGTTGGCTTTGCATAGTACCGTCACTTATATGTTTATATTTAAGAGAATTCAGTAAATTTTACTGCGTAGCGGACTATTACACAATCAAGGTAGTGAATTTAAATAAAGCTTGTTATGGTAAAAATAGATTAAATGATTAAATAAGTGAACGACATGGCTCAACGAGATTGGTCGAATTTGGCATCTCCTCGTCCTTGTACATTTTTTGATGACAGACCAGATAGTGAAGAGATATCATTGTTGGTGATTCATAATATTTCACTACCAGCGGGGCAATTTGGTACGCCTTATGTTGATAGTTTATTTACTGGACAGCTAAATTGTGATGCACATCCGAGCTTTTCTGATTTACGAGGATTAAAAGTGTCGGCGCATTGCTTTATTCGCAGAGATGGCTCCGTATTGCAATATGTCCCATTTGGTAAACGGGCTTGGCATGCTGGGGTCTCAGAGTTTGCTGGACGAGCAAGATGCAACGACTTTAGTATAGGAATAGAGCTTGAAGGAACAGACTGCATAGAGTATTCCTCTGAGCAATATGCTAGTTTAGCTGCATTGACCCGAGAAATTAGGCATTATTATCCTGCTATTTCACTGGATAGAATTGTGGGGCATTGTGATATAGCACCGGGAAGAAAAACAGACCCTGGCGCTATATTTAAGTGGCAAAAACTTTTAGATTTAATTACATAAAAAGAGACAGTTTATGATCTTAATCTCTATTATTCTTGCTTTGGCATTAGAGCGATTAGGTGCACGTAGTTTACATTGGCAAATAGATTATTATTTGACGCGTTATTTGAAAGCAGGCTATGACAATAAGACTATCAGTAAATTGTTAAACAAAGATATGGGGTTCATATCTTATTTACTGCTTCCCGTGCTTTTGATTGCTGCGGTATATCAAATTTCAGATTTCATAGTTTGGCAGTTCCCTATAAATACTGTTTTGCTCCTTATATGTTTTGGGTGTGCCGTGCCGAGGAAAAAGTATAAAGGCTATCTGAATGCCTTAACGCGCGGAGACAAAGAAGCCGCTACACTTTATGCGTTGCAAATGGGCCAAATTAGGACTGAGTGTGAGCAAGACGGGGAATGGTTCGGGCAAACGCTAGCATGGATAAACTTCCGTTATTATTGTGCTGTGATGTTTTGGTTTGTGTTACTAGGCATACCCGGCGCTGTGTTATATGCATCAATTCGTTCAGCGTTTGATATTGCGAGTGAGCAATCACAAACATCACCTTATGCACGCCATCAAGTACGATTAAATGCATTATTGTTTATATTAAACTGGCTACCTGCACGACTTACGAGTTTTGGTTACTTGATTATTGGTAACTTCTCTAAAGGAACACACCATTTTATTAAGTATGCACTGGACTTTTCAACATCAAACCGCAAGCTTGTAACGACAACAGCGTTAGCAGCAGAGCAAATAGAGCAGCAATATGTTGGATGTACTTATGAGGCAACATGCATGATGCGATTAGTGAAACGTAATGTATTGCTGTTTTTAGCACTTGTTGCAGCTTTAACTCTATTTGGGCTGTTAGCTTAGCGTGATATACGGGCCCTGATTAATGCAGAAGCCCGTCTGACCACTGTTTTTTGCGTTGTAGCATGGCTTTGATAAGCCGCGGCTCAACATCAAGTTGACGTATTGCTTCATCACTAATATCGATTAAGTCACACACACCGGTTACAGACCACAGTGCCTCTTCTAGATCCTTAGCTTTGTGTAATGCGTAGTGACTGACGTATCGTAATTCATTTGCCAAATAATCGGTATCAGGACGCCCGGTTTTGGAAATATGCAAATGGAATACAAATAGTATGTCTTTCTTAATCGCTTTTTTCAAAAACAAGTAAAGTGGCTCTATCGGTACATCAAAAGCAATACATTGACTTTTTATCGCATCGGATAGGTGTTCTTTGGTACTGTCAAAACGAACAAATACAGTATATTTTAAAGGCTTATCTTGGCGACTAATATGACGGAATGCCTCGTTTAAATGCTCTTCAATGAAGTTCTCAGGGAACAGATTGGTAGCATCTAAGTGCTCAACGCCCCCTGTATGATAGGACATTAATAATTTATGCAGATTTGTTGGGTATAGGCCAAGGCCGATAGCACCAATATTAAATAGTGCCGATTCTTTATGAATATATAGTGGAAATTGGCATACACTTTTTGTGACCATGTTTCTGAGTGCAGTAGATAACCCCGGGATTTTTGGTGTTTCTTCACATGCGTGTAGTTTGCTTTTATTCATGTCAATAAGCTGTTTAAAAAACTCCATTCCGACATGAGGTAAATCTGTTAACCTGCTGACCTTGAGATTTATAATGGTTTTAGACTTACTGACAGCCATAACTTCATATCTAAGGTTATTCAGTTGATGTTGTTTAGTTATTTTTTGCAAATCGGGCAGTTCTAAATGAACAATATCACCTTTTTTAACGGTCGAAGGTGATGGTGTCTCGAGCTGTAACCCCATCACTGAAAAGTCTCGGGTATTACCAGAGTCAGCGTGGTCAGAATCAACATGCATGGTGACGGCTGTTTTGTATAAATAGCGCTTATGAGAGCGTAAATTTACGTATTCTAACGCAACAACTTCGAGTGATGGCGGGTTTGTGGCTTTACCATGGCCAAATGCTTTTAACTTATTTACTGAGTTACTATCAAATTGATGGGCTTGATAAGCATTTAATTGCTGTTTACTTGAAATATCAGTTAGTAGCATCAAGAATTTTACGTCTTGGATAATACCTTGCACTCGAGGCGTCGGTCTTTTGTTGAGCTTTTCCACATTCTTTCCTGCGCTAAGAGGTAAAGATAGAGGAATAAAGGCATCTTCGTGATGGCTAGGCATGAGCTGAACTTTATAGGTACGCCAGCTTTCTTTTTGGCTACCAAAGCCAAGAAACAAGGCTTTGAGTTCTGGATGTTCGTCAAGTTCATATCCAAAGGCTGAATAGTAGTATATTTTGCCACCATTGGAGTGTGTGAAAGTATACACAGTCGCTTCTTTGACGGCGTTTGGAAATGCAAGTATTCGCGCTAACCTACTTTGACTAAAAATACTATATAAGCATGAAATTTTACGTTCGTCTTCAAAGTAGTAGTTTATGTATGCGTTATTTTCATTCGTTAGCGCAATGGTCGGAAGTAAGTGTTTGCCTTTCTTTGCGAAGTATATGAATAATGAGCTCACTCTAGGTAAATAAAATTGTTCATATCCTTTGCATACAACCGCGTCCATTGTGTTATCGAGGTTTATTTTATAGCGGCGCTTATTTCCATGTATAAAGCTCTGTAAAAATTCATCAAATCCAGAGTTATTTTCAATAAAAGTCCGTTTTAGACGTATGTGTTGGTAGTCCCTAGAAACAGGCTCAACAGCAACAACTTCATATTGAACCCCTCCTTTTAATCCCAACTCAAAGTCTTGTTCTAAGCCAACCAATCTAATACCAATGAGTTGCTCTGGTACAAGAGAGTAATTTGGAGAAAGCTTTATCTTTGCACCACTGAGGGAAATGTCAGATGTAGTGGCCGATACAGTGCCTTCTTTACCTAAGTCAACGGTAATTTTAATCGAGTAATTCATTCGCTCTTCACAGCGGCTTTCATAGGAAGCAAAGCGTATAAGCTTTGTTCCATTGGCTAGTTGCTTTTCAGATTGTGAAGACGCCCCTTGCTCATCTTGGTTTTTTTGCATCACCTTGTAATTATTTTCAGTGTGCATTACTGCTTCGTATACGGCTAAAGTATATTTTCCATGTCTTGCTAATTCTTCCTCAAATACATCAATAGCAACATTGTCCATAAAGTGCTGCTTACCATCATGTTCGTAAGGTTTAACTTCACCAGCGACTTGGCCTCGTAAGTCAATAAATCGGGCTACTGGCTGAGAGAGTCGAGACATCTCCATTTTTAATAAGAATTGATCTGGTTTTGACAGCGAAGAAGTCGTTTGTGCAAAAATTTGGTCAAAATTAGGATCGCCTAATTGCAACTTTAAATCGTCGATGAGGGGTTGATATTTTTGCAGCTTATCTTCAGCCATAAATGAACCGTATTCTTACCTGTATTCTTGCCCTGAGGCTATATCGTTATAATTTTCTAAATACTTAGCCAATACTATGACAATATTAGGTCATAGTTAACATTATTCGTAAACAATTACAGAAACTCAGCTTGTTAGTGCCAGTATTTCGTATATATTGCCGGATAAGTTAGATTAAAAATTAATTAAGCAATAAGTGTGCCTTTATTATGGTGAAAAAGAAAACTGCGTTTGTGTGTAATGATTGCGGTGCGGAATTTGCGCGTTGGCAAGGGCAATGCTCAGAATGTCGCGCTTGGAATACGGTGACAGAGTTTAGAGTACCGTCGGTGAAAGCACCACCAAAAGGTTCAGCAATGTCTGGGTATGCAGGTATGGTTGAAGCAACAGTACAAACTCTAGATGAAGTGAATTTAGAAAGTCTACCGCGTTTTTCAACAGGTTTTAAAGAGTTCGACCGAGTGCTTGGGGGCGGGGTTGTACCTGGAAGTGCAATTTTGATAGGGGGATCTCCCGGTGCCGGTAAAAGTACAGTGTTGTTGCAAACGATGTGTTTACTCGCTGAATCAATGAACACGCTCTATGTGACAGGTGAAGAGTCTCTGCAGCAAGTCGCTATGCGAGCGCATAGGTTAGGTTTACCTACCAACAAATTAAGGACATTAGCTGAAACCAATGTAGAAACGATTTGTCAGTTAGCGTTGAAAGAAAAGCCAAGCATTATGGTTATTGATTCAATTCAAGTCATGCATATGAGTGATGTTCAATCAGCCCCTGGAAGTGTATCTCAAGTGCGAGAAAGTGCGGCGTATTTAACGCGTTTTGCGAAGCAAAATCAGGTTGCTATTTTTATGGTTGGTCATGTCACAAAAGATGGCTCTCTTGCGGGCCCTAAAGTATTGGAGCACTGTATAGATTGTTCTATCTTACTTGAAGGGAGTAGCGACAGTCGATTTCGAACCTTACGAGGTAACAAAAACCGTTTTGGAGCCGTCAATGAGTTGGGGGTTTTTGCGATGACAGGGCAAGGGCTTAAAGAGGTCAGTAACCCATCGGCTATTTTCCTTAATCGAGGAGAGGAGCAAACACCGGGATCTTTGGTGATGGTTATTTGGGAAGGAACGCGTCCATTGCTTGTTGAAGTACAGGCGCTGGTGGATTATTCACAGCTCGCAAACCCTAGAAGGGTAACGGTTGGCTTGGAACAAAATCGACTCGCTATGTTACTCGCTGTCTTGCACCGCCATGGAGGTTTGCAAGTTGCTGACCAAGATGTGTTCGTCAATGTTGTGGGCGGCGTTAAAGTGTCGGAAACAAGTGCTGATTTAGCACTTATTACCGCACTGGTGTCGAGTTTTAAGAATTATGCATTAGACCGTGAGTTAGTGGTATTTGGTGAAGTCGGGCTTGGCGGTGAAATTAGGCCTGTACCCAGTGGCCAGGAAAGGTTAAAAGAGGCTGCTAAGCATGGCTTTAAACGTGCTATTGTACCAAGTGCAAATAAACCAAAGGAAATCATCGAGGGTATGGAAGTCATCGCTGTTAACTGCTTAAGTGATGCCCTTGAAGCTTTATTTTAAAATGGAAAAATAGATGAAAAAACCAGTCATTATGTTGCTAGTCACAGGCGCACTTGCAGCAGGGTATGTGGCATTGCAATCACATATGAATCAAGTTGTTGATGAGAAATTACAAACCCAACTAGCTATTGCTGTTGAGGATTCAGGTATGCAGTTTGACTATGCCGATGCCTCAGTGAATATGTTTAATGGTAATATTGTTGTCAATGGTCTGATGGTTTCGGACCCACAAGGTGTATCGGCTTTTGGAATTGAGGAAATTGTTCTTATTGGTTATGAAGAAGAAAGCATTAGTGAGTTTACGCAAGTAAACATCCATGGTTTTTCGCTCTTTGAAGCGATTAAAAACAACAGTCTTGATACGCCCAAGCCTTTATTGGATGCGAAGTATGATTTTAGTACGTCATTGGCCTTTGATGCTGAAACAGGATATAGCCAATTAAAGTTGGCATTAGCAGCACATAATATTGCACAGTTTGACTTTGATATGGAGCTCAACAATAGCGGCCCTTTAATGGATGTATCTTTTGATATGCAAAAGCAGCAAAGTGTTGCCGCGTTAACTGTGGAAGAACAGCTACAGATACAAACTAAACTTATGGGTGCAATGCAGCAGCTAGTTCCAAAATCTCTACAGCTTCAGATCGAAAATAAAGGCCAATTGGCACAACTATTGGATGATCAAGTAGCGATGGCTGGATTAGATCAAGTGAGCTTTGAAAATATGCTACAAATGCAACTGACACAAGCGCCGCTTCCACAGATTGCAAAGGACGCAATTGTTGCATTTGTACAAGGGAAAGAATCACTGCATGTTTCAGTATCTCTACCAGGTGATAGTGATATTCAAACAGTATCACAACATGTAATGTCTCTTGCAGAACAGCCTGAAGAATTAGCTAAATTAATGAACTTGGAAGTTCACGGAAAATAGCTTAACAACAGACTTTTATCCGATGATCAGGTGTATTTACCCATGTTAAGCACTATTTACACCTATCTGTGAGTTACTATTAATGTAAGATACGTGCTCTTATAGTCCCTTCCACCGCGCTGAGCTCTTTTAATGCGACTTCTGAATGATCGCTATCTACGTCAATCACGACATAACCAATGGAGTCGTCAGTTTGTAGATATTGCGCAGCAATATTGATACCGTGTTGCGCAAAAGCTTGGTTTATTTGCGTTAATACTCCGGGGCGGTTTTGGTGTACATGGAGTAAACGGCTGCGATTAGCAAGCTCAGGTAAAGAAACCTCAGGAAAGTTAACTGCACTTAAAGTTGAGCCATTATCAGAGTATTTAGCAATTTTTCCAGCGACTTCAATACCAATATTTTCTTGTGCTTCTTGTGTAGAACCGCCAACGTGTGGAGTTAAAATCACATTATCAAATTCTCGTAATGGGGAAATAAACTCTTCATCGTTAGATTTAGGCTCTGTAGGGAATACATCAATCGCAGCTCCAGCTAATTTTTGGTCACGTAAAGATTCAGCTAATGCATCAATATCGACAACAGTACCTCGAGACGCGTTGATTAAAATAGCGCCGCGTTTCATAACCTCTAGCTCAGCTAAGCCAATGAGGTTCTTAGTCGATGGTGTTTCAGGAACGTGGAGACTAATAACATCAGCTCGTTGTAACAAATGAGTTAAGTTCTGTACTTGTTGTGCATTGCCTAAAGTGAGCTTATCTTCAATATCGTAAAACTCTACTCGCATTCCGATATTTTCAGCCATGATCCCAAGTTGAGTGCCAATATGTCCATAACCAATGATCCCGAGAGTTTTACCCCTAGCTTCATACGAGCCGATTGCTGATTTTAGCCATTCTCCACGATGTGCCATCGCATTTCTTTGTGGGATCCCTCTAAGCAGTAATAAGATCTCACCTAATACCAGCTCTGCAACAGAACGGGTATTCGAAAAAGGGGCATTAAATACAGCGATACCACGCTCTCTTGCAGCGTTGAGTGCAACTTGGTTAGTCCCAATGCAAAAACATCCCACTGCGACTAACTTTTCTGCTGCGTTAAGCACTGACTGAGATAAATGTGTACGAGAGCGGATCCCAACGAAGTGGACATCTTTGATCCGCTCAATCAATTCACTTTCAGGTAGCGACGTTTTGACATAATCAATATTACTATAACCATTACGTTTAAGTGTTTCTACAGCACTTTGGTGAATACCTTCTAGGAGTAGTATTTTGATTTTCTCTTTAGCTAACGATACCGTACTCATGTCTCATTCCTGTTAATTTATATTGGGACCCTCAGGGGTGCCGGTTATAACAATATCAGCGCCGCGTTGTGCAAATAAGCCATTTGTCACTACGCCCACGATTTGATTTATTTTCTCTTCAAGTTGCTTTGGCTCTAAGATACTTAAGCCATGAACGTCTAAGATAACATTGCCATTATCCGTTGTTACGCCATGTCTATATACCGGATCGCCACCTAGCTTTAACAATTCTCGTGCGACATAGCTTCTCGCCATTGGAATAACTTCAACGGGCAATGCAAAAGTACCAAGTGTTTCGACATGCTTGGTATTGTCAACGATGCAGATAAATTTATTTGCTACTGCAGCAACTATTTTTTCTCTAGTTAAAGCAGCACCACCGCCTTTGATCATGTCATTACTATGATTTATCTCATCAGCGCCATCTATGTAAACGTCGAGCTGAGCCACATCATTGAGTTCAAATACTTCAATACCGAGTGCTTTAAGCTTCTCTGTAGATGCCTCAGAACTAGAAACAGCGCCTTTAATGGTGTCTTTAATTGAGCCAAGTGCATCTATAAAATGGTTAACGGTAGACCCAGTGCCTACGCCAACGATGGTATTTTCTTGTATGTAATCCAGTGCAGCCCATGCAGCCGCTTTTTTCATTTCATCTTGGGTCATCACGCAATTCACTTTGTTATCAAAATTTATCGCAGTATACCTCAAAATATCTGATTAAATACCTGAGATATAATTTACCAAGTATAAAATTTAGTGGGCGTTAATATATGTTGCAGTGGCACGTCCCAAGCCGCTATTGGTAACTTTTCAACTTTTTGACAGTCATGAGCTAAACCAAAGACAATGGGCTTTGCGATGTTGTTACGATAATAATTGGCCAAAGTTTTATCGTAATAGCCCCCCCCCATACCAAGTCTGTTCCCAAACTCATCAAAGGCAACCAGTGGTGTAAATAAGTAATCTAGAGAGTACAAAGGGCATATATGACTGCAATTTAACTCAGGTTCCAAGATAGCATAGCGGTTATGGACCATGGGTGAATTTTCTTCATACTTTTGAAATAGTAATGTAGTGCCGTTAAAAGGGTGGATTACAGGCAGGTATACAGTGTGATTTTCTTTTATAAGATACTGAATTAATTTGTTTGTTTTGAGTTCTCCATCATTGCTTAAATACAGAGCGATTTTGGCGTTTTTAGGTGGTTTTACATGTTGAGAAAAATTAATACAAAGGGCTGTTTCGGCTGTTTTTTGCTCTTCACACGTCAGGGATTTACGTGCATTTCTAATTGACTGGCGAATTGTTGCGCGATCTTGCCTATGTTTATCGCAAGCATATTGAAATGTGTTACTCATAATTACATTGCTACGAGGTTAGGAAAAGCAATCGCAAGTGCCAATATGATTAATAATATGATGAGTATCGCACCCAAGCCATATTGAACTGTTTTGCTGCGCTTCGGGGGAGGGGAGTCTAATTCAAGCTCTTCGAAGAGTTCATCATCTTCCCATTGTTCTGAGGCTTTTTCATTACTTTCAGGGAGTTGTTCAGGAAGGCGCTGCTCTAATTCTTCCAAACGTTCTTCAATTCGAATTAAACTACTTGTAATATAGTCTAAGGCACCAAACAATCTCTCATCACGTTGGCTTTGAGCGAGCTGTGAAGTAGAGGGAGAACTAGCTGGTTGAAGTTTTGCTTGTATGCCCAATGAAGCAAGTAGTTTAAGCTGCTTAGTACTTTTTTCTTTATCTGCGATGGAGAATAGGGGTTTGCCTGCAAAGAACGCTTGTACTTTTGACTCTGGAATTTTCAGCTTTTGGCTTAACTTTGTGGTCGCTTCTGCGGCTGAGATACCTTCATTTAAGCTCGTAAATACAACGCGATATTTGTCCGTCATGAGCGCAATCCTAATAATTATACTATTGGATTGAGTATACCCAATTTTTCATGTGATGCGAATCACACAGATAGTGCGGTAATAAAAGAAAGGCCAGCGAGCGCTGGCCTTATTAGAGATAACTATAGTTCTCTAGCGATGGCACGATAGGCTATATCAGTACGATATTCGACACCATCCCATTTTATATCTGCAGCCAAAGCATATGCACGCTTTTGTGCTTCAGTCACCGTATGTCCTAGTGCGGTTGCACACAACACTCTCCCACCGGCTGTAACAACATGCTCACCGTCTTGCTTGGTACCAGCGTGAAATACCTTTTCGCCTTCAGCATAGCTCACCTGTAATCCAGAGATAACATCGCCTTTTGGATAACTTGCAGGGTAGCCTTTCGCTGCTAATACCACTCCAACAGCTGCACGTGGGTCAAATTTAATTGGTGTGCTATCAAGCTCTTGTCGGTTAGCGGCTTCAATCAATTCAACAAGATCTGATTGCAAACGAAGCATAATTGGTTGCGTTTCAGGGTCACCAAAACGACAGTTATATTCAATCACTTTAGGTGTACCATCAGCAGCAATCATCAGACCTGCGTATAAAAAGCCTGTATATGGGTTACCTTCATTTGCCATACCATTGACGGTTGGAAAAATAACTTCATCCATGATCCGTTGATGAATGTCGCCTGTGACAACGGGTGCTGGGGAGTATGCCCCCATACCACCAGTGTTTGGACCTAAATCGCCATTAAATGCACGTTTATGATCTTGACTGGTGGCGAACGGTAACACATTTTTGCCATCAACCATTACGATAAATGAAGCTTCTTCACCTTCAAGAAACTCTTCAATTACGACACGGCTACCAGCTTCACCAAATGCATTACCAGCGAGCATGTCGCGAATGGCCTCTTCAGCTTCAGCTTCTGTCATGGCGACAATGACACCTTTACCTGCCGCTAAGCCGTCTGCTTTGATCACAATCGGAGCACCTTTTTCTTGCAAGTACGCAAGCGCAGGCTCGATCTGTTCAAAAGTTTCGTAGTCAGCAGTAGGAATGTTATGTCGCGCTAAAAAGTCTTTGGTGAACGACTTTGATCCTTCAAGTTGTGCGGCTGCAGCAGTAGGACCAAAAATCGCAAGGTCTTCTTCACGGAAGCGGTCAACAACACCTAGCACCAAGGGTACTTCTGGGCCTACAATGGTAAGTTCAACATTGTTTTCTTTTGAAAAAGATACCAGTGAATCTAGATCTTCCACCTTGATATCAATGTTTTCTAATTTAGGCTCAAGCGCCGTACCTGCATTACCAGGTGCGACAAAAACAGTTTTTACTGAAGGGTTTTGAGCGGCTTTGAACGCAAGAGCGTGTTCACGACCGCCACTGCCAATGACCAGTACATTCATGGCTTAATTTTCCTATTAAAGCTTTTTAAATTTGAGCGTCATGCGGTCACTTTCCCCAATCGCTTTATATTGATCTGCATTTTTATCACCCAATGCTAAGCGTGGTGGCAATGTCCAAACACCTTTTGGGTGATTAGCACTGTCTAAGGGGTTAGCGTTCACATCACTTTCAGCCACTAATTCGAATCCTGCTTTTTTCGCTATATCAACGACATAACTTTGTTTCATATAGCCAGATCGTTTTTGATCTGCATCATCACGATGTTCAGGCAAACGGTGTTCAACTACACCGAGTACACCGCCTGGTTTGAGTGCTTTGTTAAATGCTTGAAATGCATTTAATACACCTTCATCACCTTGACGCATATACCAGTTATGGACATTTCTAAATGTAAGCACCATATCAGCAGAGCCTGTCGGCGCGATATCTGAATGTGTAAGCGGTGCAAATTCGGTTATTTTCACTTCGCTAAAACGGTTATCTTTTGTAACTTTATCTTTAAAGCCAGCTAAAGAACGTTGATAGTACTTAACCTCAGAGTCTGCTGGGAAGTGCGCAGCATACAGAGTACCGTTGCCTTTAACAGCAGGTGCAAGTATCTCAGAATACCATCCTCCCCCTGGTGCAATTTCTACCACGGTCATATCAGCTTGTAGACCGAAGAAATCAAGTGTTTCAACAGGGTTTCGATACTGATCACGCGCACGATTTTTTTCCGTACGCTCAGCATTATTTGCAGCAGAAACGAGTTCAGATGCGGCTTGAGAGCTTGAACTTCCATTACTCGCACAGCCAGCAATAGCGGCTACGATACTTGCTGCAAGAAGTGTTTTTAATCCAAATTTCATTTTTCTGTCCTTCACTTTTGTGATTGTGTTTTAAGCAGAATACTTGAATTTAGGGCAAACAAAAAGCACGAAACGATAAACGCTTCGTGCGAGTAGGTTAATGACGGAAGTGACGCATGCCAGTTAATACCATTGCCATGCCAGCTTCATCTGCTGCGGCAATAACTTCTTCATCGCGCATTGAGCCGCCAGGCTGTATAACTGCGGTAATACCCGCTGCCGCTGCAGCATCAATACCATCACGGAATGGGAAGAATGCATCAGATGCCATGACTGAACCTTTTACTTCTAAGTTCTCATCAGCAGCTTTAATACCTGCAATTTTAGCAGAGTAAACACGGCTCATTTGACCCGCACCAACACCAATTGTCATTCCGTCACGCGCATAAACAATTGCGTTAGACTTAACAAATTTAGCGACTTTCCAGCAAAATAGTAGATCTTTCAGTTCTTGTTCTGTCGGTTGGCGTTTTGAAACCACGGTTAAATCACCAAGCGTTACCATGCCTTGGTCGCGATCTTGAACTAAAATACCACCATTGACGCGCTTGATATCAGATTGGGTTGTTTTCGCATCCCATTGTCCACATTCTAGTAAACGAACGTTTTTCTTTGCAGCAACAATTTTCGCCGCTTCTTCACTGATACCTGGGGCAATGATTACTTCTACAAATTGACGTGCCACAATCGCTTCAGCGGTTGTTGCATCGAGCTCGCGGTTGAATGCGATAATGCCGCCAAAGGCAGACGTTGGATCGGTTTTAAATGCTCTGTCGTATGCAGCTAAAATGTTTTCGTCAACAGCAACACCACATGGATTTGCATGTTTAACGATAACACACGCAGGTGCGTCAAATTCTTTTACACACTCAAGTGCTGCGTCGGTGTCAGCAATATTATTGAAAGATAGCGCTTTACCTTGTAATTGTACTGCTGTGGCAACAGACGCTTCTTGCAAATCATTTTCAACATAAAAAGCAGCGTCTTGGTGAGAGTTTTCACCGTAGCGCATGTCTTGCTTTTTAGTGAATTGCATATTGATAGTACGCGGGAATTTAGTCTCAGTAGCGGCTTCTTCAGTGTAATCAGGCACCATTTTACCAAAATAGTTGGCAATCATTCCGTCGTACTGTGCGGTGTGTTCATAGGCAGCAATGGCAAGATCAAAACGCGTTTGGTAAGTTGTTGAACCATTGTTTTCATTCAATTCAGCAATAACGCGGGTGTAATCTTGCGCATTTACAACAATAGTCACATCTTTGTGATTTTTTGCTGCTGCACGGACCATAGTTGGGCCGCCGATATCAATGTTTTCAATTGCGTCTTCAAGGCTGCAGTCAGCTTTTGCAACAGTTTGTGCAAAGGGGTATAAGTTAACCACAACCATGTCAATTGCAGAAATATCGTTTTCTGTCATAACGCCTTCATCCTGGCCGCGACGGGCTAATATGCCACCGTGTACTTTAGGGTGAAGTGTTTTAACGCGACCATCCATGATTTCAGGGTGACCTGTATAGTCAGATACTTCCGTGGCAGCAATGCCGTTATCAGCTAATAATTTGTATGTACCGCCAGTTGATAAAATCTCAACGCCTTGCGCACTCAGTGCTTGGGCTAATTCAACGATACCGGTTTTATCTGACACACTTAATAGTGCGCGACGAATTGGACGATGTATATCCATGATGGTTAGGGTTTCCTCAATGATAAGTTAAGGGCTAGCTTAGAAGGGCGCTATTTTAGCCTATCTGGAACAAGAAAACGATGGAAAAGGCAAAAGTGCAGTTGAGAAAATTACAATTTATTTGGTTAGCAAGGGTTTAATGTCTGGATTAAGTGCCAAGGAAGAATGCGGGAAATCAAAATGAGAGGAATAAAATACAAAAAGCACAATTAAAGTGCTTTTTGTATTTAGGATGAATTAAGCGAGTGCTTAGTTCATGCCGTATTTTTTTAGCTTCTTACGAAGAGTACCACGGTTGATACCAAGTAAGATTGCTGCACGTGTTTGGTTACCACGTGTGTATGTCATTACTTCTTCAAGTAATGGCGCTTCTAGCTCAGAAAGAACAAGGTCGTATACGTCTTGTACATCTTGACCATTAAGCTGCTTTAAATAGTGATGAACAGCTTTTTTTACTGCATCACGTAAAGGTTGCGGTTTCTCTTGTGACTGAACATGAGCGTTAGTGATAAATGGAGAAGTCACATTTTGTTCGAACATCGTATGTCTCTTTCTTTCTTAGTTAGCTGCTAGTGTTTCAAAGTATTTTTCCAATGCCTCGATTTGCTCATTTGGCGCTTCGAGGGCATTGAATACTCGCCTAAACTGACCTGCTTGGTCATGGGTTTGCAAATACCAAGATACATGTTTACGTGCGATACGCGCTCCCATTGGCTCCCCGTAAAACTGATGAAGATTAATTAAATGCTCCATCAAAATACTACGTACTTCAGATATTTCTGGCGTAGGTAGGTGTTTTCCAGTTCGCAAAAAGTGGTCTATCTCCCTAAAAATCCAAGGGCGACCTTGGGCGGCTCGACCAATCATGATGGCATCTGCACCCGTATATTCCAGTACCTGCTTCGCTTTCTCTGGTGATGTGATATCACCATTGGCAACCACAGGTATTGATACCGAACGTTTTAT
The DNA here is from genome assembly GCF_018101015.1 of Pseudoalteromonas sp. MMG005. NCBI lineage: Bacteria > Pseudomonadati > Pseudomonadota > Gammaproteobacteria > Alteromonadales > Pseudoalteromonadaceae > Pseudoalteromonas > Pseudoalteromonas sp. MMG005. Next base: position 8,081 of record NZ_JAGJEK010000001.1, on the reverse strand, counting down.
ATCCCTAATCGTGACATATTCAGCCTCACCTTTGTACATACACGCTTTTGTGCGGCCATGTACAGCAAGTGAAGCAATGCCATTACGTTCAGCAATTTTGGCAATCTCAACCCCGTTACGATTTTCCGTATTCCATCCTGTGCGGATTTTAAGTGTTACAGGTACTTCAACAGCATTTACTACCGCATCAACTATCTCTTCCACTAAATCTGGATATTGTAACAATGCTGAGCCTGCCAGCTTTTTATTCACTTTCTTTGCGGGGCAGCCCATATTGATATCTATGATCTGTGCCCCATTTGCAACATTGAACTGAGCTGCTTGCGCCATTAATTCCGGATCGGCACCAGCAATTTGTACTGAACGAACGCCTGACTCACCACTATGATCCATGCGGTTCATCGATTTGTCAGTTTTCCATACCTTTGGATTTGAAGACATCATTTCCGAAACAGCTAACCCAGCCCCTAATTGGCGGCAAAGTTGTCTAAACGGTCTATCTGTGATCCCTGCCATAGGGGCCACAATAATGTTGTTATCAAGTTGGTAAGGACCAATACGCACAGTAGTTCAATCTGCCTCTTTTCAAGGGGCGCTAAGTTTACGGCTTTTTTTGCAAAAATCAAAGGCTATAAATTGAACATTATTGCTTTTTTTTTAAACTTAGTGGGTTGACTTTTTATAACAGTTTGAGAGTTCGATTTATTTGACTGTTTTTTAATCTAAATTTTTCATGGTGATTGAAAAATGTTCAGACTGTTTTATGAAAATAAGTGGTAAAGCCTGTTAAAGCGAGGCTTTACCAGTTACAAACTACTAACTCTCACGGATATTTTTATGGCCACTTACACGTGTCCATTCACCCTCTTGTGCAATGTCATCAAGTTGAATAAATGGTGCGTAAACTGTTGCAACAGACTGAGCTTGCTCTTCTAAAATTCCTGACATGGCGATTTCACCACCTGGTTTTAGAAATGCTAAAATGATTTCGTGCAGCTCTCGCAGAGGTTGAGCGAGAATATTGGCAACCACAATATCAGCACTAAATTCAGGTTGGTTTTCCGGTAAATAGACTTCAAGCTGATCAGCAACACCATTGCGCCCTGCATTATCTTTACTTGCAGCGAGTGCCTGAGGGTCGATATCGATACCGATCACGCGCTCAGCGCCAAGCTTAATGGCTGCAATGCCTAGGATGCCTGAGCCACAGCCAAAATCAACGACGGTTTTACCGATTAAATCTTGGCGTTCTAGCCACTTTAAGCACAGTGATGTGGTAGCATGAGTCCCGGTGCCAAACGCAAGGCCAGGATCGAGTAATACATTGACTGCATCTGGCTCAGGAATATCTCGCCAGCTTGGACAGATCCACAGGCGCTCGCCAAACTTAATTGGGTGAAAGTTATCCATCCACTCACGTTCCCAGTCTTTGTCCTCAAGCTGCTCAATCTTATAGGTAAGCTCAGAGTCACTATTGGCTTTGAGGTAAGCAACGACTACATCCATATCATGAGCTGCATCGAAAAGGCCAATAACAAGCGTATCAGGCCATAAGATCACTTCGCCTGGCTTAGGCTCGTAGACAGGGTTATTGCTGGCGTCCATAAAGGTCACTGAAGGGCAGCCAACATCCAGTAATAAGTCACTAAGTTGGTCGGCAGAGTCTTTGTTTGCGTGAATTCGGATTTGGATCCAAGCCATGATTATTCCTAATAAATATGTCAACAAAAAGGCCGCTAAAGCGGCCTTTTTAGATAAAAATCTTTTTGTAAAAAGGGATTAGCCTTTTACATCTAAGAAGCTTTTTAATAGATCTGAGCGAGAAGGGTGGCGTAACTTACGTAATGCCTTCGCTTCAATCTGACGAATACGTTCACGGGTTACGTCAAACTGCTTACCTACTTCTTCAAGTGTATGGTCGGTATTCATATCAATACCAAAACGCATCCGTAATACTTTCGCTTCTCTTGCTGTTAAGCCTGCCAGCACTTCATTGGTGGCACCACGAAGGCTTTCCATTGTTGCTGAATCAATCGGAGACTCAATCGTAGTGTCTTCGATGAAATCACCAAGATGTGAGTCTTCATCATCACCAATGGGCGTCTCCATTGAGATTGGCTCTTTGGCAATTTTCAGTACTTTACGAATTTTGTCTTCTGGCATCATCATGCGCTCAGCCAGCTCTTCAGGGCTAGGCTCACGACCCATTTCTTGCAGCATTTGACGTGAAATACGATTTAATTTATTAATCGTTTCAATCATGTGCACAGGAATACGGATTGTTCGTGCTTGGTCAGCAATTGACCGTGTAATAGCCTGACGGATCCACCACGTTGCATAAGTTGAGAACTTATAACCACGGCGGTATTCAAACTTATCTACCGCTTTCATCAAACCAATGTTACCTTCTTGGATCAGATCCAAGAATTGTAAGCCTCGGTTGGTGTATTTTTTCGCAATAGAGATTACAAGACGTAAGTTTGCTTCAACCATTTCTTTTTTCGCACGGCGGGCTTTTGCTTCACCAATACTCATGCGACGGTTGATGTCTTTTATACGCTCGATGCTCAGACCGGTACTTTCTTCAATTACACTCAGCTTATTGATGCAGCGTTCGATTTCAGGCTTTACTTCAGCTAGTTTAGCTGAATATTTTTCGCCAGCAGCGATTTCAGCGTCAACCCATGCCATATCCGTTTCGTTGTTGGCGAAATGCTTAACAAATGTTTTCTTTGGAACTTTTGCTATTTGTACAGCTTGCTTCATAACAATACGTTCTTGAACCCGAACACGGTCCATCATTTCACGCATATTGTTAACCATACGATCAAACTGTTTAGGTACAAGTTTGAAAGTACGGAATAAGTCACCAATTTCCTGAATTGCAACTTGCGCATCAGGGTGTGAACGGCCTTTAGATTCAAATACTTTACGAGCTGCTGTATATAACGAACGTAACTTTTCAAAGTGCTCGCGCGCTTCTTCAGGATCTGGCCCTGTGTCTACCTCATCTTCGTCATCGTCGTCGTCAGACTCATTGTCTTCATCGGCTAAATCTTTATCACTTAGCTCAGAACCAATGTGTGTTGCAGTAATTTGTGTCTCTTCAGCATCAGGATCAAAGAAACCAGAAACAATGTCACTAAGGCGCATTTCTTCTGCTTCAAATTTATCCCATTGTTCAAGTAAATAAGTAATTGCTTCAGGGTACTCTGCGACAGAGATTTGTACCTGATTGATACCTTCTTCAATTCGCTTAGCGATTTTTATTTCGCCTTCACGAGTTAATAGCTCAACAGTACCCATTTCACGCATGTACATACGCACAGGGTCTGTTGTACGACCAATTTCTTTTTCTACCGTTGCCAATGCCGCTGCAGCAGCTTCAGCTGCGTCTTCATCGGTTGTGGTTTCCTGCATCATCAATTCATCGGCATCAGGCGCATTTTCAGCAACCTTAATACCCATATCATTGATCATGCTTATAATATCTTCTACTTGATCTGAGTCTATTATGTCTTGTGGAAGGTGATCGTTAACTTCTGCAAACGTTAAGTAACCTTGCTCTTTACCTTTCTGAATCAGAAGTTTGAGTTGTGACTGAGGAGTTTGATCCATAGAGAATTATGCTTCCACTCTGATAAGTTGATACAACAGGCGCCAGTTACTACACCTGAATAATTTACGTGACGCACGTGAATAGAACATTATAACAGCAAAAATTAATTTTGACTAGTTCTTCTGCTAGTCAAAGCTTGAGTTAATAATGCACATTCTAGTCTTTCATCACTATTTAGGCCTTGAGTTTTGTCTTTTATTAATAATGTCTCTAACCGAAAATTTAAACACTGATCTTCAATAAATTTGAAAGTATGCTGAAATTCTTTTACTAGAGCTTGCTCATCGATGTCATGGCGCCACACTGCGAGTTTTCTCAAGGAGTCATATTCAGGCTGATCACGAAAAGATTCTAGGAGTTGAGCACTCGTGTATTGTGGATGCTGTAAACATACTGATTGAAGTCTTAATAGCAATTCAATACCGGGTATTTTCATTAATGCTAAGTCAGGTAAGTACTCAATATTTGTTGCTAATTTAGGATATTGTACAAGTAAACCTATCGCTCTGCGCATCGGAGTGACTTTAAATTTGCGCTCAATGTTTTGCTGTTGCTTTGGTGTCGTGAGTTTTGTACTTAGCTGTTCACGTGTACGGCCTATTAATTTTGCAAGGGTATTAAGCAAACCTTCTTGGTAGTACTCGCTGGGTACTTTACTAATGAGTGGTAATGCATCACTCATTAACTTAGCTTTGCCAGCATCTGAAGTTAATTCACAGCTTTGTGCTAATTTATTAAAAAGTACTTTAGAGAAATCATCAGCTGAGTGGTAGCGGGCCTCAAATGCATCTTTACCTTCTTGCTGCACTAATGAGTCAGGATCTTCGCCATCAGGTAAAAATACAAATTGTAATGCTTTTCCGTCTTTTAAGTTCGGTAAAGCATGTTCAAGTGCGCGCCATGCAGCATCGCGCCCAGCTCTATCTCCATCGTAGCAACATATTACTTTGTCGGTTGTGCGAAATAGAGTTTGCATATGTTCTGCGGTTGTTGCTGTGCCTAAAGCTGCTACTGAATAAGAAATTCCTTGCTCAGCAAGTGCGACTACATCCATATACCCTTCAACAATGAGGATTTGCTCAAGTTTATTGTTCGCTTGTTTAGCTTCGTATAAACCATACAGCTCAAACCCTTTGTGAAAAATACGGGTTTCTGGGGAGTTTAAGTATTTAGGTCCTTGATCTGCGCCCATTACACGCCCACCAAAGGCAATAACACGTCCTCGTTTATCTCTGATAGGGAACATTAAGCGGTCACGGAAAAAATCAAACTGTCGACCTGGTGTTTTTTCTGAGGCGAGCTTTAATTCAACGAGCTGCTGTTTATGTGCGTTTGTGCGGCCGATTTGTTGACATAAGCTTTCCCATTCAGGAGGTGCATAGCCCATCATGTAACGTTGAACGGTTTCTCCTGAGAGCCCTCGACCTTTGACATACTCAATTACATTAGCTGCATTTTTATGATGTTTAAGTTGATGCTGATAAAACTGTGCGGTTTGTAACATCAAGTCATAATCTGAACGTTTTTGTTCAATACTGCGTTCAGGAGCTCCAGAGCCATGCTCTCGAGGTACTTCGAGGTTAAGTAAGTTTGCCAGCTCTTCGATTGCATCAACAAACTCGAGCTTGTCGTACTCCATAATAAATGAAATAGCATTACCATTCGCGCCGCAGCCAAAACAATGATAGAACTGTTTGTCTCTAGCGACGGTAAAAGAAGGGGATTTTTCGTTATGGAATGGACAGCAAGCTTGATAATCTTTACCTGCTTTTTTTAATCCGATACGTGCGTCTATAAGATCGACAATATCGGTTCTGGCAAGCAAGTCATCAATAAATTGTCTTGGGATTTTTCCAGCCATATGCTATGTCGCTATTGTAGCGTTCCTAACAAAAATTTAATGCTTATACGAAGAAACCGAGCGCAAGGCTCGGTTTACTTAATCATACTTTATGTATGTTGGGACTATGCGCTTAACCGTTGTTTAATTAAACCTGAGATTTTGCCCATATCGGCACGACCTTCAGCTTTAGACTTGATTATACCCATAACTTTACCCATGTCTTGCATACCTGCAGCACCAGTATCGGTAACAGCAGAATCAATCAAAGCAATGATTTCTTCATCAGTCAAAGGCTGAGGCAAGAAAGTTTCAAGCACCTTGATTTCATTAGCTTCAATTTCAGCTAAATCTTCGCGACCAGCATCAGTAAACTGAGTATATGAGTCACGACGTTGCTTAACCAGTTTCACTAGTACAGAGGTAATACCTGCGTCATCTAGTGTTACACGGTTATCAATTTCACGCTGTTTAATTTCAGCAAGTACCATACGAATTGCACCAAGACGAATCTTGTCTTTTGCGCGCATGGCATCTTTCTGTGCGTCTTTTAGCTTAGTTAAAAGGCTCATTTATACAAGACCTAAACAAATTAGTATAATTTAACGCGACGTGCGTTTTCGCGAGAAAGCTTTTTCATATGACGCTTTACTGCAGCAGCTTTTTTACGCTTACGCTCTGCTGTTGGCTTTTCATAATGCTCGCGACGACGAACTTCTGAAAGGATACCTGCTTTTTCACATGAACGCTTGAAACGACGAAGTGCTACGTCAAACGGTTCGTTCTCTCTTACTTTAATTACTGGCATTAAAAATTCACCTACCTAATTAATGAGCTATGCTCACGCTGATCAAAGATTGATCAAGTGGTTCAAAAATGGTGCGGTATTGTAATCTGAAGCCTTACCATATGTAAAGCTTAAATTAGTGCAAATTAATTGCTTGCTAGCGCTGAACGTTGATATAGCTTACAAAGTACTTGTCCTGCTTGCTTTTCTTTTAGCAATTGCCATTCTTTTGGGGCGCTAAAATCGAGCTCTTTTTCAATTTCAACGTAAATAATAGCGTCATTAGTAAGCCAATTGTGGGTTTCTAAAGCATGACAGCAAAGGTGTGCGAAGTCTTTTCTAAAAGGGGGATCTACAAATACTAAGCTATATGGTTTGCCTGTATTTCCTTTTTCTAAAAGAGTAATACTATTGTTATTAAATACCTGTGCATGGTTTAGTTCTAATGTATCGATATTTTTTTGTATTTGTGCCGCAGCATATTTGTCTAATTCGATAAAATCAGTATGCTCAGCAAAGCGTGATATTGCTTCAAAACCAAGGCCACCAGAACCCGCAAAGCAGTCTAATACTCTGGCGTCTCTGGTATCTTGCATTAACCAATTAAACACAGTTTCTTTCATTCTATCCGTTGTGGGCCTTAACCCCTCTACGTTTTTAACTGGCAGCTTTCTGCCTCGGAATTTTCCGCTAATAATTCGAATAAATCCATCGGCGTTTACTTTTTTAACAGGGGTTTTCTTTCTCATTGTATGCCAGTTCGCACTATCTGAATGTTTCATATGTTATAAATCACTTAGCGTGCATTTTTCATCCCTTAGGAACATGTTACACTGCGCAGCAATTTTTAATTTTAGGTCAGCTTTATCTCCTTACTTTTAATGCTAACTATTGGTAAGTAGGAAGGTAAGGCTGATCATACACGTTGTTTTGGGCAGGCTCTGTCATCGGAGTTAACTCAAAACTGTAGTTTAGTTTATCAGATTTATTGACATGGTATTTAGCGAGTATGGGAAAAAAGAATAAATTTTTGTCTTGGTTAGGTTTTGGCAAGAAAGAAGCTGAACAGCAAGCACAACAAGAGTCACAAGAAGGGCAACTCGCTAAAGAGCAAGCAAAGCAACTTGAAGCCGAAAGAGCAGAAGCCGAAAGAGTCGAAGCCGAAAGAGTCGAAGCCGAAAGAGCAGAAGCCGAAAGAGTCGAAGCCGAAAGAGCAGAAGCCGAAAGAGTCGAAGCCGAAAGAGTCGAAGCCGAAAGAGTCGAAGCCGAAAGAGTCGAAGCCGAAAGAGCAGAAGCCGAAAGAGCAGAAGCCGAAAGAGCAGAAGCCGAAAGAGTCGAAGCTGAAAGAGTCGAAGCTGAAAGAGTTGAAGCTGAAAGAGTTGAAGCTGAAAGAGTTGAAGCTGAAAGAGTTGAAGCTGAAAGAGTTGAAGCTGAAAGAGTTGAAGCTGAAAGAGTCGAAGCTGAAAGAGTTGAAGCTGAAAGAGTTGAAGCTGAAAGAGTTGAAGCTGAAAGAGTTGAAGCTGAAAGACTCGAAGTTGAAAGACTCGAAGTTGAAAGACTCGAAGTTGAAAGACTCGAAGTTGAAAGACTCGAAGTTGAAAGACTCGAAGTTGAAAGAGCAGAAGCGCAAAGAGCAGAAGCGCAAAGGGTCGAAGCCGAAAGACTCGAAGCTGAAGAAGCCGAAAGACTCGAAGCCGAAAGAATCGAAGCCGAAAGAATCGAAGCGCAAAGAGCAGAAGCCGAAAGACTCGAAGCTGAAGAAGCTGATAGAGTCGAAGCGCAAAGAGTCGAAGCTGAAAGAGTCGAAGCTGAAAGAGTCGAAGCTGAAAGAGTCG